>JAHBWE010000015.1 GCA_019637155.1 Labilithrix sp. | reverse complement strand
GGGCCTGCTGCGACTCGATCATCGCGCGCTCGAGCATCGCCTCCATGCCGCGCGTCGTCTCGACCTCGGCCATGTACGCGTCGTATTCGGCGCGCTTGTCCGGATCGACGAGGACGTCGTGCGCCTCGGTGATCTTCGTGAAGACCTCGGTCATCTTCGCCTTGAAGCTGCCGAGCTCCTTCTTGAAGTAGCGGTCCGGGTGGAACGTCGCGGCGAGGGGGTTGTACGCGCGCCGGATCGTCTTCTTGTCCGCGTCCTTCTCGACGCCGAGGAGCATGTAGTAGTCGAGGTCTTCGAGCCGGTAGAAGTAGTCGAGGATCTTCTTCTTCTGCTCGGGCGTGAGGTCGGAGGGCTCCTCGAGCTCCTGCGGATCGTACTTCGGCGCGAGGAGGCCGATGTCGAACGCGGGCTTCTTCTCCTCCGGCGGCGCGGGCGGGGCGGGCGGCGGCGCGTTCGGGTCGACGATCTCGATCACGCCGAGCTTCACGAGCTTCTCGAGCGCGCGGTCCACGGAGAAGTCGGGGAGGCCCGTCTCGCGCGAGAGGTCCTTCGGCGCGAGCTTCCCGTCGATGCGCGTGAGGAGGAAGCCGTCGGTCGCGTCGAGCTTCAGCTTCTTGATGTCGACGCCTGGGAGGAGGCGCGGGACCTTTTCCGCCATGGGCCGAGCATAACCGGGTTGTCCTGCCAGCGTGCGTGCATCCACGGCCAGGCCTCGGGCCACGCGCGGATCCGCGCCGAGAGCGCGTCGTTGATCCGCGCGGTGAGCGCGACCTCGTCGTCGTCCGGCGCGACGACGATGCGCTCGAAGTGGATCCCGTCCGGCGTCGCGGCCCCGACGACGACGGCGGCGCCGGTGCGGAGCGCGAGCCGAGCGGGCCCGACCGCCGTCGGCGCGGGCGCGCCGAGGAACGGCGCCGTCACCGACGGCACGCGCGACGCGAGGTCCATCGGCATGCCGAGCACACCGCCGCGCCGGAGCACGCGGACGAGCCGCACGCCGGCCCCGTCCGCGCCGCGGTACACCGTCTTCACGCCCCGCGCTCCGCGGAGCCGATCGTAGAGCCGCCCGAAGCGCGGATCGTACGGCTCGCGCGCGACGACGGTGAGCGGCACCCCCGCCGCGACGAGCGTCGCCGCGACGCGCTCCCACGGCCCGAGGTGCGCCGACGCGAACACGACGCCGCGCCCCTCCGCGATCGCGTCGTCGAGGCACGCCCGCGCGCCGGGCACGAACGGCAGCGCCACGAGCGGTCGCGCAGGATCGAGCGCAGCGACGGCTTCTCCGAGCCGCTCCCCGAGCGCGCGGTAGACCCGCCGCACGAACGACCCCGCGTCGACGCCGGGCAGGACGCGCGCGACGTTCGCGATCGCGACCCGCCGCGCGCGCGCGCCCGCCGCCCAAGCCGCGAGCCCGACCCACCGCCCGACCCACACCGCCGCGCGGGGCGGGATCCGCTCGGCGATCGCGAGGGCCCCCATCGCGAGCATGTAGATCGCATCGTTCTTGATCCGCTGCCCCCAGCTCCACCGCGCCCCCTCACGCACGTCGGCCCGAAGAGCATCCGCGCGCGCCATGCGCCCCTCATACCATGCGCCGCCACGCGCTGCGCCGGAGCCGCGCGCCGGCCGCCGTCGTGTCGTGTCGGGAGGTGGCGAGCGCTGCGCACCACTGCTTTCGCGGAGGCGCGACGTCGGGCGGGTCAGCGCTTGAACGGGACGGGATCCTTCGGGTCGACGCTCGTGTCGGGGCAGGAGCCGCAGGTCTTCTTCACGCGGGCGCGCGCCGAGTAGACCGTCTCCTTTGCCTGCGTGCAGCGGCCTTCCTCGTGGACCATCCCGCAGAGGTGACCCGCGGCGCGGTCCATCGACGCGAGCGCGCGGCACGCGGCGAGGCAGTCGCTGCCCGCGAGCCGGAGCTGCTCGGTGCTCGCCTCGAGCGACGTGTACGCGCGCAGCACGTCGCCGACTGCCTCCGCCTCCGGCGTCGTCGGGGCAGGGGAGGGCGGCGGCGGTGGCGGCTCCGGCGCCGCCGTCGCGCTGTCCGGGCGCGAGTCGTCGTCGGTCTCCGCGGGCGCGGGAGAGGACGCGCCCGCGCTCTCGGGCGATCGCGCGTCCTTGCGGTCGCCGCCGCAGGCCGCGAGGACGAAGACGAGGACGCCGGCGAGCACGCAGAGGAGACGGCGCTTCATTTCGTCGACGGGACCGGGGCGCTCCGCTCCACGCTCGTGTCCGGACAGTTGCCGCAGGTGCTCTTCACCTTGTCGCGTGCAGAGTACACGCGAGCCTTCGCCTCGTTGCAACGCTGCGCGTCCTCGTCGCTCCCGGAGGTGAGGCTGCAGATGCGGCCCGCCGCGCGATCCATCGACGAGAGCGCGCGGCACGCGTTCGTGCAGTCGCCGGCCGCGACCTCCAGCTCGCGCTGCGCCTTGTCGAAGTCCGCGCCGGCCTGACGGCTCGGCGTCGTGGGCGGCGGCGGGGCGTACCCCGGCTGCGGATACCCCTGCGGCGAAGTCCGCGGGGCGTACGGCTGCGCCTGCATCGGCGGCGGCGCCTGCATCGCGGGCGACGCGGGCTCCGCCGCCGGCGGCGGCTTGTTCGCCGCACACGCTCCGAGCAGAAACGAGAGCGCCCCCACGACCGCGCCGCGTCTCATCGCGTGCCTCCGTCTTTGCCGGCGAGGGAGCGTTGGATGACCTGGTCCTGGATGCGGACGACCTCTTCGAGGAGCTGGATCGCCTTCTCTCGCGCGCGGGCGGCGTCCTCGGGCTTGCCCGCGTCGGCGAGCGCGGCGCTTCGGGCCTCCTCGACGAGGCCCTGCACCTCGATGAGGCGGCCGCGGAAGTACGTCGCGTCAGGCGCGTGCGCGAGGCCGTCCGCGATCGCCTTCGCTGCGGGATCGAGGTGGCTCTGGCGCAGCTCGAGCTCCGCGAGCCGCGCGTACGCGTCGGCGAGGACCTCCTCGACCTCCGGCGCCTTCGCGGCGGGACGGCGCGCCACGACGAGCCGCTGCATCGTCGCCGCCGCGCCTGCGATGTCGCCCGACTCCTCCTTCAAGTTCGCCTGATGATGCAGCGCCCGCGCCTCCGAGAGGAAGGCCATGAGCTCCATGTCGACCACCGGCGCGTCGTCGGTCGTGCCCGTCGAGTGACGATCGCACCCCGCGAGCAACGCCGAGGCGACGAGCACCGAAGCCAGGAGCGCCCGGAGCTTCATCGCACGCCCCGCCGCGCGAAGTAGTTGTCGCGGTAGTCGGACGAGCGCGCGAGCGCGATGCGGTCGATGCGCGCGCTCGTCTCGCCCGCCTTGAACGGCTCGTCGAACAGCGGCTGCGTGGAGCGCGCCCGCGCGAGCGCGACCTCGCCCTTCGGACCCGAGGGCCCGACCGCCGTGATCCAGAGGACGACGCCCGCGGCGAGCGCGAACACCGTCGTCGTCGTGACGATCGCGACGCCGAGACGGCGGCGCGCCGGCCTGAGCTGCACCACCGCGCCGGCCGTCGCGCGATCGACGATCCGGCGATGCTCGGCCGGATCGAGCGCGGCCGGGTTCCACGCCGCCTCGAGCGCGTGCACGAGCTCGTCGTCGTCCACGAGCGCCGCGAGCTTCAGCTCCTCCGCGGTCGGGACGTCGTCGATGATGCGCGCGTGGTCCTCGGCGCGGATCTCGGCGGGGTTCCACGCGGCCCTGAGCGCGTGGACGAGCGGATCGTCGAGCGTGACGCCGTCGACGATGCGCGCGTGCGCCTCCTCCGCGAGCGGCTCCGGCTCCCACGCCGCCTTGAGCGCGTTCGCGATCGGATCGTCGCCGCGCGCGAGCGCGTCGCGGAGCTTCTTCGACTCCGCCACCTCTTCCTCCGACGGAGGAGCGTCGGGATCGACCGCGTCGATCTTCGGGCGCTTCTCGTCCGTCATGGGCTCGCTTCTCCTAGCGCTTTTTTCAGCGCCGCGATCGCGCGATGGAGCAGCACGTCGAACGTGGCCGGGCTCACCTCGAGCTCGGCCGCGACCTGATCGCGCGGCTTCTCCTCGAGCACGCGGAGACGGATCGCGCGGGCGTAGCGCGGGTTGATCTTCGCGAGCGCCTCCTCGACCTTGTTCCGCGCGGCCTCGCGGTCGCGCCGATCGGAGAGCTGCTGCTCGACCGGCGTCGAGGTCTGCGCCTCGTCGATCTCGCGCGCGAGGTCGTCCTCCTCGAAGAGCACGATCCGCTTCTTCGCGCGCAGCTGATCGAGCGCGACGCGGAGCGCGACGGTGCGGAGCCATGGATAGAAGCCGACGTTCTGCCAGACGAACTTGCCGATGTTGGCGACGACCTTGGCGTACGTCTCGGAGAGCGCCTCCTTCGCCGCCGCTTCGTTGCCGAGGCGCGGGAGGAGGACGCTGCGGTAGAGCCCCGGTCCGTGCTTGTGGAGGAGCTCCCCGAGCGCGGCGCGGTCGCCGGCCTGCGCCTTCGTGACGAGCGCACGATCCGCCGCGTCCGCTTCCGCGCGCTTCGCGAGCAGCGTTGGGTCGGGGGCCGTCACGGCGCCCACGATAGTCCGGAGCCCGGGCCAGGGACCGGTTTTCGGCCACGGAAGCTCCGCCGGGAGGTACGCCGCGCAGGTCACGACGAACAAACGTGGGGCTGGTCGCGACCTTACATCCCGGGGTAAGCATCGGCCGATGCTCCGTAGAACCACGCTCGCGCTCGCGGCCGCCGCCTTCTTCGCGGCGCACGCGGCCTCCGCGGCCGACGTCTCGATCCCGTTCACGAAGTCCGAGCTGCCGAACGGCATGACCGTGATCCTCCACGAGAGCCACGCCGTCCCCACCGTCGTCGTGAACGTCTCCTACGACGTCGGCTCCCGCTACGAGGCGAAGGGGAGGACCGGGTTCGCGCACCTCTTCGAGCACCTCATGTTCATGGGGACGAAGCGCGTCCCGACCAAGATGTTCGATCTCTGGATGGAGGGCGCCGGCGGCTGGAACAACGCGTGGACCTCCAACGATCGCACGGACTACTACGACGTCGGGCCGCCCTCGGCGCTGCCGCTCCTCCTGTGGATGGAGGCCGATCGCCTGAAGGACCTCGGTCCGCTGATGACGCTCGAGAAGCTCGACGCGCAGCGGGAGGTCGTCAGGAACGAGCGCCGCCAGACGAGCGAGAACACGCCGTACGGCAAGGTCGAGCTGCGGCTCCCCGAGCTCATGTACCCGGAGGGCCACCCGTACCATCACCCCGTCATCGGCTCGCACGAGGACCTCGAGGCCGCCACCGTCGACGACGTGAAGGGCTTCTTCGCGCAGTACTACGATCCGGCCAACGCCACCCTCGTCGTCGCGGGCGACTTCGATCCCGCCGCGGTGAGGCCCCAGATCGATCGCCTCTTCGGCGCGCTCCCGTCGCGCGGCGCGCCGAAGGACCCCGGCGCGCCCGGCTTCAGCGACGAGAAGACCACGCTCACGAGCGTCGTGAGGGAGACGATCCAGGACGACGTCGAGCTCGAGAAGGTCGTGATGGCGTGGCAGTCCCCGAAGCACTTCGCGCCCGGCGACGCGGAGCTCGATCTCCTCTCGACCGCGCTCGCGAACGGCAAGGCGAGCCGCCTCTACAAGGCGCTCGTCTACGACCAGAAGATCGCGCAGAGCGTGGAGGCGGCGCAGGAGTCGGGCACGCTCGGGTCGAGCTTCGTCGTCGGCGTCCTCGCGCGCCCCGGCGTCGCGCTCGACAAGATCGAGGCCGCGATGGACAAGGAGCTCGAGGCCGTGCGCACGAAGGAGCTCGCCGACGACGAGCTCACGCGCGCGAAGAACCTCGTCGAGACGGCCTTCGTCGCGCGGCTCGAGAGCGTCCGCGAGCGCGCCTCGCTCCTCGCGATGTACCAGGCCGAGCTGAAGGACCCCGGCTACGCGCCGAAGGACCTCGAGCGTTACCGCGGCGCGACGAAGGCCGGCGTCAAGGCGGTCGCGGCGAAGGTGCTCCAGCCGAACGCGCGCGTCGTCCTCCGCGTCGTCCCGAAGAAGGGCGGTGGCAAGTGAAGCGCGCGCTCCTCTTCCTCTCGCTCCTCGCCGCGTGCGGCGGCGATCCGAAGCCCGCGCCCGCCACGCCGCCGAAGCCCGTCGCCGTGGTCGACGCCGGCCCGCCGGAGCCGCCCGATCCGCTCGGGCCGCGCCCCGACCTCGGCGATCCCGCGCCGTATACGCCCTCGGTGCCGGTCGAGTACAAGCGCGCGAACGGCCTCCGCGTGTGGCTGCTCGAGCGTCACGACCTGCCGATCGTCTCGATCCAGACCGTGGTGCCGGCCGGCGCGGCGCACGATCCGGACGGGAAGGGCGGGCTCGCGGTCGCGACCGCGAACATGCTCGACGAGGGCGCGGGCAAGCGCGGTCCGCTCGACGTCTCGCGCGACCTCGATCGCCTCGGCGCGACGCTCCAGACCGGCGCCTACGCCGACTACGGCTACGCGCAGCTGACCGTCCTCACGAAGAACCTCCCCGACGCGGCCGCGATCTACGCCGACGTCGTCGCGCGGCCGCGCTTCGATCCGGTCGAGTGGAGGCGCGTCCGCGATCTCTGGGTGAACCAGCTCAAGGCACGGCAGAGCGATCCCGGCGACGTCTCGAGCGTCGTCATCGCGCGCAAGGCGTACCCCGCGAACCACCCCTACGCGCACCCCGCCGACGGCGTCCTCGCCTCCGCGGCGAAGGTCGGCCTCGACGACGTGAAGCGCTTCTACGCGGCGCGCTGGCGGCCCGATCTCGCGACGTGCGTCGTCGTCGGCGACGTCACGCGCGCCGATCTCGACGCGCTGCTCGACAAGGTCTTCGCGGCGTGGACGGCGAAGGGCGCGCCCCCGACCGAGGCCGGCGATAAAGCCGATTTCACCGGAAAAGACGAGAAGCCCCCGACCGCGCGCCGCGTGATCGTCGTCGATCGCCCCGACGCGCCGCAGTCGGTCATCGCCGTCACGCGACGTGGGATCTCCGCGTTCGAGGAGGACGCGGCCGGCCTCGTCCGCGTGAACGGCGCGCTCGGCGGCAGCTTCACCTCGCGCCTCAACCAGGACCTCCGCGAGGAGCACGGCTGGACGTACGGCGCGCACTCGCGCTTCACGTTCAACCGCCTCCGCGGCCTCTTCGTCGCGTCGGCCGCGGTGCAGACCGAGCACACCGGCGACGCGCTGCAGGCGACGCTCACGGACATCGAGGCGATGCAGAAGGGCGGCCTCACCGACGAGGAGGTCGACCGCACGAAGAAGCTCGCGCGCGCGGACCTCGTCCAGTCGTACGAGACCGTCTCCGCCGCCGCGGCGCGGCTCGGGCGCTACGCTGGCGTCGGACAGAGCGCGGACCGCGACGCGGTGCTGAGCAAGCTCGTGGCGCGCGCCGACAAGGCGAAGCTCGGCGAGCTCGCGAAGGGCTACCTGTCGCTCGAGGGCGCGGTCGTCGTCATCGTCGGGCCGCGCGCGAAGATCGAGCCGCAGCTCGCGAAGATCGGCGTCACGAGCCTCGAGGCGAGCACGCCGGAGGGCGACTGATGAGCGACGTCCGTCTCGCCCCGGGCGCGGAGGAGAACGCCTTCGCGACGATGCTCGCGGACCTCGTCCGCCAGAACCTCGACTCGAAGCCGCACAAGCGCGCCGACTTCGACGCCCTCGCCGGCACCGTCGCCCTCGTCGCCGACGACGCCGACGTCGCGTTGACGCTCGAGTTCCATCGCGGCGCGCTCGTGATCCACGACGGCATCAAGGGCCGCCCCGACGTCGCGGTCCGGGGAACGGCCGACGCGATCATGGCGATGAGCAACATTCCGCTGACGAAGAGAGGGGCGCTGCCGCTCCCGACCGACCGTCCTTCGCTCGACGTCCTCCGCGAAATGGTCCGCGCGATGCGGAAGGGCGAGCTCCGAGTCCACGGAATGCTTGGACATTTCGGGCTCCTGTCGAAGCTGACCGTCGTGATGAGCGTCAACGGTTAACTGCTTGACGGTACAGGTGCTCAGGGGTAGTTTCCGCGCCCCCGACCGTTCTGGAGAATCTCGAGAGTCATGGCCGTTCATATCCGTCTTGCCCGCGCTGGCACCAAGAAGAGGCCCTTCTACCGCATCGTCGTGACCGACGAGCGCAGCCCGCGTGGCGGCCGTTTCCTCGAGAACATCGGCACGTTCGACCCGGGCAAGGAGATGAAGGTGGTGGACGGCAAGACCCCGCTCTTCCTCGACCAGGAGCGCTATGCGCACTGGACCGGCCGCGGAGCCCAGCCGTCGGAGACGCTCCGCCGCGTCATCAAGGCCTCGGCGAAGGCCAGCGCAACGACCGCGAAGTAAGGCTAGAACTTAGTTAAGAGGACGACGGCTCGCACGCTCACCGGAGGACGGTGGCGCGAGCTCGCGCGATGGCCGACATGCCGCTGAAAGAGCTAATCAAAGCGATCGCGATGGAGCTCGTGGATCACCCCGATCAGGTCGTCGTGACCGAGATCGCGAGCGAGCACAACAGCCTGATCGAGCTACGCGTGGCGAAGGAAGACATCGGCAAGGTGATCGGCAAAGAAGGCCGCACCGCGCAGTCGATGCGGACGATCCTCGCCGCCGTCTCGACGAAGCTCGGCAAGCGCGCGCACCTCGACATCGTCGACTAGCGTGGCTGTCTCTGCGGACACGCGGGGCCCCGATCGCTGGGTGCCGCTCGCGGAGATCGCGCGGCCGCACGGGGTGCGCGGCGAGGTCCGGTTGAAGCTGTTCAACGCGGACTCCGACGTCCTGCTCGAGCAGGACGAGGTGCTGGTGCGCCTCCCCGACGGCGAGGAGCACGAGGTCTCGGTCGACAAGGCGCGCCGCGCCGACGACGCGATCCTCATGAAGCTCCACTCGGTCGACGATCGCGATCGCGCCGAGGAGCTCCGCGGCGCGCACGTCTGCGTCCGCCGTCGTGACTTCCCGCCGCTCGAGGAGGGGGAGCACTACGGCGTCGATCTGGTCGGCCTCGAGGCGCGCCTCGGCGGCGAGCGGCTCGGCACGATCACCGACGTCCTCACGTACCCGACCGTGCACGTCCTCTCCGTCACCGACGGCGCGAAGGTCTGGGAGATCCCGATGACGGAGGACTACGTCGGCGAGGTCGACCTCGAAGGCACGGTCGAGGTCCTCACGCTCGACGAGCTCGAGCCGGTGCCGGCCCGCAAGCCGAAGCCGGCGAAGAGCGCGAAAGGCGCGAAGAGCTCGAAGCCTGCGAAGGACGCGTGATGCGCGTCGATCTCGTCACGCTCTTCCCGGAGCTGTTCGAGACGTTCCTCGCGACGAGCTTCGTCGGCAAGGCGGTCAAGGGCGGCGAGCTCGCGGTCCGCTTCCGTTCGCCGCGCGAGCACGGCCTCGGCAAGCACCGCAGCGTCGACGACACGCCGTACGGCGGCGGCAGCGGGATGGTCATGCGCGTCGACGTCCTCGTGCAGACGTTCGAGGCCCTCGACGCCGAGGCCGCGGCCGCGGGCGAGCCGCGCGCGCGCCGCGTCCTCCTCACGCCGCAGGGGCGCCCCTTCGATCAGCGCGCCGCGGAGCGCCTCGCGAAGGAGCCCGCGGTGATGTTGATCTGCGGCCGCTACGAGGGCTTCGACGAGCGCGTGCGCAGCTTCGTCGACGAGGAGGTCTCCCTCGGCGACTTCGTGATGACGGGCGGCGAGGTCGCGGCGATGGCGGTCATCGAGGCGACGGTGCGCCTCGTGCCGGGCGTCCTCGGCAACCACGACTCCGTGCGCGAGGAGTCCCACGCGGAGGGCGGCCTCCTCGAGTACCCGCAGTACACGCGCCCCGCCGAGTTCCGCGGCCACTCCGTCCCCGAGGTCCTCGCCGGCGGCCACCACGCCGAGATCGCGAAGTGGCGCGCGTCGCAGTCGCTCGATCGCACGCGCGCACGGCGCCCGGACCTCCTCCCGCGCGAGGACGGCTCGTGAGGGCGCTCTCGATCGCGCTCGTGCACCATCCCGTCGTCGACGCCGGCGGCGCGATCGTCACGAGCACGCTCACGACGATGGACGTCCACGACCTCTCGCGCAGCGCGCGGACGTACGGCTGCGCGTCGCTCTACCTCGTGCACCCGATCCCGGCGCAGCAGGAGCTCGCGCACCGCATCATCGAGCACTGGACCCACGGCTCGAGCGCGAAGCGCATCCCCGATCGCAAGGAGGCGCTCGCGACGGTGCGCGTCGTCGCGACGATCGAGGAGGCGCGCGCGCAATGCGGCGCCGGCACGGAGCTCTGGGCGACCGCAGCGCGCACGCTCGGCGCGCCGGCAGGGTGGACCGAAGCGGCGGCGCGCCTCGCCCAGCCGGGCCCCCCGGTGCTCCTCCTCTTCGGCACGAGCTGGGGCCTCGCCCCATCGGTGATCGCCGCCGCCGACGTCCTCATCGAGCCCATCCACGGCCCCCACGCCGACTGGAACCACCTCAGCGTCCGCGCCGCCTGCGCGATCGCGCTCGATCGCCTCACGCGCGTGGCGACGTGAGGAGCGCGGCGAGCTCGGCGCTGCGGCGTGGGCCTTCCAGCTCGACGAGCGGGGGCTCGATGACGAGGCCGCCGGGTTTGCCCGCGGCGGCCTCGACGAGGACGACGCGCGCGGGCTCCGTGATGCGCGCGTGAACGAGGCGCAGGCGCTTCGGCTCGAGGCCGAGCGCCCGCATCGACGTCAGGAGCGTCGTCGCTTCGATCGCGGGGTAGACGAACGCGATGCGCGCGCGCCGTCCGGCGACGGCGCGAGCGGCACGAAGGAACACGTCGAGGTCGCCGACGCGCGCGCCGCGGCCCACCGCCGGCACCCGACCGCGCCCCGGCGAGACGTACGGTGGATTGCAGACGACGAGATCCGCGCCGGCGCGGAGACGCGTCATCGCCGCGCGAACGTCGGCGTTCACCGTCTGCGCGCGCTCCGCCCAGCCGTTCGCCTCGGCGTTCCACGCCGCGAGCGCCGCGAGCTCCGGCTCGATTTCGACGAACGTGACCCGCGCGGCCGCCCCGAGATGAAGGAGGGCGAGCCCGACCGCCCCAACCCCAGCCCCGAGGTCGACGGCATGCCTCACCCGTCGCACCGCCGTCGTCGCTGTCGCCCCCCCCGTCGCGAGGAGCCGTCGCGCGCGGTCCTCTCGCACCGGCTCGTTCGCGCCGGCGAACGCCGCGAGGAGCAGCGCATCGACGTTCACGCGATAGCCTTTCTTTCGCGCAGGCTGACGCAACCTCAGCGCGCCGTCGAACAACGTGTCGTCGGTGGTGTCCGCCTCGGCGCTCAACCCTCCGACCTCCGCACAAGCGCTCGCCGCCAATCCGGACCGGCGCCGAGCGCCGACCGTCGACGCGAAGCCTCGATTCGCCTCGGCGGAGAGAGCTGACGACGGTTCACCAGCACCCTCGATCCGACCCTTCAATGGAGCCGCCGATAGGTATCGGCGGAGAGGCTGGGTGACCTCCGGCTCGAGCCACTCCCGCTCGAGCTCGGGCTTCAATGGAGCCGCCGATTGGTATCGGCGGAGAGGCCGTGGGCTGATGGCAGGTCTCGCCGACGTTCTCGGGCTTCAATGGAGCCGCCGATTGGTATCGGCGGAGAGCG
The DNA here is from genome assembly GCA_019637155.1 of Labilithrix sp. Classification (NCBI taxonomy): domain Bacteria; kingdom Pseudomonadati; phylum Myxococcota; order Polyangiales; family Labilitrichaceae; genus Labilithrix; species Labilithrix sp. The sequence goes on along the minus strand of JAHBWE010000015.1, from coordinate 302,765 downwards.
CGCGCGGGCACCGGGAGCTGGACGACGGGGACCGCGCTTCAATGGAGCCGCCGATTGGTATCGGCGGAGAGGTCGTGTTCATGAGAGTCAATCTACACGTACGGCCGTAGCTTCAATGGAGCCGCCGATAGGAGTCGACGGCTCCATTGAAGCGCGCCGAACGCGGTGAGCGCGAGACCGACGAGAGAGACCTCTCCGCCGATCGAATCGGTGGCTCCATTGAAGCTGCGTCGTCGCGCAAGCGTCGACGGCGCGCTCCTGGTGCTCTCCGCCGATGCCGATTGGTGGGTCGAGCATGTGCTTGCTCCGCTTCAATGGGACTGCTTTGGTTGCGTCGCCGCCGCGCCTCCTCGCTGGTGACGTGCTTCAATGCTCGATGTTCGGATGTCCTCGCGTGCTGCGGCCACCACGGAAGAACCCCCCGCGCGGACGCCGCGGGCGCGGCTCGTCGCCGAAGCGGAGAGGCTTGGGTTCGAGGCGATTGGGTTCGCTCGTGCCGATGTGGCGCTCGAGGATGACTTTGCGCGTTATGAGGCGTTCGTTGCGCGTGGGATGCACGGGGAGATGCAGTGGCTCGCGGCGCTCCCCGAAGCGCGGCGGCGCGTCGATGGCGAGCACATCCTGCCCGGCGCGAAGACCGTGATTTGCCTCGCGCGGCGCTACGGGCGCGCGGACGATCCCGAGGCGCCGATCGCGCGGTATGCCCGCGGGCGGGACTACCACAACGGGATGAGGAAAAAGCTCCGCAAGCTCGCTGCGCTCGCGCGGACGCTCGGCGGGGAAGGGGAGGCTGTGCAGGCCCGCCCCCTCTGCGACGAGGAGCCGATCCTCGAGCGCGCGTGGGCCGCGCGGGCGGGCCTCGGCTTCGTCGGTAAGAACGGGCTCCTCATCGTGCCCGGCGTCGGATCGTTCGTGCTCCTCGGTGAGGTCGTGACGACGCTCGCGATCGAGCCCGCCGCGACGATGACCGAGCGCTGCGGCTCGTGCACGCGGTGCCTCGATGCGTGCCCGACCGAGGCCTTCGTCGCGCCGTGGGTCCTCGATCCGCGCCGCTGCATCGCGTACCTCACGATCGAGCATCGCGGCGCGATCGCGCCCGAGCTCCGCCCCGCCATCGGCGAGCACCTCTTCGGCTGCGACGACTGCCAGACCGTGTGCCCCTTCAACGCGACGAAACGCGCGAACGGACCGCTCGATCCGCGCTTCGCCCCCGAGCCGCGCTGGGCCGAGTCCGAGACGCCGCTCGCGGCGATGCTCGCCCTCGACGACGAGGGCTTCGTCCGCCTCCGCGAAGGTAGCCCCGTCGGCCGCGCCACGCGCGCCGGCCTCGCGCGCAACGCCGCGATCGTTCTTGGAAATCGATTGAACAAGAAAATTCAAGAAAATAGCAACGATCCGAGCGTCGTCCCGGCCCTCGAGCGAGCGAGCGCGGAGCACGACTCGCCCGTCGTTCGGGAGGCCGCGGCCTGGGCCCTGGCGCGACTGGCGTCAAGGTAGGGAGACGTGGGTGGATCGTCGATGAGCCAAGTCGTCCAGGGGTGATCGGCATAAATACGGCCAATTTCGGGCTTCTAGGGAGCTAAATCCGCGATTGCTCTAAATGCGCAATGCGGCACGGTGCGTGCTGATGTGGGTGCCATGCTCACCCGTCGCCTCGCTCGGTCCTTCCTTGCCCTCTCCTCTCTTCTCGCGGCGGCGTGCGCGTCCGGGTGCGCCGGCGACGAGGGCACCTCGAATGAGAACGAAGAGACGCAGGCGCCCGAGGCGGTCGCCGGGCGCCCGCCGCAGTTCGTGCTCCTCGCGTTCGACGGATCGCTCAACATTCCCTTCTGGAAGGAGTCGCGGCAGTACGCGAAGGACACCGGCGCGAAGCTCACGTACTTCATGAGCGGCGTCTACTTCATCGCCGACAACCAGAAGACGATCTACAACGCGCCGCACGGCCTCGGCCGCGGCAAGAGCGCGATCGGCTTCGGCGGCGCGTCCGGCAACATCAAGCCACGCTACGAGCAGGTGCAGGCCGCGATCAACGAGGGCCACGAGATGGGCTCGCACGCGAACGGCCACTTCGACGGCTCGAGCTGGTCGCAAGCGGACTGGGACAGCGAGTTCAGCCAGTTCAACAGCATCATGTTCTCGCGCTCCGACACGCCGCGCCTCTCCATCGGCGGGAAGGACGTCGTCGGCTTCCGCGCCCCGCAGCTCGGTCACTCCGCCGGCCTCTGGCCCGTGCTCGCGAAGTACGGCTACAAATACGACACGAGCCGGACCGCGCCCGCGAACTACTGGCCGCAGATCAAGAACGGCGTCTGGAACTTCCCGCTCGCGGAGCTCCGCATCGTGGGCTCGGGCAAGAAGACGCTCTCGATGGACTACAACTTCTACGTCGCCGACTCGCGCGGCAACCCCGACGCCGCGAACAAGGCCACGTATCGCAAGCAGATGGTCGATACGTACATGGCGTATTTCGAGGGCAACTACTTCGGCAACCGCGCGCCGGTGCACATCGGCCACCACTTCTCGAAGTGGAACGGCGGCGCCTACTGGGAGGCGATGCAGCAGTTTACGAAGCGCGTCTGCCGCCTCCCCGAGGTCAAGTGCGTCACGAACAAGGAGCTCCTCACGTTCGTCGAGGCGAACAAGGACAAGATCGCGGGCTACCAGGCCGGCAACTTCACCAAGATGCCGCGGCCGCCGGAGGCGGGCGATCCGGTCGACGTCTCCGCGCCCTTCACGGACGAGGAGCGCGCCGAGATGCTCGCGCAGCACGAGCACCACGACGAGGAAGACGCCGCGTCCGAGAGCGAGACCGAGCTCGAGACCGAGACCGAAGAGTGAGATGAAGCGCGCGCTCGTCACGCTCGCCACCGCCGCCGCCCTGCTCCTCGTCGCGTGCAGCGACGAGGCGGGCCGCGCCGTGAGCGGCGACGACGACCTCATCGGCGGCACGACCGCGAAGAGCGGCGAGCTCCCCGCGACGGTGGGGATCTCCCGCGCGGGGAAGAACCACTGCACCGCCGCGCGCGTCGGCGAGCGGCAGCTCCTCACCGCCGCGCACTGCGTGCTGAACCTCTCCACGCTGAGCCCGCGCTACGACGCGGAGCACCCCGTCACCGTGATGCTCCCGAGCGGTGCGACCGCTGCGCACGTCGTGAAAGCGACGCACGTGCATCCGAAATGGATCGAGCGCTGCGCCGAGACGCTCTGCTCCGTCGCCGCCGTCACCGCGAAGCTCGACGCGCCCGACGTCGCCGTGCTCGAGCTAACGGCGCCGATCGAAGGCGCGACCGTCGCGCCGGTCGAGCGCGAGGCCCTCGCGCCCGGCGACGGCGTCACCATCGTCGGCTTCGGCTGCACGAAGGGCGTCCACGTCGCCGACGATCGAGCGGTGAAGGAGCTCCTCTCCGCCGAGCAAGAGGTGGCCACGCCCGCGTCCGCGCTCCACGACGGTAGCTACGTCGAGGCCACGGATGAGCCTGTATTTTCGGGGAATTACGTCCTCACCCGCGGCCGCGCCGGGCTCTGCCCCGGCGACTCCGGCGGCCCGCTCTACGTCCGCCGCGGCGCCACGCTCGCGGTCGCCGGAGTGAATGCAAATTACACGCTCTTGCCCGACGACGTGGACGGCGCGGGCGTGCCCGTCACGAACTGGCACACGCGCCTCGACGTCGGATCGCGCAATGGCGTCGCCGCGTGGCTCACGGAGATTGGCGTGCGCTGACCTTCTCCGGTAAAAATTGAGGCATGATGCGTAAGCTTGGCGTGGCCGCAGTCTTCATCGTTGCCACCACGACCACCCCCACGGAGGCGCAGGAGTCCGCGCTCTCGTCGGCGAAGGACGCGACGAAGACGGCGCCCACGAGCGCCGACGCCGCGCTCGCGTACGGCCGCGCGCTCCGGAAGGCGGGCAAGGACAACGAGTCGCTCACGGAGCTGCGGCGCGCGCTGAGCTTCGCGACCGGATCGTCCGCCGTGATGGTCGACTGGGAGATCGCGCGGACGCACATCGCGAAGCGCGACTTCACCGCCGCGATGTCGGCGTGCGGCGCGATCACGAAGCTGCCCGGCGGCGGGGCTCCGGCCGAGACCGGCGGCGTCCCGACGAGGGCGGGCGAGGCCGCCGCCGCGGCGCGCGTGTGCAAGGGCGAGGCGCACCTCCTGTGGCGGCGCGGGACCGAGGCGCAAGGCGAGCTCGCGGAGCTCGCGAAGATCTCGAAGGTCGTCGGCTCCGGCCCGGTCGGCCAGGAGATCAACTACATCGCGAAGATCATCGACGGCCGCGCGCGCGCGCTCGACTCGAAGGACGCGGAGGCGGAGGTGGCGTACAAGGAGGCGATCGCGCTCCAGCCGAACCGCGCCGACGCGCACGTGCTCCTCGGCTCGATGCTGCAGCGCGCGGGGAAGGACGGCACCGCCTCGCTGAAGAAGGCGGTCGAGCTCGACGGCCGCGACCCCACCGCGCTGCTCGAGTACGGCCGCGCGCTCACGAACGACGTGAAGACGCGCGGCGAGGCGATCACCACCCTCGAGAAGGCGATCGCGGAGCGACCGACGTCGCTCGAGGCGATGCGGCTCTTGACCGAGACGTACATCGCGTCGAACAAGCTCACCGACGCGAAGCGCATCGCGGCGAAGGTGCTCGCGCTCGCGCCGAACGACGTGCTCGCGCACGTGGTCTCCGGCCGCGTCGCGCTCGCCGACGGCAAGCCGGACGAGGCGCTGAAGGAGGGCGAGGCGGCGCTGAAGATCCAGGCGAACGAGGGCAAGGCGAAGCTCCTCATCGCCGACGCGTACGCGAAGAAGGGCGAGATCGACCTCGCGCTCGAGGCCTACCAGAAGGCGAGCGGGATGGACCCGCTCGACCCGACCGCGCTCGTCAACGCGACCTACGCCTGCATCGCCGCGCAGCGCCTCACGAGCGCGAAGGCGTTCGGCCAGCGCGCGGTCCTCGACTTCCCGAACCACGCGCCGGCGTGGGTCGCGCAGGGCGACGCCCTCGCCGCCGACGGCAACCCGGCCGCGGCGCGCAAGGCCTACGAGTCGGCGAAGAAGGTCCACGGCGCCGACGTCGCCGCGATCGACGCCAAGCTCTCGAAACTGAAGTGAAGGTCGACTAAGCAGGGTCGCATGTCCCTCGCTGCCCAGGTCGCCGCCGGCGACACGCGCTCGATCGCGCGCGCGCTCCGCAACGTCGACGATCGCGTCCCGGGCTACCTCGATCTCTTGAAGGAGCTCTTCCCGAGCACGGGGAAGGGTTGGATCGTCGGCGTGACCGGCAACCCCGGGGCGGGGAAGTCGACCCTCACCGATCGCCTCATCGAGGCGCTGCGCAAGGCGAACAAGAAGGTCGGCGTCCTCTGCGTCGATCCGTCGAGCCCGTACACCGGCGGCGCGATCCTCGGCGATCGCATCCGCATGACGCGCCACGCGAACGACGCCGGCGTCTTCATCCGCTCCGTCGCGACGCGCGGCCACCTCGGCGGCCTCTCCCGCAGCGCGCGCGACATGATCCGCGTGCTCGACGCGGCCGCGTTCGACGTCGTGCTCGTCGAGACGGTGGGCGTGGGCCAGGACGAGCTCGAGATCACGCGCACCGCGCACACGACCCTGGTCGTCTCCGCGCCCGGCCTCGGCGACGAGGTGCAGGCGATCAAGGCCGGGCTCCTCGAGACGGCCGACGTGTTCGCGGTGAACAAGGCCGATCGCGACGGCGCCGACGGCACGGTGCGCGACCTCGAGCTGATGATCGCGCTCGGCACCGAGGCGATGGTCGCGGCCGGCAAGCAGAAGGGCCACGTGGTGCACGGCGGGGTGAAGGTCGACGCGCTGCCCGACGCGGAGCCCGCCGCGGCGGGCCTCTGGACGCCGCCGATCCTCAAGTGCATCGCGACGCGGAACGAGGGCGTCCCCGAGCTCGTCGCCGCGCTCGAGCGCCACCACGCGTGGATCGAGACGACGGAGGCCGGCCGCGCGCGCAGGAAGCTCCGCCTCCGCGAGGAGGTCCGCGAGTCGCTGCGCGAGACCCTCATCGACGCCGCGACGCGCTCGCTCGCCGCCGCCCTCGACGAAGCGGTGGACGCGGTCGAGGCGCGCGAGACCGATCCCTACACCGCGACCGAAGAGCTGCTCCAGCGCTTCAGGTCGGGCTGACGGCGCGGCGGACGCGCGGGGGCTTGCGGCCGACCTTCTCCGCCTTGAAGGCGCTCGGGCACGTGTCGTTGATCCCGCAGCCCTCGCAGTTCGGCTTGATCGCGAAGCAGACGCGGCGGCCGTGGAAGATGAGCAGGTGCGAGGTGATGTCCCAGCGCGCGCGCGGGATCTTCTTCATCAGGTCCTGCTCGATCGCGATCGGCTCCTTGTTCCGCGTCCAGCCGAGGCGCTGCGAGATCCGCTGCACGTGCGTGTCGACGACGACGCCCTCCGGCGAGTCGAACGCGACGCCGAGGACGACGTTCGCCGTCTTGCGGCCGACGCCGGGCAGCTTCACGAGCTCGTCGAGCGTGCGCGGGACCTCACCGCCGTGATCGGCGACGACCTTCTGCGCGAGGCCGATGATGCTCTTCGTCTTCATGCGGAAGAAGCCGAGGGTGGAGATCAGCTCCTCGACGTCCTCGTGCTTCGCCTTCGCGAGCGCCTTCGGGTTCGGGTACTTCGCGAAGAGCTTCGGCGTCGCCTTGTTGACGGCCACGTCCGTCGTCTGGGCGGAGAGCACCGTCGCGACGATGAGCTGGAACGGGCCGTCGTGGACGAGCTCGCAGTGGGCGTCGGGATGGATCTCGTGCAGCCGATCGAGCGTCTCGATCGGCGGCGCCATCTTCTTCTTCGGCACGCCGCGAACCTAGCCGCCCTCGTCCGAAGCGTCGAGGTCATCGTCGTCGTCGTCGTCGCCCGCTTGCTGCTGCTCGAAGAGCTCCCTGCAGCCCGAGTCCTCGAGGTCGGGCACGTTCGCGGCGAGGCACTCCGGCGAGTCCTGGTCGAGCTGCTCCACGCTCTCCGGGAGCGGCGGGCAGACGCGCGTCGTGTAGATCGATCCGTTGAAGCGGAAGCACGTCGGCCCGCACTTCGAGCCGGCGCCGGACCCGTTGATGAGGTCGATCGACGTGTACGACTCGAGGCAGCCCGCCTCCGCGTCGTAGCGGCGCGCGACGAAGACGTAGGTCTGGACCTCGTTGCACGCTGCCGCCACTACGAGGGCGAGCGCGACGAAGAAGGGAACGCGCCGCAGCATCAGAACACCACCGACGCGTACGCGAGCACGGAGCGGCCGGGCTGGGGGACGGTGTTGACGATCGACTCCGTGAGCGGGACGCGCCAGCGCGCGTCGAAGAGGTTGTAGACGCCGATCGCGTAGGAGAGCCCCCAGCGCGACTCCGTCCCGGAGAAGACCACGTCCCACAGCATCGCCGGCTGCGTCTCGGTCTGCGGCGGCGTCCCGACGGTGTCGTTCACGTCGAAGCGCGGGCCCTCGATGCCGAGGCGGGTCATCAGCATGAGCGCGCGCGAGACGATCGGGACCGCGCCCTTCACGTAGGCGAGGTGGCTCGGCGAGTTGGGGACCTCGCGGTGGTCGGGCGCGGTCTTGAAGCGGAGCAGGTCGCCGACGCTGTCGGAGATGAGGTAACGCGTCTTCTGGTACGAGTACGACGCGGAGGCCATCCAGCCTTCCTTCCAGTCGCGGCGCAGCTCGATCTCGCCGCCGAGGCTCGCGACGGGGACGCGCGTGTTGAGGTACGTGAAGATGCCGGGATCGTCGACCTCCTCGCGGAGCGCGATCAGGTTCGTGATGTAGTTCGCGTAGGCGGAGGCGCTGGCGGTGAGCGTCTGCGTGAAGCGATGGCTGTACTCGACCTCGGCGCTGTAGAGGTTCTCGGGATCGAGGTCGGGGTTCTCGCGCTGGCCGAAGGTGGAGATGTTGTAGCGCTCGTAGATGCTGGGCGAGCGGAAGGCCTTGCCGCCCATGACCTTGACGTTGCCGCCGTCGTACGGCTTCACGATGACGGCGAGCCGCGGGTTGATCGATCCGGCGGTGAAGGAGTACGCGTCGTAGCGCGCGCCGCCGGTGATCTTGACGCCGGAGGTCGGCAGGAGGTCGGCGAGGAGGTAGCCGGCGACGAGGGTGAAGTCCTGCTTCTGGTTGAAGTCCTCGCCCAGCGTCTCGGAGTCGCTCCGCTGATGGGTGAGCGGGTGGAGCTGAAATTCGCCGCCGCCGGTGAGGCGGAGCTGCTTGACGGGACTGACGACGAAGCGCTGCTCGGCCCCGACCCAGAAGCCGTCGAACTCGCTCGTGGAGAGGCCGCCGGTGTCGGGCGTGAACGGCGCCTCCGAGCGGTAGAAGTACACGTTCGCGTGCGCGCGCGTGACGCTCGAGAGCCAGTCCGTGATCTTCGGCTCGAACTTCGCCTCGACGAAGCCGCGCGAGTCGGCGGCCCAGTTGCGGCCGTCGCCGAAGATCGTGTCGTCGCCGCCGAGCGGCATGTACTTGTCGTGGTGATTGAAGCTCCATTGCACCTGGAAGGCCTTGTAGAAGACCTTCCCCGTCCAGGTCGCGACGCGGAAGCTGTCGAGGCCGCGCGCGTGCCCGGCGACGTTGGGCGGACCGCGGCTCACGAGCTCGGGGAAGAAGTAGTCCCTGCCCGCGCCGCGGCCGGCCGCGACCGACGTCGAGACGCCGGCGTCCTTCGACCAGTGATGGGTGAAGCGGACGCGCGCGCGCGCGACGGCGTCGTCGGCGACGGAGACGCCGGCCTCGCGTCCGTCCGGGGTCTCGCGCGAGTGCGACACGAGGTTGATCACGCCCGAGAACGCGCCCGTGCCGTAGAGGACCGAGCCGGGGCCGCGCACGATCTCGATCCGCTCGACGTCCTCGATGTCGGTGCGGAGGTTGAGGTGCTCGTACGTCTTCGCGATGTTGAACATCACGTTGCGGTTGCGGACGAGGCGGTTCGAGGCGAGGAAATACTGGAGCGCGCTCTTGTAGCTCCGCTGCTGGTAGTGCTCGGCGCCGAGGGTGAAGAGGTGGTCCGCCTCGTCCGCGACGTCGTCCGCCCGCGCCGGCAGCGCGACGAGCGAGAGCACGAGCAACGTCACGGCGAGGAGGAGCGCCTTCACGACTCCGAGGCCCCGGTCGTTCGCACGTCGCTATCTCTTCAATCGGATTTCCGAGTCACCGCCGGTCGACCGTCCACCGGTGTTCCCTGCGGGCTTGCCCCCGGCATGCGCGGGCGACTTTACGGGGTGGGCCGGTTCCGGCGCAAGGGTCACGACCTGCTCGACGCGGACCTCGGAGTCGTTCTGCGCGTAGATGACGTTCGTGAAGCCGTCCTTCTTGATCTGGAAGCTGCGCGGCTGCGCACCCACGCTCTCGCGCTCGATCTTGATGTCGATCGGGGTCGAGCCGAGGACGGCGCCCTTCTCGGAGACGGCCGCGCCGGACGGCTCGGAGTCGAGGTGGAGCACGAACGACGTGACGGTGAGGGCCGGCGCGGTCGGCTGCGGCTCCGGCGGGACGTTCGTCGCCGTCGCGCGCGAGCGGAGGGCGAAGGCGCCCGCCGCGCCGACGATCACGAAGCCGAGCAGGAGCCCGACGAGCGCGAGGAGCGGGAACGCGCGCTTGGTGGAGGGCGCGGGCGGGCGCGCCGACGTCGCCATCGGCCGCGGCGTCATCCCGGTGAAGCCGGTGATGCTGGAGACGCCGGAGGACGGCGTGTTCGAGAGGAGCGGCTGCGGCGCGACGATCGTGTACGGCACCTTCAGCGCGCCGACGGAGCGCGAGCTGCTGCTCGGGGCGGTCGCGACGGGGCGCGAGCCGGTGCTGAGGAGGCGCGCGCCGTTGGAGCCGAACACCTCCTCCTCGCAGTACGCGAGCTGCTGGAACACCTCGTCGAGGGTGGGCCGATCGGCCGGGCTCCGCGCGAGCATGCCGTAGACGAGGTTCTCGAGCAGCTCGGTCGACTCGCAGACGGGGTTCACCTCGCGCATGGGCGGGATGGGCTTCTGCAGCTTGGCCATCATGAACTCGGCCATCGTGCTGCCGGCGAAGGGGACCTCGCCGACGAGGAGCTGGTAGATGATGGTCCCGAGCGCGTAGATGTCGCTCGCGGGGGAGGCGCTCCCGTCGAACTGCTCCGGCGCCATGTACTTCGGCGTGCCGACGAGGATGCCGTCGCGGGTGAGGTCCTGACCCTCGCGCTCGACCTTGCCGATTCCAAAATCGACGATTTTAACGATTTCGCCGCCGTCGGCCTCGGGCACGATGATGATGTTCGAGGGCTTGAGGTCGCGATGGACGACGCCGCGCGCGTGGGCCTCGCGGAGGCCGCGCGCCATCTGGCGGAACAGCGTCAGCGTCTCGGCCGCGGTGAGGGAGCCGAGGTCGCGGATCCGCTCCGAGAGCGTCACGCCGTCGAGGTACTCCATCGCGATGAAGTACATCTCGTGTCCGTTCGGCGCGTTCTCGATGCGGCCGTAGTCGAACAGCGTGACGACGTTCGGGTGCTGGAGCTTCGCGAGGATGCTCGCCTCGAGGAGGAAGCGCTTCAGGAACTGCGACTCCTCCTCGTTCACGGTGTCGGCCTTGACCACCTTCACCGCGACGGGCCGGTCGAGCGGCGCCTGCGTGCCGTAGTAGATGCGGCCCATCCCGCCGCGGGCGATCGCCTTCTCGATCTTGAACTTGCCGTTGATCAGCGTGCCGACGAGCGGATCGGTCGGGCGCTTCCGCTCCGCCGTCGGGCTGCTCATCGACTCGGTCATGGCCTGAGCTGCAAGGGTATCGCGCGAGGGCACAAAAGTCTTCGCGATGGGGTGTGCCCGCTGCCCGCACATCGCGCACAAAGCGCGAGCGCCGAGAGGTTGGGACCTCTCGGCGCTCGGCGGCTTGGGGCAGCGCCGGCGTCAGCGCACGGTGGTGCTCGACGGGTTGCTGCTGTTCGGGTCGACGATGATCTCGACGCGCCGGTTGTTCGCGCGGCCCTCGGTCGACTTGTTGTCGGCGAGGGGGCGGTCCGGGCCGACGCCGACCGTCTTGATGCGGTCCGCGGCGACGCCGCGCGCGACGAGGGCGGCCTTCACCGACTCGGCGCGCTGCTGCGAGAGGACCATGTTGTGGTCGCGCGAGCCCTGCGAGTCGGTGTGCCCCTCGATCGTGATGTTCGCGTCGGGGTTGCCCTTGATGAGCGCGTCGGCGACCTCGTTGACCTTCACCGTCGCGGCGGGGAGGAGCGCGGACTTGTCGGTCTCGAAGAGGACCGAGCCCGACAGGGTGATGACCATGCCGCGCGTCTCTTGCTTCACGCTCGCGATCTTCTGGAGGTCCGCGAGCGCCTGCGCCGCCTTGCGCTCGGCCTCCGCGCGCGCCGCCTTCTCGCGGTCGAGCTGGTCCTGCGTCTTGGCGAGCTGGTTCTGGCTGTTCTGGAGCATGCCCTGCGCGCTCTGGAGCTGCTGCGCCTGGAGCTTCTGCGCCTCGAGGTCGGCCTGGGTCTTCGCCTTGTTCGCGAGCTGGACCTGGGCCATGACGTCGGCGAGCTGCGCCTTGCGGAGCGCGACGTAAGCCTTGTCTTTCACCCACGGCTTGTCGCCGTCCTCGGAGAAGGCGTTCTCGGCCTGGTCGAGCGCGACCTTGGCGTTGTGGACCTGCGCCGGGGTCTCCTGCTGGGCGACGCCTTGCGAGGTCATCTGGTACTGCGTGCGCGCGTCGGCGAGCTCCTTCGGCGGGATCGAGCGGCTGCAGCCGGCGGCGGCGAGCGCGGTGAGGGCGGCGCCGAGGAGGATCGAAGTCTGGATCGTACGCATGATGGGTCCTCTCACTTTCCGTTCTTCTGCGCGTCGAGGGTTTCGCGCGCGGTGGCGGCCGAGCTCTTGGCCGCGCGCTCGCGGGTGATCATCACGGCGAGCTCGGCGTCGGCGCTCGCGCGCTGCAAGACGAGGTCGGCGCGCTTGTTCTCGTCGTCCTTGATGAGGTTCTTGGCCTGCGCGACCTGCTCGTCGGCGAGCTTCACGTGGAGGGACGCCTGCGGATCGTTCTGGGCGCCGAGCTCCCTCGCGCTCCGGATCGCCGCCTCCGTCGACGCGAGACGTTCGGTGGGCTGGGGGAAGCTTCCGCCGCACGCGGCAGTCAGCCCCGCGAGGGCGATCATCGAGAGAACGATGTTCTTCATGACTATTGGTTTCCTTCGAAAGTGGGTGACGAGAAGCGGCACCGCAAGACACGGGCCGTCGTGCGCATCTCGTCGTTCCACGCACTTACGAGTCCCCCGCGACATGCACTCCCGCCACACGGTGGCGAGCACGAGTACTCAACGTCGGGGCTTCGCCCCGACACCCCACCCCAGACACGGCCCTTCTCGTCGTTAGAGGGTTGCGAGGAAGAGGCGGCGTTCGGTGTCGTAGGTGGCGGGGTCGTTGTTCGAGCTTCGAGCGAAAGCGAGGAGGCGGTCGAGGTGGGGGAAGCCGAGGAGGGTGGCGATGCGTGGGGCGTTGGCGCTCGCGACGCTCCCCTCGGCGATCCTGAGCATGAGCGCGCCGACGAACTGGTTCCAGCTCGCGAATCGGTCGAAGTCGTTCTCGAAGTCCTGCAGGTCCTTCGTCACGATCGCGCGCGTGGCGGGGTCGTAGAACGTCACCACCTCGTCGCCGCCGTCGTCGAGGAGCGCGACGAGCGTGAAGTCGTCGGGCGGGGTCAACGACCAGAAGTACTCGGGCGCGCGGAAGAAGAGGGAGAGGTCCTGGGGGAGCCGCGTGGTCGTGTAGGCGTCGAGGAAGACCTGCGCCGGCTTCAGGCTCGCGAGCACGCGGAGCGAATGCGAGCGGTCGTTCGGCACCACGCGAGGATAGACCGGCGCGAACGACGGCTCCACCGGGCTCGTCAGGCGAGCTACCTTCCGCCGGTGTTCGAGATCGACGGCGATCGGTTCCCGTGCGCGAGCGCGCGGATCGGCTTCCGGCGCGAAGGGCCGGGCGAGCGGTGGGAGATGGCGCTCGTCATCGACACCGAGCCGATCGAGGAGGACGCGGACTCGCCGAAGCTCGAGCTGATGCGCCTCCGCCTCGACGTCGCGGACTGGACCGAGCTCGCCGGCACGCGGCTCCGCGTGCGCGACCCGGTCGCGGACGACGACCATGATCAGAACGTCTACTGGGGTCCCCACTTCGAGAACGTCACCGCGCTCGAGCTCGCGTTCGGGCCGCTCGAGGACGGCGCGATCGAGGTCGAGGCGCAAGGGAGCGCCTATCGCGCGGTCCTCGGGACCGACACCGAGACGCTGATCCCGTTTCGCGTCCGCGCGCGATGCGAGGTCGTCCTGCCGCCGGCGGAGGCGCCGACCGCGACGCCGCCGCTCGGCCGGAAGACCTGCCGGGCGTGCGCCGCGGTGAGCTTCGAGCAAGTGCTCGCGTGCCCCGCCTGCGGCGCCGCGGGCTGGTGGAACCCGCAAGACTCCGGCTAATTCAGGCTGCCGTTCGAGCCGCCCTCGCCGCCGCTGCCGTCGGCGTCGGGGGGAGGCGTCATGCTCGGCGTGGCCTCGCCCGCGGCGGGGGGCTCGCTCGGGCCGCCGGTGACCTCGTCGGCGCTCGACTCGGCGAGGCGCTCCACCGCCACGACGCGCTCGTCGTCCTCGACGCTCATGATCTTCACGCCCTGCGCGCTGCGGCCCGTCTCGCGGATCTCCGCGACGGTGGTGCGGATGGTCTGGCCCTTGTCGGTGATGAGCATGACCTCGTCGCCGTCCTTCACGAACTTCACGTCGACGACGGGGCCGTTGCGGTCGCTCGCGTCGATGAGGATGATGCCCTTGCCGCCGCGGTTCTGCTGGCGGAACTCCTCGAGGAGCGTGCGCTTGCCGTAGCCCTTCTCGCAGACCGCGAGGACGTGCTGGCGCTCGGGATCGGTGACCGCCATGCCGACGACCTCGTCGTCGTCGCCGACGTCGATCGCCTTCACGCCGACCGTGCCGCGGCCCATCGCGCGGACCTGATCCTCCGCGAAGCGGATCGACTGCCCCTGCTTCGTCGCGATGAGGAACTCGCGCGTCCCGTCGGTGAGGACCGCCGCGAGGAGGTGGTCGCCGTCCTCGATCTTCACGCCGATGATGCCCTTCTGGCGGAAGTTCTCGTAGTCGGTGACCTCGGTCTTCTTGATCTGGCCGCGCTTCGAGATCGTGACGATGTACTTGCCCGCCTCGATCTTCGGGACCTCGACGATGGCGGTGACCTTCTCGCCCGGCTCCATGCCGACGAAGTTCACGATCGCGCGCCCCTTCGCGGTGCGCGGCGCGATCGGGATCTCGTAGACCTTCTTCACGTAGACCTTGCCGCGGTCGGAGAAGAAGAAGACGTAGGCGTGGGTCGACGCGACGAAGAGCTGGGTCACCCAGTCCTCCTCCCGCGCCTCCATCCCGATCTTGCCCTTCCCGCCGCGCTTCTGCGCGCGGTACGCGGACGGGTGCGTGCGCTTCACGTACCCCGCGTGCGAGATCGTGACGACCATGTCCTCTTCCTGGATCAGGTCCTCGTCCGCGATCTCGGCGTCGTTGGCGACGATCTCGGTGCGCCGCTTGTCGGCGTACTTGCTCTTCACCTCCTCGAGCTCCATCACGATGACGTCCATGAGGACGCCTTCGTTCGCGAGGATGTTGCGGAGGCGCGCGATCTCGTTGCAGAGCTCGCCGTACTCCGCCGCGAGCTTCTCCTGCTCGAGGCCGGTCAGCTTCGCGAGGCGCATGTCGAGGATCGCCTTCGCCTGACGCTCGGAGAGGAAGTAGTCGCCCTTCGCCTTCGCCGCCTCGATCTCGGCGTCGGGGCGGCCGGCGCGGCGGACGAACGCCTCGAGGCCCTTGAGCGGGAGCTTCATGAGCTCGACGCGCGCGGTCTCGGTGTCGCGCGAGGCGCGGATCGTCTTCACGACGAGGTCGACCTCGGTCGTGGCCATGCCGAGGCCCTCGACGATCTCGCGCGACGCCTCCGCGACGCGGAGCTCGTAGCGCGTGCGGCGCGTGACGACGTCGCGGCGGTGCTCGACGAAGACCTCGAGCGACTCCTTCAGGTTCATGACCGCGGGGCGGCCGCGGACGATGGAGAGGTTGATGACGCCGAACGAGGACTGGAGCTCGGTCAGGCGATAGAGCTGGTTGATGACGATCTGCGGGGCGACGTCCTTCTTCAGCTCGATGACGAGGCGCATGCCGTCGCGATCGGACTCGTCGCGCGCCTCGCTGATGCCCTCGATCTTCTTCTCCCGCATCAGCTCGCCGATGCGCGCGTGGATCTTCGCCTTGTTCGCCTGATACGGGATCTCCGTGACGACGATCTGCTCCTTGTCCTTCGTGCCCGGCGCCTTCTCCACCTCCATGCGCGCGCGCATGATGATGTTGCCGCGCCCGGTGCGCTGCGCCGCCTCGATGCCGCCGCGGCCGAAGATGAGGCCGCCGGTCGGGAAGTCGGGGCCGGGGACGAACCGCATCAGGTCGTCGATCGGGCACTGCGGGTTGCGGACGAGGTGCACCGTCGCGTCGATGACCTCGCCGAGGTTGTGGGGCGGGATGTTCGTCGCCATGCCGACCGCGATGCCGCCGGAGCCGTTGACGAGGAGGTTCGGGATCCGGGACGGGAGGACGGTGGGCTCGACCTTCGAGTCGTCGAAGTTCGGGTTCCAGTCGACGCACTCCTTGTCGATGTCGGTGAGGAGCTCGAGCGCGATGCGCGAGAGGCGCGCCTCGGTGTAGCGGTAGGCGGCGGCGGGATCGCCGTCGACGGAGCCGTAGTTGCCTTGGCCGTCGATGAGGAGGTACCGCATCGAGAACGGCTGCGCGAGGCGCACCATCGCGTCGTAGACCGAGGAGTCGCCGTGGGGGTGGTACTTGCCGAGCACGTCACCGACGATGGTGGCGCTCTTCCGGTACGGCGATGTCGGGACGAGGCCGGCCTCGTAGGCGGCGTAGAGGATGCGGCGATGGACCGGCTTCAGGCCGTCGCGGGCGTCCGGGATCGCGCGCCCGACGATGACGCTCATCGCGTAGTCGAGGTAGCTCGTCCGCATCTCGTCCTGGATCGAGATGGGGACCTTCTGACCGTTCGAGCTCGGCGGTGCGGGCGGCGTATTCCCGGGCGGAATCGGCGGATTCACGTTCGACATCTGGGACGGAACGTCTAGACCGGACGCGGCGCGGCGGGAAGCGTCGCGTCACTCGAAGCGGGCGAGATTCAGCGCCGCGCCGGCGCCCTCGCTGACGGTGACGTAGCCCCCGCCGTCCGGCAGGAACGCGAACGCCTCGCCTTGCGCCTCGGTCGCGACCGGGACGCTGCACGGCGGGCGCGCGAGCGCCGTCGCGAGGTCCTCGCCGGGCGCGCGCACCCAGAGCGACGCCGTCGTCCCGTAGCCACGCACCGCGACGAGCCGCCCGTCCCGCGAGATCGCGCCGCCGGTCGCGAGCGCGGCAGGGATGCTCGCGATCCGCGTCGTCGTCGCGGTCGTGCCGGCGACGAACGGCCCCACGCGATGGACGTGCGCCCGCCCGAACAGGACCTTCGTGACGATGAGGAGGTCCTTCGTGATCGGATCGAAGAGCAGCGTCTCCGCGTCGTGCGGGGCGTCGCCGTACGTCACGGTCATCTTCTCGGACGTCGCGTCGAGCGTGACGGGAGCGGTGCCGCTCAGTCGAGGCTCCGCGACGCGATGGATCGTCAGCGCCGGACGAGCGACGGCGTTGTCGCCGATGTCTCCGAAGTAGAGGAACGACCCGCCCGGCCCGTCCTCGATCGCCATGTCCTCGATGTCCGCGGGCTCGGCGGCGTCGAACGTCAACGTCGCGAGGAGCGCACCCGTGCTCGACACCGCGAACGCCCGCGCCGCGTCGCCGGAGTCGTTGTGGACCCAATACGCGCCTTCGTTGAGCGCGCTCGCGGCGATCCCGGACGCCTCGTCGACCTCGCCGGCCGCGATCGGCGCGATCGGCGCCGGCGCACCCGCGCGCGGACACGCGCCGGTCGCGCCACCGTCCGTCGAGGTCGCCGCGCTCGGGGCAGGCGAGGACGGCTGCTCCGCAGAGCTGCACGCGACGAACGCCAGCGCGAAGAAGAAACGACGCATCTCCATCGTCACGGCGAGCAGCAGGAGGTCACTCCTGCCCACGATACCAATGTCCGGTGCGCTGCGACATCGATCGCGTATTCTCTTGGGCAGGTCTTGCGACTCGGATTCCTGACGCTTGCCATCTTCGTCGTGCTCTCTGCCTGTACGCGCTCTCGGCCGAGCGCGCCTGCGAGCGAGCGGCCGGTCGACGATCCGCGGTTCGACTTCCGGCCGACGCCGTGGACGCCGTTCTCGCCGGTGTTCGATACGCCGCCGCGCGCGGTCGCGTTCGATGCGCTCTGCGCCGACGACGTCGAGCGGTGCCGGGCCGAGTGCAGCGCGCGTGACACGATCGAGTTCGCGTCGTGCGCGCTGGAGCTTCGCTACGGCGACGACGCCGCGAGCCTCGAGCTCGCGCGCTCGCTCTTCGACGGGTCCGGCGTCGTCGTCGGGGTCGAGACCAGCCCCACCGTCGAGGCGGGGCACCTCGGGGAGCTGCCGATCTCGCCGGCGCCGCCGGTCGGTCCTTACCGGCGCCACCTCGAGTGGGTGGTGGAGAGCTTCCGCTCGGTCGAGGACACCTTCGCGGCGCTCGCGGCCAAGGCGCCGCGGCCGATGATGTTCCGCACGCGGCCGTACGCGCTCCGCTTCTACAAGACGGAGTCGCGCTCGTTCCCGTCGGCGTGGGCGATCGACGGCGTCGTCGCCTACAACGTCGAGGGTCCGCTCTTCCAAGGGCGCGACGGCGTCGCCGCCACGCTCTTCCACGAGCTCTTCCACCTCAACGATCAAGGGCACGGCTTCTGGTCGGTGCGCGCGCTCGTCGATACGTACGCGGCGATCCGCACGCAGTGCGGCAACGACGATGCGTGCCTCGCGCCGTACGCGCCCGACGAGACGCGCGTCGAGGGCGGGACGTTCTACGCCTTCGACGAGCGCGTCGACGACGTCCGCGAGTACGCCGCCGACGTCGCGCTCCGCTGGTTCCGCGAGCACGAGGCCGCGCTCCGCGGCGAGCCTCCGGAGGCGCCGTTCCGCTGCGCGACGCCCGAGAACCTCACGACGTGGACCCTCCTCGTCGAGGAGTTCTTCGGCGCCACCGACCTGCTCCCGCCCTGCGAAGAACAGAGCTGATCAGAAGAAGTTTCCGATCGTGAACTCGAAGACGCTCGACTCTTCGTAGGAGAGCTTGTTGAGCGGGAAGCCCCACTCGAAGCGGAGCGGGCCGAGGGGGGAGAACCAGCGGATGCCGACGCCGCTCGAGAGGCGGAGGTTCGTGAGCGAGGCGCCGGAGAAGCACGGCGACACGAGGTTGGAGAACTGCGGGGCGGGCGTGGTCCGGCAGAACTGGTCCTCGAGGTTCCACGTGTTGCCGGCGTCCATGAACGTGACGCCGCGGATGCCGACCTTGTCGATGATCGGGAACTCGAGCTCGAGGTTCGAGTAGTACTGGAGGTTGCCGCCGATGTTCGCGCCGTTCGGGATCGGCGGCGCGTTGGGGTCGAGGGAGCCGTTGAGCGGGAGGCGCGGGCCGAGCGTGCGGAGGCGGTAGCCGCGGACGTCGAGGATGCCGCCGAGGAAGTAGCGCGCGAAGATCGGGACGCCGTTCGAGAGCGGGCTCGTGATGAGGCCGACCTTGTTGTTCATCTTCAGGATGAACCCGGAGCCCGGCTGCTCGCCCTGCCCGAAGAGCGGGTAGTAGAAGCGGCCGATGAGCTCGTTGCGGAGGAACTGGATCTCCGAGCCGAGGTACGCGCTCGCGAGCTCGGTCGACGCCTGCACGAAGACGCCGCTCGACGGGAAGAGGCGGTTGTTGCGCGTGTCGTAGGTGAGGGCGGGGCGGAGCGAGATCGTGCGGCCCGAGTTGAAGAGGTTCGCGAGCGGCAGGCGCTGGAAGACGCTGATGAAGCCCGAGGTCGAGCCGAAGAACGTGTTCACGTTCGCGGTGTCGACCGAGTCGTGCTGCACCGTCGCGGTGACGCCGAGGCGGAGCCACGGCTGGATGAGCGCGTAGCCGAACGTGAGCGCGCCGCCGAGCGTGCGGCGCGAGAAGTCGGGGAAGACGAGGAGGTTGTCGTAGAGCTCGACGCTGGAGGACCAGTCCGAGTCGAGGAAGTAAGGCTCGAAGAAGCGGATGCTGATGAGCTGGCGGAGGCCGGAGATCTGCGCCTGGAGCGCGAGCGACTGGCCGTTGCCGAACAGGTTCGCCTGCTGGATCTGCGCCGTCGCGATGAAGTTCTCGATGCTCGAGAAGCCGGCGCCGACCTGGAACGTGCCGGTCGGGCGCTCGGTGACCTCGAAGTTGATGTTGATCGTCTCGGGGGTAGAGCCTTGCTCGGTCGAGACGTCGACGCGCTCGAAGTAGCCGAGCGCGACGCAGCGGCGCTTCGACTCCTCGAGCTTCGTCTCCGAGAAGAGCTGGCCCTCCTCGATCTCCATCTCGCGACGGAGGACCTTGTCCCTCGTCTTCGTGTTCCCCTTCACCTCGATGCGCTCGACGTGCACGAGCGGGCCGCGCCGGATCGGGATGATGATGTCGACCTCGCGCTTCACCGGGTCGAGCTCGGACTCGGGCTCCGCCTCCACCGTCGCGTACCCGGCGTCGCGGTAGAGCGTGCGCACCGCGCCGAGGTCCTTCACGAGCTCGGCGCGGTTGAAGTAGTCGCCGCTCTTCGCCTTCACGAGCTGGCGGAGCGCCTTCCTACCTCCGAGCGGCTCGATCTCGCGGCCGTCGGCGTCGCGCTCGTAGACGCGGAGCTGGCGGATCTTGAAGCGCGGGCCCTCGTGGACGAGGAGCGTGATCTCGATCCCCTCGCGATCGGGCGTCAGCATGACGCGCGGTGTCCCGATCTGCACGTTCATGTAGCCCTTGTCGTAATAGAGGGCGTTCAGCATGAGCACGTCGCGCTCGAAGACGTCCTGGCGGTACGAGCCGCCGGAGCCGAACGACAGGATGCTCTGCTGGCCGGTCTGCATGATCGACCGCAGCTCGTCCTCGGGGACGTTGTGGTTGCCGACGAAGGTGATGCGCCGCACCGTGACCGGCGAGTGCTCGGCGATCTTGAACTTGACGATGACCTCGTTGTCGCGCTGCGGCTGGACGATGCTGTCGACGTCGGCGAGGAAGTAGCCCTTCTCCGCGTACGCGTCCTTGATCTTCTGCACGCTGCGGCGCACGGACGGGACGCTCAGGATCTGGTTCGCCTTGAGCTCGATCGCCTCCTGCAGCTTGTCGTCCTCGAGCTCGCTGTTGCCCTCGAACTCGATCGCCTTGATGTTGGGGCGCTCGCGGACGAGAAAGCGCAGGATGAGCCCGCGATCGTCGCGCGTCATGTCGACCTCGACGTCGTCGAAGAAGCCGGAGTCCCAGAGCGCGCGCACGTCGTTCGCGAGGTTCTCGACCTTGAAGAGGTGCCCCGGCTTCTCGCGGAGGTACGTGATGATGTCCTCCTTCGCGACGCGGCGGTTGCCGCTGATGTCGAGCCGGAGGATCGGCGTGCCCTCCGCCTTCTCGCCCTCGCTCGGCGGGATGTTGATGACGGGGCCCGCGGCGTGCGTCGGCGGCGCCGCCGGGGGCGGTCCGGCGTCGGCGTCGTCCATGGTCGGCAGGAGATCGTCGGCGCCGGCGTCGGGGGCCGCCCGCGGGGCGGGGGCTCCGGCGTCGCCGCGCGGAGCTGCGCCGGCGCCAGCGTCGGCCGCCTGCGCGAGCGCGCTCGGGATCGACGCGAGCCAGACGAAGGCGACGGCGGACCCGAGCGCCGCAGCGAGCAGGAGCCCGCGCAGAAACCACCGGGCCTTCTCGAGAAAAAATGCCATCGCCGCGTAAGAAAAGCCGGGAAGACTCAGTACTCGACCCGGGTGTGTGCGGTCAACGGCGCTCCGACGGGCGGTGCCATCTATTTTTCGTCGCGATCCTCATGATTTGTGGGCCGGTGCAGCGTCTCGCTTCGGCCACCACACCGCGGCGCTCGCTGCGATCGCGAGCGGCAGCGTCATCATCGCGAGCTGGATCGGCATGTTGTCGGCGAGGAGGCCGACGAGGGGAGGGGACCAGAGGTCGCCGAGGACGTGGATCGAGAGGATGCTCAGCGCCATCGCGCTCGCGCGGAGGTGGCTCGGGACGGCCTGGAGGATGACGGCGTTGACGGGGGAGGTGCAGAGGAAGAGGAACATGACCGCGACCGCGACGACGGCGAAGAACACGGCGGGCGCCGGCGAGAGGAAGGCCCCCGCCGCGAGCGGCGCGCCGACGAGGCTCCCGACGCCGCAGATCTTGAGGAGCCCGCGGACGCGCTCGCGGCGCGCGAGGTCGACGCGCTCCGCGATCTCCTCCGGCGTCGCGTCGCGGTAGCCCTGCTCGCGATAGAGCTTCTCCGGGTCCTTCGTGTCGTGCGCGAGCCGATCGGCGATGCCCTTCGCGACGCGGTCCGCCCATCGGCCGCCGACGATCGTGCTGCCGCCGCCGCAGACGACGATGAGCGCGCCGAAGACCGTGCTCGCCGTGTCGAGCCCGAGGCCGTAGCGGCGGACCAGGAAGTGCGGGGCCCAGTGCGAGAACGCGCCGATCGCGGCGGTGTAGGCGCAGTAGCCGAGGACGCACTGCCGATAGAGCTTCGTCTTCGCGAGCGTGACGAAGTCGCGCGCGACGTTCGGCTTGTCCTCGCGCGGCTTGCGCGCGGGCTCCAGGATGAAGAGGCACACGATCGCGAGGAGGACGCCCGGTCCGCCCGCGACCCAGAACGCCGCGCGCCACCCGAAGTGGTGGGCCACCTGGCCGCCGATGATGTACCCGAGCGCGCCGCCGACCGGCGTCGCGAGGTAGAACGTGGCGAGCGCGCGGCCCTTCCGCTCCGCCGGCGTGATGTCGTCGATGATCGTGGGCGCGAGCGTCGCGTAGCTGGCCTCGCCGATGCCGACGAGCGCGCGGGCGGCGAGGAGCGCCATCAGCCCGCCGGCGAGGCCCGAGGCGACGGTGGCCGCGCTCCAGACGAGGACGCCGATCGCGATGAGGCCCTTTCGCGGGAGGCGGTCGCCGAGCATCCCGAAGATCGGCGACGTCGCGAGGTAGCCGACCATGAAGACGGTGGCGAGGAGCCCGCCCTGGAGCTGCGAGAGGCCGAGCTCCTCGATGAGCTTGGGCAACACCGCCGACAGGACGAGGCGGTCGAGGTAGTTGAGGAGGTTCAGCCCCGTCAACAAGGCGAGGATGGCGCTCGGCCGCTGGATCACGCCGGCACGGTACACCATGCCGCACGCTCACACCGCGGCGACTTCGCTCAACGTCTCGATGTACTCCGTGACGAGCGGGTGCCCCGGCTTGGCGGCCTCGGCGCGCGCGCGGAGGTCGGCGAAGCGCTCGATCTGCGCGTCTTTCCCCCGCTTGAACATCTTCCACGGATCGCCGAACACGCGCGCGCAGACGATGATCGACTGGAAGTTGTCGATCTTGTCCGCGAGCGTGATCGCCTGCGCCTCCCACGGCTTCTTCGCGAAGTGCTCGAGGTAGGCCTTCTTCCGCTCCTCCCACGAGAGCGACTTGTCCTCCTCGCTCGCGTGTCGCACGAGGGTCGCCACGGTTTCGCCGAATTTGTCTTTCAGGACGTCGAAGGTGACGCCGCAGTCCTCCATCACGTCGTGGAGCGCGCCCGCGGCGACGACCTCCTCCGCGAACCCGTGGCGCGAGAGGATCGCCGCGACGCCGGCGACGTGGCTGACGTACGGCACCTCGACGTCGGGGTACTTCCGCTTCTGGTCCTTGTGCCAGATCGAGGCCCAGTCGAACGCGGACTTCACGAGCGGGATGGACGGCATCACGAACGAGCCTATGACCAGGGGACGATGACGTCGACCCGCTACGACAAGATCGGCCACGGCTACGCCCGCACCCGGCGCGAGGACCCACGCCTCGCCGCGCTCATCCACGCCGCGCTCGGCGACGCGCGCACGGTCGTGAACGTCGGCGCGGGGGCAGGGTCGTACGAGCCGGCCGATCGGTACGTCCTCGCGATCGAGCCGAGCGACGCGATGGCGGCGCAGCGCGGACCCGATCGCGTCCCGGCGATCCGCGCCTCGGCGGGAGCGCTCCCGCTCCGCGATCGCTCCGTCGACGCGGCGATGGCGATCCTCACCGTGCACCACTGGGACGCGGAGCAGGAGGCCGGCATCCGCGAGCTCCGTCGCGTCGCGCGCGGGCCGGTCGTGATCCTCACCTACGACGCCGCCGTCGCGAACGAGATGTGGCTCGTGAAGGACTACTTCCCCGAGGTCGGCGCGCTCGACGCCCGCACGATGCCGCCGATCGACCGCGTCGTGTCGCTCCTCGGCGGGGCCGACGTCTCGGTCGTACCCATCCCCCGCGACACGATCGACTGGCACCTCGGCTCCTTCTGGGCGCACCCCGAGCGCGTGCTCGACCCCGAGGCGCGCGCAGCGACCTCAGGCTTCGCGCGCGCGGATCCCGCCGTCGTCACCCGCGTCGTCACCGCCGTGCAGCGCGACCTCGACGACGGCACCTGGGAAACGCGCCACGGCGCGCTGCGCACGCTCGCTGACTACGACGCCGGTCTCCGCCTGATTTCATCGTCAGGGGCTTCGCCCCCGACACCCCCACCCCAGACACGACCCGCGAAGACGCGGGTTGCTTCGCAACCGCTGGCGCGGTCGCTTCTGGGGCCCCGTCACTCGCTCACACCCCTCAGCGGATCTTGATGAAGCCGATCGACTTCTTCTCGACGATGGGGCGTTTCTGACTCTCGTCCGGCGAGGCCTCGTCGTCGTCGTCGTCGTCGAGATCGAGATCGAGCGGAGGAGGCGGTGGCTGCGAGCGGCGGCGCTGCTCGACCATCGCTCCAAGGACGCTCACGGCGCCGACCGAATCGAGGCTGCGAACGGAAGGCTGCTCCTTGGGGCAACCCCTCTCCGGGGGTCCGGGGGCGTCGAGCGCGTCTTCGCGCGAGAACCCCCCGGCGGGAGAGCGCGAGAGGGCAGAGCCCTCTCGCGAGAAAAGAAGAGTCGCTCGTGCTGCTCGGAACGCCATGGCCTTGATCGCGGTATGACGCGCAACGGCGCGCCGCGCCATGTTGCTCAATCCGAGAAACTCAATCGAGACGCGGACTTCCGTGCACAACTCTGACGCAAAGTTCCAGTCTTGCGGTACGTCTCAAAACTTGACGCTTGTTTAGTGGTTGTGTGAGGGTCCGGCGACGGTGGCAGCCAAAAAGAAAAGCAGCAAGGGCGCGGAGCCGGCGCCGAAGAAGAGCCGAGGCAAGCGTGGAAAAGGTGGAGACGTCGATCTCTTCGCGTCGTCGCGTGAAGGCGCGGAGCTGCCCGCCGCGCTGCACGACCTCGCGCAGACGCGGTACCTGAACTACGCGCTCTCCGTCATCACGAGCCGCGCGCTGCCCGACGTCCGCGACGGCTTGAAGCCCGTGCAGCGCCGCATCCTCTACGTGATGTGGGACAAGAACCTGACCGCGGACGCGAAGCACCGCAAGTGCGCGACCGTCGTCGGCGACGTCATGGGCGGCTACCACCCGCACGGCGACAGCTCGATCTACGAAGCGCTCGTGCGCATGGCGCAGCCCTTCGCGATGCGGATGCCGCTCGTCGACGGGTCCGGCAACTTCGGCTCGATGGACGGCGATCCCGCCGCCGCGATGCGCTACACGGAGTGCCGCCTCCAGCCGATCAGCGCGGAGCTCCTCACCGACCTCGACAAGGGCACCGTCCACTGGCACCCGAACTACGACGGCACGAAGAGCGAGCCCGTCGTCCTGCCGGCGAAGCTCCCGAACCTCCTCGTCAACGGCGCGACCGGCATCGCGGTCGGCATGGCGACGAACATCCCGCCCCACAACCCGGAGGAGGTCTGCGCCGCGTCGATCCGCCTCCTCGACGCGCTCCTCGACGGCAAGAAGCTCTCCGCGCGCGAGCTGTCGCGCACGATCAAGGGGCCCGACTTCCCGACCGGCGGGCAGATCGTCTCCACGAGCGAGGAGATCAAGCAGGTCTACGAGACGGGCCAGGGCTCGCTCAAGGTCCGCGCGACGTGGGAGAAGGGCGACGAGGGGCGCGCGTCGAAGACGATCGTAGTCACGAGCATCCCCTACGCCGTGAACAAGACCGTGCTCGTCGAGCGCATCGCGGAGGTCGTGCTCCAGCGCAAGATGCCGCTCCTCCTCGACGTGAAGGACGTGTCGACCGACGACGTCCGGATCGAGCTCGAATTGAAGAAGGAGGCCGACGAGCAGAAGGTGCTCGCGTACCTCTACAAGAACACGCCGCTCCAGACGACGTTCGCGGTCAACCTCACCTGCCTCGTCCCGACCGAGAACCCGGACGTCGGCCGCCCCGAGCGCCTCGATCTCGGGTCGATGCTCTGGCACTTCCTCCACTTCCGCCTCGAGGTCGTCACCAAGCGCCTCGAGGACGAGCTCCGCGTGCTCGCGAAGCGGATGCACATCCTCGAGGGCTTCGCGACCGTCTTCGACGCGCTCGACGCGATCCTCAAGATCGTCCGCGCGTCGGAGGGCAAGGCCGACGCCGCGAAGAAGATCATGGCGAAGTACAAGCTCGACGAGGATCAGACCGACGCGATCCTCGAGCTGAAGATCTATCGCCTCGCGAAGCTCGAGATCCTCGTCATCCAGGACGAGCTGAAGGCGAAGAAGAAGCGGAGCGGCGAGATCAAGAAGCTCCTCGCGGAGGCGGGGTCGAAGGGGATCTGGGGCCTCGTCCGCGGCGAGCTCGAGGGCCTCCAGCAGGGCTTCGGCAAGGCCGGCAAGCGCCGCACGGTCATCGCGGAGATCGGCGAGGAGCGGACGTTCTCGGAGGACGAGCTCATCGTCGCGGAGGACAACCACGTCCTCCTCACGCGCGACGGCTGGGTGAAGCGGCAGCGCGAGATCAAGGACCCGGCCGCGACGCGCCTCCGCGAGGGCGACGCCGTGCTCGGCGTCGTCGCCGGCTCGACGAAGGCGACGGTCGTGTTCTTCTCGAACTTCGGCACCGCGTACACCGCGCGCATCGCGGACGTCCCCGCGACCACGGGCTACGGCGAGCCGATCCAGAAGCTCTTCAAGATGAAGGACGGCGAGGCGATCATCGCGCTCGCCTCGCTCGACAAGCGCGTCACCGGCTCGCTCGCCGGCGACGAGGACCACTACCCGGAGACGTTCGCGCTCGCGGCGTCGTCCGACGGCAACGCGCTCACGTTCGGGCTCGAGGCGTTCGCGGAGCCGAGCACGCGGAGCGGCCGCCGCTACGCGCGCACCTCCGACGGCGCCACGATCGTCGGCGTCGGCACGGTGCGGGGCGACGAGACCGTGATCGCCGTCTCGAAGAAGCGCCGCGCGCTCCTCTGCAAGGTCGAGGAGGTGAAGTACCTCACCGGCGCGGGCAAGGGCGTGCTCCTCATGAAGCTCGAGAAGGACGACGCGCTCCTCGCGATCAAGGCGGCGAAGGACGATCGCGACACCTTGATCGTGAAGTCGAGCCTCGGCGGCGAGCAGCGCATCAACACCGCGCGCTACGAGAAGACGAGCCGTGGCGGGAAGGGCCGTGAGGTCATCTCGCGCGGAGCATTCACCGAGGTCGTGCTGGAGCCGCCCGCGGCGCCGGAGCCCCTCGGAGACGGGAAGTAAGCAGCATGGCGACCGAGTACACCGCAAAAGACATCCAGGTCCTCGAAGGCCTCGATCCGGTCCGCAAGCGGCCGGGCATGTACATCGGCGGGGTCGGGAGCGCCGGCCTCCACCACCTGGTCTGGGAGATCGTCGACAACTCCGTCGACGAGGCGATGAACGGCCACGCGAGCGAGATCACGGTCACGCTCCACAAGGACGGCGCGAGCATCACCGTCTCCGACAACGGGCGCGGCATCCCGATCGACAAGCACCCGAAGCACAAGAAGACCGCGCTCGAGATCGTCTACACGACCCTCCACGCGGGCGGGAAGTTCGAGGGCGGCAACTACAAGACGTCGGGCGGCCTCCACGGAGTCGGGGCTTCCGTCGTCAACGCGCTTTCCACCAAAGTCATTGTTAAGGTCAAACGCGGGGGAGCCGAGCACCAGATCGAGTTCAAGCGCGGCGTCGCGCAGGGGCCGTTGAAGAAGGTCGGTCCCGCGCGCGGGACCGGGACGACGGTGTACTTCCAGCCGGACCCGACCATCTTCCCGAAGACCGAGTTCGATCCGCAGACGATCCGCGACCGCCTCGAGATCGCGAGCTTCCTCCACCGCGGGGTGAAGGTCCGCTTCATCGACGAGGCGCACGGCACCGACGAGACGTTCAAGCACGATCAAGGCATCGTCGACTACCTCAAGAAGGTCATCGGCGAGCGCGGCCAGAAGGCGATCCACGAGGCGCCGTTCACGCTCGTGAAGGAGAACGGCGCGAAGGTCGAGATGGCCTTCCAGTGGACGGAGGCGACCGACGAGCACGTCCGCTCGTACGTGAACGGCATCCCCACCCGCGACGGCGGCACGCACGAGATCGGCCTCCGGAGCGCGGTCGGCAAGGCGGTCCGCAACTACGTCGAGACGCACAACCTCGCCCCGCGCGGCGTCTCGATCACGAGCGACGACATCCGCGAGGGCTTCACCGGGATCCTCTCGGTCTACATCGCGGAGCCGCAGTTCCAGGGCCAGACCAAGGACCGCCTCAACAACCCGGAGGTGCAGTCCTACGTCGACGCCGCGGTCCGCCCCGCGCTCGAGCAGTGGCTCAACTCGAACCGCTCCGTCGCGGAGGGCATCGTCGCGCGGATCGTGCTCGCGGCGCGCGCGCGCGAGGCCTCCCGCGCCGCGTCGGCCGCGATCTCGCGCAAGACGGCGACGAGCGGCCGCCTCACGCTCCCGGGCAAGCTCTCCGACTGCACCTCGAACAAGCGCGAGGAGACGGAGCTCTTCATCGTCGAGGGCGACTCCGCCGGCGGCTCCGCGAAGCAGGGGCGCGACCGCGAGCACCAAGCCGTGCTCCCGCTCCGCGGCAAGGTGCTGAACACGGAGTCGGTGGCGCTCGCGAAGGTGCTCGAGAACAAGGAGCTCGCCGACCTCGTCGTCGCGCTCGGCTGCGGAGTGGGGAAGGACTTCGCGCTCGAGAAGCTCCGCTACGCGCGCGTCATCGTCCTCGCCGACGCGGACTCGGACGGGCACCACATCTCGACGTTGCTCCTCACGTTCTTCTACCGCCACATGCCGGAGCTCCTGAAGGGTGGGAAGGTGTTCGTCGCGCTGCCGCCGCTCTACCGCATCGACATCGGCAAGGAGACGCACTGGGCGGCGGACGACGCGGACAAGGCGCGCATCTTGAAGGCGAGCGGCAAGGACGAGAGCAAGGCCGACATCACCCGCTTCAAGGGCCTCGGCGAGATGATGCCGAAGGTGCTCTGGGACACCACGCTCTCGCCGAAGAGCCGCCGCCTCCTCCGCGTCGACATCGCCGACGCGCTCCAGACCGATCGCGTCATCAACGACCTGATGGGCAAGGACCCGAGCGCGCGCTTCAACTTCATCATGGAGCACGCACAGGACGCCGCCGCGATCGACGTCTGACCCGCTCAATCTGGAGCGCGGATGCGCGCCGCGAGCGTGGCGAGGACCGGCTCCCGCGCGCGCACGGTCATGGTGACGTGCTCGCCGAAGCGCTCCTCGACGACGTCGAGGTGCTCGCGGAGCGGCGCCACCGCGCCGAGCCGGTCGTAGGGGACCTCGAACGTCGCGGTGCGGTGGCCCGCCTTCGCGAGCGCCGCGACGCGGGAGCGGAGCGCGGCGACGTCCTCGGGGCGAAAGGCGCTGAGCGGCAGCGCGGCGGGGAGCGCAGTCGTCAACGCCTCGCGCGCCTCTGCGTCGACGCGGTCGATCTTGTTCAGCAGGACGAGCGACGGGATCGCGCCCGCGCCCACGTCTTCCAGCGTGCGCGACGTCGTCGCGAGCTGCGCGCGGACCTCCGGATCGGACGCGTCGGCGACGAGGAGCAGGAGGTCCGCCTCGCGCGCCTCCGCGAGCGTGGAGCGGAAGGACGCGAGGAGCGCGTGCGGCAGGCGATGGAGGAAGCCGACCGTGTCGGCGACGACGACGGGCGGCGCCGCCGGCGGCGCGAGCGCGCGCACGGTCGTGCCGAGGGTGGCGAAGAGCTTGTCCTCGACGAGCACGTCCGCGCCGGTGAGCGCGCGCATGAGCGAGGACTTCCCCGCGTTCGTGTAGCCCACGAGCGTGACGCGGAAGGCGCCGTCGCGCCGCGGCCGCTCCCGCGCGGCGATCGCACCGAGCTCCGCGCGCACCGCGGCGATGCGGTCGCGGAGCCGCTGCTTCGCGAGCTCGACGTTGCTGTTGCCGCGCGCGGCCCTCCCGCCGCCGCCTTCGCGATCGCCGAGCGAGCGATCGTCGCGCACGCGCGGCAGCCGGTGCTCGAGCCACGCGAGCTCGATCGCGAGCTTCGCCTCGATCGTGCGCGCCCGCGTCTCGAAGACCTGGAGGATCACCTCGGTCCGATCGAGGACCGGCGCGCCGAGCGCGGCCGACAGGTTGCGATGCTCCGCCGGCGTGAGCTCGTCGTCGGCGACGACGGCGAGGTCGCCGTCCGCGGGCGGCGGGGGCGCGTCGGGCCCGCGAAGGAGGACGCCGGGTCCGCCGGTGACGGCGGCGACCTCGCGGAGCTTGCCCGCGCCGAGGTACGACGACGAGCGATCGCGCGCCTGCACGAACGTGGTGAGCACCTCGACGCCGAGGCCGGCGAGGAGCGACGCGAGCTCGGTGAGCGAGCGCTGGTGGGTGTGCGCGGCGACGATGACGGCGCGACGAATGGACGAAGCGTGAGCTTCGCCCGAAGACTTCGGACGAGACATGACAGACCTCCGGGAACGCGGTGGACGAACGCGACGCGACGGCGTGGCAGCGCGCGATCGGCGCTGCCGGTCTCAGCGCAGGCGGACGGAGGCGATGGTCATGACCTCACGAGTATGGGCCCGCGCGGCGGACCACGCAAACGCGGCCGTGTGCGAAGATGGTGCGCGTGGAGCGGAAGAACCTGATCGCCCTTCTCGTCGCGTGCGCGATCGGCGCCGCCGCCGGGAAGATCTACAGCGACCGGCGGACCGCCGCGCCGCCGCCGTACCAGCTGCCTGCGCCGGCGTGGACGCTCGCGCAGGCGATCGACGAAGGCGGCGACTACCTCGCGCGCATGACCCAGCCGAGCGGTCGCGTCGTCTACACGATGGCGGCCGACGGCGTGCACGTGAAGCCGACCCGCTACAACGTCCTCCGCCACGCCGGCGCGATCTACGCCCTCACGGACGTGCAGCAGCTCGCGCCGTCCGAGACGAAGCGCGCGGCCGCCGCCGCCGCCAGCGCGCGCGCGGCGGACTACCTGGTCAAGACGTACATCCGCCCGCCGAAGGAGCACCCCGACATGCTCGCGGTCTGGTCCGACCCGAAGGAGGAGGGCGGCAACCGATTCACCGCAAAGCTCGGCGGCGCCGGCCTCGCCCTCATCGGGCTTGTCAACGTCGGGGGCTTCGCCCCCGACACCCCCACCCCAGACACGGCCCTCGCGCGGGGCGCGAGGGTTGCTTCGCAACCGCTTGCGCGGCCGCTTCTGGGGCCCCGGGACGGTGGTGATGGGGGCGACGGGGGCGTAGCCGCTGACGTTGAGGTGATGAGGGGGCTCGCCAGGTTCATCGTCTTCATGCAGAGGCCGGGGGGGGACTTCATTTCGAAGTTCACCGACGAGGGCGGGAAGTCGACGGACTTCGAGTCGCTCTACTACCCGGGCGAGGCGATGCTCGGGATGACGATGCTCTACGAGGCCGATCGCGACCCGCAGTGGATCGCGAGCGCGGCGAAGGGGATCGCGCACCTCGTCCATTCGCGGAAGGGCACGTCGAAGCTGCCGCCGGATCACTGGCTGATGATCGCGATCGATCGCTTCCTCCCGTTCTACGGCGACGTCCAGGATCCTCCCATCACGAAGAGCGAGATCCTCCAGCACGCGATCGATCTGGGAAGATCGATGATCGAGAGCCAGACGAAGACGGCCGAGGAGCGCCCCGAGCTCGCCGGCTGCTACACGAACGACGGCCGCACGACCCCGAGCGCGACGCGCCTCGAGGGCCTCCTCGCGCTCGAGCACGCCCTCGCGTCCGAGCCCGCCGCGAACGCGGACGTCCGGAAGGAGGTGCGCGACTCGATCGTGAAGGGGATCCAGTTCCTTCGCAGCTCGCAGCACGTCACCGGCCCGGTGAAGGGCGGCTTCCCGCAGGCGGTCATCATCCCGGGCGACGACGCCGACGGAAGGAAGGCGAAAGACGAGAGCGAGGACGACCGCCCCGGCGACCACCGCGGCGAGGTCCGCATCGACTACACCCAACACGCCGTGAGCGCGCTGCTGCGCTACCGCCAGATGTGCACCGCCGACCCCACCGGCTGCGTCCTGCCGTAGCGACTCAGCGACGGTGGTGGTGCGCCCGGCGGTGGGCGTTGAGGACCGAGGGCTTGGAGGCGAGGGCGGCGAGGGTCGTTACCCGTTCGAGGTGCGTCGCGGCGGGGCGGGGGCCGACGAAGGGGGACCGCGCGACGATCGACTCGCCGGCCGGCTCCTCCGCCGCCGGCGCGCTCGGCGGTCCGACCGGGACCGGCTCCGGCTCCGGCGGCGACGGGAGGTCGGCGATCGTGTCGTCGGCGCACCCGAGCCCTCCGCACGCGAGGGCGACGGCGACGAGCGCGGCTCGAAGGGGGGCGATCATCGCTCGACGCTCCAGCACCTCTCGTGCCGCCGCGATTCTGCAGAGAATCCGGCCTGCGATCGATTCGATCGCAGGGATGAGGGGCCCGCGTCCGCCGGTGCGGTGGCTCGCCCGCCTGTCCATGATCAGCCCCTGTCCGCGCCCGACTCGTGTACAACGATGCACAGACACGATGCCTCGCTCTACTCTTACCGTTCGCCTCCCGCTGTCTGCCGCTGCGCTGACGCTGCTCGTCGCGGCGTGCAACGGTGACGAAGGTAGCCCCACGAGCGCCGCGATCCGCTCGTTCTGCACGCGCTACGCGGACGCGAGCGCGTTCGCTTGCTGCTCCGCCGAGGACCGCGCCGAGCCCTCGTTCGGCGCGCGCTACCGCTACGCGACGGCGAACGACTGCATCAACGTGCTCACCGCGCAGGAGGCGTCCGCCGAGGGGCGGCAGGCGTTCGACGGCGCCGCCGCCGACTCGTGCATCGCGCACCTGAGCTCGCGCCAGTGCGGGATCCCGGTGACGCAGGCGGTCGTGCGGGCCGAGCAGGAGGCCGGCTGCGGCCGCGTCCTCGTCGGCCGCGCCGCCGAGGGACAGCAGTGCCAGAGCTCGGACGACTGCGCGATCGGCCTCGTCTGTCCCCCGATCGCGGACACCGGCAGCGCGGTCTGCGCGAAGCCCGCGCCCGCGGGCCAGGAGTGCAACGGCCAGCAGGTCGCCTCGATCGATCACCCCGGCTGCGCCGACGGCCTCAGCTGCTTCTTCGTGGGCGAGAACCCGGCTGGCTGCCCGACGCCGCCGTGCAACGTCTTCAAGTGCGTCCTCCCGTTCGAGGAGGGGGACCAGTGCGCGGGGAACGAGTGCGCGGACGGCCTCGTCTGCAAGTTCGTCCCGGCCGATCCGGGCAACCCGGGCGACGTGGACGCGTTCCGCTGCGTCCGGGGACAGCCCGCCGGGGTGGGGGAGCGGTGCCTCGCGTTCGAGCATTGCGCGCAGGGACTCTATTGTGACACCGGCGCCCAGCAGTGCGCCGAGCGCAAGACGGACGGCGCCGATTGCCGGATCGGAAACAACCCGCTCTACGAGTGCAGAGGGAATTGCAAGGGGACCGGCGACTTCGGAACGTGCGCGTCGTTCTGCGGTAATTAGTCCCCATCGCGTCGCATTCCTGCCGAGAAACGGCTCGTTGCGCGTCAGGCAAGGCGAACCCGCTTGCGCTGTAACCCATTGTGCGCAAAAACCCGGAGCCCCGGGATGCCGCATCACCGTCCGTCCTCCAGGTCCGCCGCGCTCGTCGCCGGAGTGCTCGCCCTCGCCACCCTGACGGGTTGCGGCAAGCTGAGCGCTCGCTTCCGCGCGCGCGAGGGCGTCGACCTCTACCACGAGGGCAAGTACGCCCAGGCCGCGGACAAATTCGAGGAGGCCGTCCAGAAGGATCCGAACCTCCCCGTCCTCCTCCTCAACCAGGGGACCTCGAGCCTCGCGTACTTCCGCCAGGTCGGCGGCAAGACGCCGGAGGGGCAGAAGGCGGCGACGCAGGCGATCGTCGCGTACCAGAAGTACCTCGAGATGGTGCCGAAGGACGATCGCGTCAAGGGCGCGCTCATCCAGACCTTCGTCGAGACCGCGCGCTACGACGACGCGGTCGCGTTCTTCAAGCCGCTCACGGACCAGAACCCGCCCGACATCGAGGCGCTCATCACGCTCGCGACGATCGCCTCGAAGACCTCGAAGCCGGAAGAAGCGGCGAAGTGGTTCCAAAAGCGCGTCGACGCGACGCCGAACAAGCCGGAGGGGTTCCTCGCGTACGGCATCTTCCTCTGGCAAGAGCTGCACGATCACCCCGAGTGGCCCCACGAGACGCGCCTGCCGAAGGCGGAGCTCGCGCTCGAGCTGCTCAAGAAGGCGATCGACCTCCAGCCGAACGCGCCGAACGGCTACTCGTACTCGAACCTCGTCTACCGCGAGATCGCGGCCACGGACCCGTCCGAAGAGAACAAGAAGAAGAGCCTCGAAGAGGCGAACCGCTTCTACAAGTTGGCGGCCGAGCGCCAGAGCAAGGCGGGATAAGTGCTCGACAGCTTCGGCCCGCAGAAGACGAACTGGGTACGCCGCGTCGTCTTCATCACGTCGATCGTCGTCCACGCGGGCGCCGCGATCGCGCTCTTGATCTGGTCGGTGTTCCACGTCGAGGAGCTCGCGCCGCCGGAGGTCACGCTCACGTTCTTCAACGCGCCGCCGCCTCCGCCGCCGCCTCCTCCCCCGGCGGGAGCGTCGCAGAAGAAGAGCACGCCGAAGAAGACCATCATCCCGAAGGTCAACCCGAACGCCCTCAAGGAGCCGAAGCCCACCCCGAAGGAGGAGCCGAAAGAAGAGCCTCAAGGTGAGCCGGGAGGGGTCCAGGGCGGCGTTCAGGGTGGGGTCGCGGGCGGCGTCGTCGGTGGTGTCGTCGGCGCGCCGCCGAGCCCCGCGCCCGCGCCGGCGCCGGCCCCCGCGCCGCCGAAGATGGTCCCGACCTTCCTGTTCGCGAAGGAGCGCATCGCGTCGCCGCCGCCGGCGCTGACGGACCCCTTCAAGGACAAGCACCCGAAGCAGACGGTGAGCAGTCGCTACCGCATCTGCGTCGGCACCAACGGGCGCGTCACGGAGGTCGTCGTCCTCACGCCGCTGGGCGGCACCGAGGACGACCACGTCATGCGGCAGATCAAGGCGGGCTGGGTGTGGAAGCCGCAGCCGCTGCCGATCTGCTCCGTGCAGAACTTCGATTTCAACATCCGCTGACCGAGAGCGTACGAAGAGGGAAAGGCTGCAGAATGCAATCGTTCAACATGATCGAGATGTGGCACAGCATGGCGCCACTCGCCAAGCTGGTGAACATCCTGCTCGGCGTCTGTTCGGTCTACTCGCTCTGGGTCATCATCGACCGCTTCTTCGCGCTCCGCAGCGTCCGCGGCAAGTCGGTCAAGTTCGTCCTCGGTCTCCGCGATCAGCTCCGCTCGAAGAACCTCGACGGCGCGATGAACCTGTCGACGCACATGAACGACTCGCCCGTCGGGCGCCTCGTTCGTGACGCGCTCACGGAGTTCAAGGAGGGCGGCGACATGCTCCGCGCGAAGGGCGGTCACGACTCGGAGTACGACCCGATCGAGGCGATCGAGCGCGTCATCGAGCGCAACAAGGAGCGCGAGATCGCGGACCTGAAGCGCGGCCTCGGCGGCCTCGCGTCGATCTCCTCCGCCGCGCCGTTCATCGGCCTCTTCGGAACCGTCGTCGGCATCATCAACGCCTTCCAGTCGATGGCCGCGACGGGGCAGGGCGGTCTCGGCGCCGTGTCGGCCGGTATCTCCGAGGCGCTCTTCACCACCGCCGTCGGTCTCGTCGTCGCGATCCCGGCCGTCATGACGTTCAACTACTACTCGACGCAGATCGAGCGTTACACCGTCGACATGAACGGCGTCGGCTCCGAGCTCGTCTCGTTCATCATGCGCGAGGCGATGAACGTGCCCGCGCACGTGCCGGGCCGCAGCCATCACCCGCCGCAGCACCCGTCGCACCCGCCGCACGGATCGGTGCCGCCGCAGCAGCCCTACGGCTCGCAGCACCCGCCGCCCTACGGCTCGCAGCACCCCGCGCCGATCAACCCGCACGCGCCGACGTCCGTGCACCCGCAGGCCGGCGGCTCCGGCTACCCGCCGCCCGGTTACCCCCCGCGCTGAGCGCTGAGCCATGATCGCGAACCCCCCGTACCGCGCGCCGTCCATCGCCCCCAGCGCGAAGGACGTCGCGAAGAAGCACAAGGAGAAGCGGCGCCACAAGCGCGCGCACAAGCATCCTCCTGCTGCCGGCGCGGGGGTGCAGGCCGACATCAACATCACGCCCCTCGTCGACGTCGTCCTCGTCCTCCTGATCATCTTCATGGTCGTCACGCCGATGCTCCACCGCGGCGTCGACCTCGAGCTCCCCAAGACCGATCACCACTCCACCCGTCAGGACACCGGCGAGCAGATCGTCGTCAGCGTCCGCCAGGACGGCGTTTTCGTCGAAGCCGACAAGATCGACCTCGAGAAGCTCTCCGGCTTCATCGAGGGCGAGCTGAAGAAGGGCCCCCACCCCGTCAACGTGAAGGCGGACAAGGGGCTCAAGTTCGGTGAGGTCCGCAAGGTCCTCGAGCAGGTCCACGCCTCCGGCGCGCCGCAGGTGAACCTCGAAACCAAAGAAAACAAGGCGGACTAGCGATGGCGTTCGGCGGCGGAGGCAAAGGCGTAAAGAGCGGCATCAACATCACGCCGCTCGTCGACGTCGTGCTCGTGCTCCTCATCATCTTCATGGTCATGACGCCGACCCTCCTGAAGGAGGTCGACGTGAAGGTGCCCGACAAGGCGGAGGTCGAGACCAACGCGACGCCGTCCAGCACCGAGGAGATCGTCGTGTCGGTGGCCGCGAACGGCCGTTTCCAGCTGAATCACGAGCCGATCGACGACTCGCGGCTGGGGGACCGCATCCGCGAGGCGATGGCCGTTCGCACGGAGAAACGCGTCTTCTTCGAGATCGACGACGACGCGCTGTACGGCGACGCCATGCACGCCATGGACATCTGTCGCGGCGCTGGGGCGAAAACCCTTGGCCTCATGACGAAGTCACTGTAACCGCACCCCCTCAAAAGAGAGAGTCCGGCGATGAAGCATCCGAACATGCAGGCCCTCGCGGCCGCCCTGACCCTTGCGGGAGCGATGTTCTTCGGCCCGCCCGCGGCCTCCGCGCAAGAGACGCCGGCCCCGCCGGCCCCGGCGACGCCGCCGCCGGAGCAGCCGGCCCCGCCGGCGGAGGCGCAACCGGCGCAGGCGCAGGCCTCCACCGTCATCCGTCCGGCGCCGCCGCCTCCCCCCGTCGAGCGCAAGATCACGACGCCGATCATCGTGAGCGGCGCGCTCTCCGGCGCCGCGCTCGTGTCCGGCGTCGTCTTCGGCATCATGGCCGCGGGCGACAACTCCTCGTACAAGCAGACGCCCAACAACGACGTCGCGCTCGCGGGCGAGCAGAAGGCGTTCATCTCCGACGTCTCCTTCGGCGTCTCCGTCCTCTTCGGGTTCGCGGCGCTCGCGCTGTACCTGCTGCCGGACGAGCCGACGCCGGAGGCGCCCCCCGCGGCGGCGCCGCCGAAGGCCGCGAAGAGCACCCGCTCGTGGATCACCTCTGCGTTGAAAGGAGAGGTCCTCTCGTTCTGAGGGCACCGGCCGATGACGCGCAAACGCTTCTCTCGTCGCTTGGTCTTCTTGGCTTGCCTCTCGCTCGGTCCGCTCGCGACCGCGTGCGAGGCGGTCCTCGATTTCGACCGCAGTCCCTTGAACCCCCCGCCCGAGGCCGGCCCCGAGGCCGCGCCGCCGGAGGACGCGGCTCCCGACCGTCGCGACTCTTCCTCCGGTTCCTCCGGTGGACCGGCGGACACCGGGACGGACACGGGCCCGCAGCCCGAGGACGCAGGCGCTGACGCCGACGGAGACGCGAATCCATGAAGCGCGCATCGACCACCTTTGCTTCGGTTGCTTCGCTCGTCGGCGTCGTCGCGCTCTCTCCGGCGTGCGACCAGTTCGAGGGTCGCTTCAGCGACGAGAACGAGTTCAGCGCCGGCGGCGCGGACCCGTACAGCTTCCCGCCGGCGTACCGCGGCACCGGTCACGTCCGCCAGACGGCGGCGTCGGGGACGTTCACCGAGGTCGGCGGCTTCGTGGACGGCGAGCCGATCGGCTACTTCCAGTTCCCGTTCTCGCCGAGCCAGATCCTGACGCAGAACTACCCGAACGTCTCCGCGAACGCGTGGCCGGAGGGCGTCATCGATCCGCTCCGCGTCTCGGGTCCCGGCACGGACTTCCGCCAGAGCCTCAACAACCCGGTGCCGGTGCCGAGCGTCTACAACTTCGACCCGCCGGGGAACGACGACCCGTTCCCGCCGGGGCATCGCTGCAAGGCGCCGCCGAACTACGTCCACAACCGCTTCCTCGAGGGCGTCCCGCTCGACGAGCAATGGAACGTCTTCACGTTCCTGCCTGACCGCTTCACGAGCTGGCCGATCGGCAGCCTCCCCACGTGGAGCTATCGCCCCGTCGTCGCCGAGGTCCCGGTCGCGACGCAGAACCTCGACTGCCAGCAGGTGAAGAGCGAGCGCCGGCTCCTCCAGTTCGCCGACGAAGGAAAGCTCGGCGTGGCGCGCGGCGAGCCCGAGAAGGACAAGCGCTTCGGCGTCCTCGGCAAGCCGAACGGCCGCTACCTCGCGTGGGCGCTCATCGATCCCGGCGCCGCCGTCGCGCGCGTCGGGACGCGCGTCGACGTCCTCCAGGGTGGCTCCATCACCGGCAGCGGCATCCAGAAGTACGGCTGGTACGGGCAGTTCATCGTCGCGTACATCGACGGCGGGTACATCCCGACCGAGCCGGGGCCCAACGTCGCCGGCGCGCCGACGGAGCGCATGCGCGTGCAGAAGCTCTATTACCCGCGCTCCCCCGTCTATCGCGACGGCGCCGCGCCTGCCAGCGCCGCGCCCGGCAACTTCGGTCAGGGCTACGACGTGCTCCAGGGCAACCGCTTCGGCGACGATTCGAGCGCGTATTCGCCGGTGTGCGAGCTCTGGTCGTACACGCTGCCCGGCTCGACCGCGATCGGCGATCTCCCGAAGGACGAGGCGACGATCCTCGCGCTCGCGAACTCGACCCTCGAGCCCGCGCGCGTCCCGGTCCCCGCCACCGCGTTCAACACGCCGGCCACGATCGTGCCGCGTTACATCTTCTGCCTCCAGGCGGCTCCGCGCGCCGAGGAGGCGCCGTGATGAAGTCCTTCATGAAGATCCGCATCGCTCCGCTCCTCGCCGCGCTCGCCGCGGGCACGTGCGTCCTCGTCGCCGCGCCCGAAGAAGCACGCGCGGTCGGCTCCGCCGACGGCCGCGTCACCGGCACCGTCATCGAGGCGACGAGCCAGGCGCCCGTCCCCGGCGCGCTCGTCACGCTGAAGGGCGGCTCCGGCGTCAACAAGCGGGTCCAGACGCAGGAAGACGGCACCTACGAGATCCCGGCCGTCCCGCCCGGCACCTACGACATGGTCTTCAGCTACGAAGGCCTGAAGCCGCTCAAGCGCCGCGTCGTCGTCAACCCCGACGCCGCCACGCCGGTCAACATCATGTGGACCGCGGAGCAGGAGAAGGAAGAGACGACGGTCATCGAGGAGGAGCGCCACCTCACGAACCCCGACTCTTCGGCGACCGGCACGATCATGTCGGTCAACAACCTGAACAAGACGCCGATCGCGCGTTCGTACCAGTCCGTCTCCGCGCAGGTCCCCGGCGTCACCGTCGGCGGCGGCAACCCGAACGTCAAGGGCGGCAAGACGAACAACAACCGCTACCTCGTCAACGGCCTCGACCTCACCGACCCCGTCACCAACACGTTCTCGGCGAACTTCCAGCAGGACTCGCTCGAGACGGTGCAGGTCACGACCGGCGGCTTCGAAGCGAAGTACAACGCCCTCGGCGCGATCATCGCGGTGCAGACGCGCCGCGGCACCAACAACTTCCACGGCGCGGTGTCGGCTTACTGGGCGCCGTCGTTCCTCGTCGACTACGACACGTTCGGCCCGCAGACCTTCGACGGGTCGAAGCCGTTCGACTACAGCAAGGAGAAGCCGGAGCAGGGGCGCTACGAGCTCAACCTCTCGGCGCAGGGTCCGATCATCAAGGACCGCCTCTTCTTCAACGCCGGCATCCAGTACAACCGCTCGCTCGCGGTCACGCCGTCGGGTCCGCCGCGCTTCGTGCAGGTGCCTTCGCGCCTCTTCGAGTCGTTCTACCTCCTCGGCGGCCTCACGTTCGTCCCGGCCGACACGCACCGCATCCACGTCGAGGCGTTCGGCGACCCCACCACGATCGACTACGAGAACAACAACGCATCGGGCGCGAACGCGTCGACCCCGTACTCGCAGGCCGGCCGCTTCCAGGGCGGTAACCGCGCCACGATCGAGTGGGCGTGGCAGGCGAGCAAGCGCGTCACGACGAAGGTGCTGCTCGGCTACAACCAGAACAAGCTCGACGTCGGACCGCAGGGCATCCGTGGCATCGCCGACGGCGACCTGATCAACGGCGTGCCTTACAGCTTTGGTCGCACGCCGCACGTGAACCAGGACGACAGCACGGTCTGGTTCAACACCGGCGGTCACAGCGTGACGAACCGCCGCCGCATCCAGCTCGACGCGTCGGTCACGGCGACGGGCGAGGCCGCCGGCCGCCACGAGGCGGAGTTCGGCGTGCAGACCGCGTTCGTCGAGCAGAGCTTGCGCGTCTCGCAGACCGGCGGCACCAGCGGCCAGGACGACTCCACCGGCTATGGCATCAGCTACACCGATCGCAACGGCGGCCTCCTCGACCGCGGCCTCTGCGACCTCGACCCCCAGATCAACCCGGGAGCCTTGACCGGCAACTACACCGGCAACGGCTGCTTCCGCCGCTCGATGAGCCGGAGCTACGCGCTCCACAACCGCGGCACCACGTTCGGCACGTACATCCAGGATCGCTACAAGCCGAAGAAGTGGCTCACGATCCTCCCCGGTACGCGCTTCGACGTCGGCACGATGACCGCGACGGACAGCAACGTCGCGCAGAGCGCGGCCGGCTTCGGTCCGCGCCTCTCCGTCATCGCCGACGTCACGAACGACTCGAAGACGATCGTGCAGGTCTCGTACGGCCGCACGACGGAGATGCCGTCGCTCCGCGGCGTCTCCGGCTACGACGGCGCGCGCCGCGCCGGCGGCGTCATCGAGCAGTACAGCGCGACCACGCGGCGCTTCGAGTTCCTCCAGCGGACCGGCGGCGCGGACGGCTCTCGCCTCAGCTTCGAGAAGTCGCCCGCGGTCGCCGACGAGATCCTGCTCTCGCTCCGCCGCGAGCTCGCGAAGGGCGTCCTCGTTCGTGCGGACTACACGTATCGCTACCTCCACAACCAGTACGAGACGATGGAGGTCAACGCGATCTGGGACCCGACCGGCACGCGCGTGGTCGGCTTCAACAACGGCATCCCGATCCGCACGACCCTCACCGGCTTCAACCCGGCCGCGACGTCGCGCTACTCGGGTCTCGACCTCATCCTCGAGACGAAGTTCACCGACCTCGAGCTGCAGGGCTCGTACACGCTCTCGCAGTCGTGGGGAACGGCCGGCAACATCGACGGCGGCGCCTTCGACAACCCGCGCTTCGGGCCATTCTACAACAGCTACCAGAGCGGCATCGACACGCGGCACCAGCTCAAGTCGATCGCGAGCTACAACATCTGGCAGGGCTTCACGCTCGGCTTCATCCTCAACTGGCGCTCCGGCGTCGCGCTGACGAAGGCGTACACCGCGAACGAGCCGGGCTACACGATCCGCCGCGCTCCGACCGGCTACGAGCCGGGCGCGTACCCCAACACCGGGACCGCGAACCCGGGCCAGCTCGGGACGTACAGCGACGTCCGCTCGTGGACGACGTTCCGCTCGCCGGACATCTTCACGCTCAACGTGATGCTGACGTACGACTTCGAGAAGCTCCTCAAGCAGCACCTCAGCATGAACGTGCAGATCAACAACGTGTTCGCGCTCCAGAACGCGGTCGGCGTGAACGGGACCGAAGGCTCGCCGACGGCGTCGCAGTTCGGCCTCGCCACCAATCGCCAGGATTTCCGCACGCTGACCCTCGGTGTACGGTACGACTTCTAGAGTTAGAGGCTTACGATGCAGGCTTCATTCTTTCGTACCCTCATCCTCGGCGGGCTCTTCGTCTCGGGCGCGACCGGCGTGGCGCTCACGTCGCTCACGGCGTGCGAGTCGTTGAGTCAGACGAGCCCGGTCCCGGACGGCGACGCTTCGGACCTCGACGCCAGCCAGCCGCCGCCCGAAGCGGAGGACACCGGAACGTCGTCGTCCTCGACGACGGGCGGTCCGGGGACGGCGCCGCCGCCCTCCGGACGCATTCGCGTCGCGAACATGCTCGAGGGCTCCCCGAACATGGACCTCTGCGTTCGCGAAGGCACCGGCGCCTTCGCGCCGGGGTGGATCACGGGGTCGGCGCCGCTGTTCTCGGGCGTCGGCAAGCCCGACGGTCTCGCCTACGGCGAGGTCTCGCAGCACGCGTTCGTCAACGTCGGCGTGGAAGGGAACGCGGGCGTGTCCTTCGCGTTCCGCTTCGTCGAGGTCGGCTCACCGTGCGACGGCGCGGGCGCCGTGATCTTCGGCACCTCGGCCGGCACGGTCATCCGCCAGGGCGGCGGGGTCACGGTCTACGTCTACGGTCGCGTCGAGGAGGGCGTCGACGCGGGCGACGCGAACCCGAAGGTCGCCGCGATCAGCGACACGATCACGCCGCCCGGCAGCGCGACCCTCCTCCGCGTCGTTCACGGAGTCATCGCCCTCCCGTCGTTCGACGTCGTGATCAACGGGGAGACCGTGCTGCAGGGGATCCGCTACGGCACGGCGTTCACGGGTCCGCCCTACGCGGCGGTGACGCCCACCGCTCCGCCGCCGCCGGGATTCGCGAGCATCCAGGCCGGTGTTCCGGAGGAGGCGACGATGACCCTGCGCGCCGGAACGACGGTGCGGAGCTTCACGATCCCGAACCGCCTCCGCCGCGGCATCGCGTCGACCGTCTTCGCGTCGGGCACCGCCGACCGGCCGCTCGTCCAGCTCTGCTCCGACCGCACGCCGGCGGAAGGGGTGGTCGCGAGCTGCGTGAAGCTCGTCTCGACCGAGTAGCTTTCCGCTCTCCCACCTTGCACTACTTCGAATTTCGGCCATAGTGCCGGCGATCCGAGGCCATCTCGCGCTCGGATTTCGCGATCGGAACGTCGTCATGTCCAAGCTTATCGCCGCCACCGTCCTCCTCGGATCCCTCACCGGCTCCGCGATGTTGTTCACCGCGGGCTGCATGTCCCAGACGGGCTCCGATGACGTGGGGAGCGCCACGCTCTTCGGTTCCATGGCGGACGCCGACGCGGGGCCCCCGCCGGTGGGCGCGATCGTGATCAGCGAGGCGTACGGGAGCGGCGGCCTCACCGGCGCGTCGTTCAAGGACGACTTCGTCGAGCTCTTCAACCGCACGGCGAGCCCGATCGCGCTCGACGGCCTGTCGCTCCAGATCGACAACGCGCCGTCCAACGCGACGACGAACTTCACGAAGGTCGTCGCCCTCACCGGCACGATCCCGGCGAACGGCTACTTCCTCGTCTCGCTCAAGGGCTCCGGCAACGCGGGCGAGGACCTGCCCACGCCCGATCAGGTCGTCGACGACTACGACCTCGGCGCGAAGGACGGGAAGGTCGCGCTCGTGCCGAACGTCACCCCGCTCAACTGCGGAGGTAGCGGCGACCTCTGCGCCACGTCCAAGTTCCTCGATCTCGTCGGCTGGGGCGCGACCTCGCAGCAAGAGGGCTCGAGCTCGGTGAAGGGTATCGTCGACGATCCGGGCGGCACGCTCGCGTCGAAGAAGTCGGCCGCGCGGAAGAACAAGGGCTGCACGGAGTCGAACA
Organism: Labilithrix sp.; assembly: GCA_019637155.1. Taxonomy (NCBI): domain Bacteria; kingdom Pseudomonadati; phylum Myxococcota; order Polyangiales; family Labilitrichaceae; genus Labilithrix; species Labilithrix sp. The sequence goes on along the minus strand of JAHBWE010000015.1, from coordinate 259,441 downwards.
ACAACGCGGCGGACTTCGAGGTGATCTCGCCGCCGACGCCGCAAAACTCCGACGCCTCGTTCACGTGCCCGGTCGCGCCGCGCGACGCCGGCCCCGACGCAGACGCGAAGGCGCCCGCTCCGCCGATCGAAGATCCGGACCTCGGTCCCGAGTCCCCGTTCGACGCGGGCGCCCCGCGCGACGCCGGCGCGCCGTCCGCGGCGCAGGGCGCGAGCGACGACTGCGCGGTCGGCGCCGTCGGCGGCCCCAGCTTCGGCTCGTTCGCCCCGCTCGCAGGCCTCGCCCTCGCCGTGCTCGCCGTTCGCCGCCGCCGCTCGCGCGCGTAGGGTTCCCCCCCTCGATTTGCGCCAGCGTATCTCGACTGGCACTATTTGGGCATGGCGCGCACCACGACCCTCTTCGTCGCGACGGACGAGCAGCTCGTCCGCCTCTTCGCAGCCGTCCGTCACTCGCTCGATCAGCCGATCACGACGGTGAAGAAGAACCCGATCCTGCGTCAGGTCCACGGCACGGAGTCGTGGGACCCTGGCGCGGACGACGAGGAGGCGGCGATCTCGACGCGCAGCGGCGCGGCCGCGATCCCCTCCATCTACGCGGCCGGCGGCGCGGAGCCGATCGAGCCGATCATGATCCCGGAGTCGAAGGTCGATCGCGTGCTCGAGGAGACCGCGCCGCTCCGCCTCCGCGCGCTGCCGCACGCGGCGGTGCTCGGCATCACCGCGCTCGAGCTCGAGACGCTGAGCGTCGTGCTCCTCGGCGACAAGAAGCCGCCCGCGCGCATCGTCGAAACGGAGTCGGACGACGGCTTCGTCGACGGGCTGCCGAGCGAGGCGCTGATGCCGCTCGCGCTCCTCGACGCGGCCAAGCTCGACGACGTGACCGAGCGCTGGAACGCGCTCCTCAAGCTGACGCACCGCAAGGCCGATCGCGCCTCGCTCCTCGTCCTGCGCGAGCTCGCGCGCGAAGCGATCGCCTGCGGCGGCCACGTGTTCACGCACATGCCGAGCTGACGCGATCAGCGCACGTCGTAGACGACGTTGTCGAAGAGCGTGTGCGCCGCCGTCGTCGGGCTGACGTAGACGCCGAAGTCGAGGTGGAGCTCGTCGTCGCGGGTCGTGGGGAGCTTTGGGGTCTCTACGAATCGAGAGGCCCCGTTCTGGAAGACCTCGATCCGCGGATGCTCGTTCGACCAGTCGATGCTCACCTTGAGCCTCGTCCAGCTCGTGAGCGCGACGGGGTCATCCGAATGGCGCCGGGCGTGCGACGGATTTACCGCGAGATGGAGGCGACCGTCTTGGTAGCCGACGTTGATCTGCGACGGCGGCTGGGTGCGGAAATGGAGGACGGCAAAGAACTGCGCGTCGTCGTTGGTCGGTGTCTGGAGGAGCTTCACGTCGAAGCTCAGCTCCACGTGCTCGGCGCGGATCGGCGCGAAGTGCTTCAACTGCACCGACGGGTTGTGCTCGGAGTTGCCCTCGAGCTTCGCCTCGAGCACGTGCTGGCTCGGATCGTCCGGGCTCTCTACGACGGTGATGGATCCGGACTCGCTCCCTTCCATGTCCGACCAGCGGGACGTTCCTCCGCTCTCGAAGTCGTCGCAGAGCGTGTGCTTCGCGGCGCAGAGCGCGCTCGAGGGCTCGCCGCCGTCGGGGGCGGCGGCGCCGCCGTCGGGGGCGGGCGGAGTCGTGGAGGACGTCGGTGCCGGCGGCGCGGGCGCGGGCGCGGGCTCGGCGCCGAACGCCGTGCAGCCCCCGAGGGCGAGGAGAAGGAGCGATCTCTGCGCGCGCAACGAGCGCGAGCGTAGCATCGGCCGACGCCGTCAGGCGACGGCGGTGGTCGGGACCTTCCCCGTCGTGGTCTTGCCCGCGAGCGCGGCCTCGCTGACCTTCACGCTGACGAGGCGGCTCACGCCGGGCTCGCCCATCGTGACGCCGTGCAGGATGTCGACCATCTGCATCGTCTTCTTGATGTGCGTGATGAGGATGAACTGCGAGCGATCGGTCATCTCGCGGATCGCCTCGCAGTAGCGGCCGACGTTCGCCTCGTCGAGCGGGGCGTCGACCTCGTCGAGGATGCAGAACGGCGAGGGGCGGATGCTGAAGATCGCGAAGATGAGGGAGACCGCGGTGAGCGCCTTCTCGCCGCCGCTCATCAGCTCGATGCTCGCGAGCTTCTTGCCCGGCGGCTGCGCGATGATGTCGATGCCGGTCTCGAGCATGTCCTCCGGGTTGGTGAGTCGCAGCTCCGCGCGGCCGCCGCGGAACATGGTCGGGAAGAGCTTCTGGAAGCGCTCGTTCACCGCGGTGAAGGTGTCGGTGAACATCTTCTTCGACTCGCGGTTCATCTGCTGGATCGCGCGCTCGAGATCGGCGAGCGCCTTGTCGAGGTCCTGCTTCTGCGTCGTGTAGAACGCGTACCGCTTCTCCGCCTCTTCGTACTCGCGCGTGGCGTCGAGGTTGACGGAGCCCATGCGGTCGATGAGGCCCGAGAGCTCCGCGATGCGCGCGCGGCTCTCGGGATCGGGCGGCGGACGCAGGTGGTAGTCGCCGACCACGCGCGCGAGGTCGAGGCCGCGGAACTTCTCGCGCACGCCGGCGAGGAGGTGCTCCATCGCGAGCTCGCGTTCGCGGAGCGCCATCTCGTGCTGGCCGAGCGCGGCGCGCGTCTCGTCGGCGCGGGTGCGGAGGTCCTTGAGGCCCGCCTCGCGCTCGCCGAGGTCGGCGCGGAAGCGCTCGAAGGTGCCGCGCGCCTCGGTGAGCATGTCTTGCGCCGCCTTCGCCGCGGCGAGCGCGGTCTCGCGCTGCTCCTTGTGCTTGAGGAGCGTGGCCGCCGTCGCGCCGAGCTCGCGCGCGCCTTCGAAGAGCTCCGCCTCGAGGCGCTGGGAGCGCTCCGTCAGCGCGAGCTCGCTCTGCGCGAGGCGCTGCAGCGTCGTTCGTGAAGCGGCGAGCTTCTCGCGCGCGCCGGCGAGGGCGACCTTGCGCTCCATCAGGTTCGCTTGCTGCGCCTTCGCTTGCTCGCGCCACTCCGTCGCGCTCGTCTCCGCCTCGCCGATGCGCGTCTCGAGGCCGGCGAGCCCCTCGCGCGCCTGATCGAGCGCGCTCTGCGCCTCGCCGCGCTCGGCGTCGGCGGTCGCGATCTTCGCGTGGAGCTCGGCGAGCTCGGCCGCGAGCTCGGCGACGCGCCCGGTGTGCTGCGCCGCCTCCGCCTCCGCGTTCTTCAGGTCCTTCTCGGCGTGGACGAGCGCGAGCTCGTCCTGATGCGCCTGCTGCCGCGCGCGCTCGAGCGCGCCCTGCGTCTCGCCGATCTGCGTGCGCAGGGTCTGGTGGTGCGCGAGGCGATCGGCGACGAGGGCCTCGAGGCGAAGGACCTCGTCGGTGAGCTCGCGCATCTCGCGGCGCACGTCGAGCATGTGCGCGCCGGCCTCGCCGTTGCCGCCCGACACGCGACCGTCGGCGTGGAACACGGTGCCGTCGCGCGTGACGACCTCGACGTCGGCGCGGGTTTCGGCGCGGAAGGCGAGGGCGGCGTCGACGTCGGCGACGACGACGGTGTCGCCGATGACCGCGCGCACGAGCGCCTCGTCCTCGGGCGCGTAGCGGAGGTGATCGACGAGGCGGAGCGCGCCTTCGCCTCCCTCGCCGTCGCCGTCGCCGTCGCCGGGGAGTCTCGCGCTGCGCCCGGCGACGAACGCGGGATGACGCGCGACGATCGTGGCGCGTCCCTTGTTCTTCGTCGCGAGGTCGGCGAGGAGCGCGACGCCGCGCTCGAGGTCCTCGACGACGACGTCCTCGAGGTGGCTCCCGAGGAGGCCGGCGAGGGCGGGGGTGAGCTCGACCGGGGCCTCGACGCGGTCGGCGAGGAGGCCGGCGAGGGTCTCGCTCTTCGTCTCGATGAGCGCCTTCGCGCCGGCGCCGACGCCCTCGTTGCGCGCGTGCATCTCGGAGAGCGCGTGCAGGCGCGAGCGCTTCTTGCTCGCCTCCGCCTTCGCCTCGTCGAGGAGCCGCTCGCTCTCGGCGATCTCGTGGCGGAGCTCGCCGAGGCGGACCTCCATCTGCGCGCGGTCCTCCTCGGTCGTGACCTTCCCCGAGGTGAGGTCTTCGACCGCGAGCCAGAGCTGCTCCATGCGCGCCTCGAGCTCGAGGAGCGATCCCTCCCGCTGCTCGCGCTCGCCGGAGATGCGCTCCTCGCGGTGGACGAGGTCCTCCTTGCGGCGATCAAAGCCTTCGAGCTTGGCCTCGCTCGCGGCGATGGCCTCGCGCGCCTGGCTGATGACCTGACGCAGCTCGACGACGACGCGCTCGGCGTCCTCGCTCTCGGTCGAGAGCGTCGCGAGCTTCTCCTCCTCCGCCGCGACCGCGTTCGCGACGCCGGTCTCGCCCTCTTCGAGGATCGCGATGTCGGCGTCCACCGCCGCTCGCTCCGTCGCGAGCGTGCCGGCCTGCTCCGCGATCTCGGCGAGCTCGCCCTCGGCCTGCGTCTCGCGGCGGCGGAGCGCGTCGATGCGGTCCTTCGCGCGCTCGATCGCGGCCTCCTCCGCGCGCGCCTCGTTGTCGGCGGCGAACGCGGCGGTGTTGGCTTGCTCGAGCGCCTCCTCGGCGTTGTGCGCGTCCTGGCGCGCGGCGTCGAGCTCGCCCTCGCGCGCGGCGAGCGTGTTCCTCGCCTCGTCGGCCTCGAGGCCGAGGCGCTCGACCTCGTTCGACTCGAGCATGATCCAGCCGCGGAGCTCGAGCCACTTCTGCGCGGAGTCGTGGAGCTGGAGGTCCTCGAGCTCGCCGCGGTACGCGATGTAGCGCTCCGCCTTCGCGGCCTGCCGCTTCAGCGAGCCGAGGCTCCGTTCGAGCTCGCCGATGATGTCGCCGACGCGAAGCAGGTTCTGCTGCGTGAGCTCCATCTTGCGCTCGGCCTGCTTCTTCCGGCTCTTGAACTTCGTGATGCCGGCGGCCTCTTCGATGAGGAGGCGCCGGTCCTCCGGCTTCGCGCTGACGATGAGGCCGATCTTGCCCTGCTCGACGATCGAGTACGCCTTCGTGCCGACGCCGGTGCCGAGGAACAGATCGGTGATGTCCTTCAGGCGAACGGGCGTCTTGTTGATCAGGTACTCGCTGTCGCCGCTGCGATGCAGCCGCCGCGTCACCGCGATCTCGGCGTAGTCTTTGTACTCGAGCGGCATGTCGCCCGGATCGTCGTTCTCGAAGGTGAGGGTGACCTCGGCGAAGTCGGCCGGGGTCCGCGACTCGGAGCCGTTGAAGATGACGTCTTCCATGCTCCGGCCGCGGAGGTGCTTGGCGCTCTGTTCGCCCATGCACCAGCGGATGGCGTCGACGATGTTCGACTTCCCACACCCGTTCGGGCCGACGATGCCCATGATCTCGTGCTCGAAGCTCACGACCGTGCGGTCGACGAAAGACTTGAAACCCTGGAGCTCGAGGCGTTTGATCTTCATCGGTTAGCACCGTTCGCTGACCCTATGAAGGACGTCATGTCACTTCACATAGTGTCAATGTTCAGTAGTGGATACCCCTGAACGCCTGCACCCGCAAGAGCGTTCAGCGCCCTTGACGCCGCGCCCGCGAAGAGACAAGAGATTCCGCCGAGATGCCGACCTACGAGTACGTCTGCACGAGCTGCGGCAACGCCTGGGAGGAGATGCAGAAGATCTCCGAGGACCCGATCCAGGTCTGCCCGAAGTGCAGTCAGTCCACTGCGAAGCGCCAGATCAGCGGCGGCAACTTCATCCTGAAGGGCGGCGGCTGGTACGCCGACCTGTACTCCTCGACGAAGAAGAGCAGCGGCAGCAGCGACGCCGCGAAGAGCGAAGGCACCTCGACACCGACCTCGGAGTCGAAGACCGAGTCAAAGCCAGACCCCAAGCCAACCGCTCCCGCGAAGCCCGACACGAAGTAGCGCACGCCGCAGCGCCCGAACCACAGCGCCCTTCCGCCTCCGCCACGATCGACGCCACGCCAACGATGCCGCGCCGCACGGCTCGCTCCGCATTGCCGACCGCCGTGACGCCGGCGCTGCTGCTTCGGTCCACGTCGCTGAAGCGCAGCGCCTCCGCTGACGTCGGCGCAGCTCGCTTCGCGTTGTCGAAGTGCAGCGCTCCGTCGAGGGGGATGGTGCGGGGGCTGGGGTGTGGGCGTGATGTGGAGCGGAAAGGCTGATCCTCGCGACGCCGCATACCGAAGGCGTTGCGGCGGGCTGGAGAGTCGTGCGCGCCTTATAAATGACTTCAATGCGGGGGTTGGGGCGCTTGAATGCGTTGGTCGTGCAGGAGATGGCGGAGGGCGGGCTCGGGGATGCAGAGGTCGTCGGCGGCGCGGGCGTAGACGAGGTCCATGACGCGGCCGCGGGGAGGGGACGCGACCGCCTCGAGGTCGGTGGCGAAGAGCGCGGCTTCGGGGTCGAGGGTCGGGAGCGCGCGCCGGAACGCCGCCTCGTCGGGGACGTGGTCGGAGAGCCAGCGCTTCGTCGCGAGGACGCCGCGCGCGTAGCGGTGGAACGTGTGCTCGGCGATCATCCAGCCCTCGATGCGCGCCGGATCGGCCTCCGCCGCCCGGAGCGCGAGGATGCGGTGCGCGATCTCGTCGATCGGGAGTCGATCGAGCTCGCGCAGCGCGCCCGGGAACTCGGCCGCGAGGCGCTGCAGCGCGGGCCGTGGATCAGGCTCGTCCGCGCGCGCGTGCGCTTCGCGGAGCGCGCGCATCCGCTCGTACTTGTCGCGAAGGGCGGAGATCACAGGCGGTGCTATCCTTAGAGCACATGACCGACAAACGGCGTGAGGTAGAGGACCTGCGGGGGGAGATCGCGAAGATCGACGTTTCGCTCCTCGCGTCGATCGAGCGGCGCGCGAAGCTGTCGAAGCGCATCGGCGAGCTCCAGAAATCGATGACGGTGCCGCCCGGCCTGCCCGACCGCGGACAGATCGAGGCGCTCGTGACGACGGCGACGGGCGACGTCCCGCACCCCGCCCTCCGCCAGATCTTCCGCGAGATCTTCGCGTCATGCTTCGCGCTCGAGCAGCCGGTCGTCGTCTCGTACGCCGGGCTCGACGGAGGCTTCTCCCACGCCGCCGCGCGGAGCCGCTTCGGCGTCGCGGCGGAGTACCTCGGCGGCGAGACGATCGCGCGCGCGATCGACGAGGTCAGCCGCAAGCGCGCGACGTACGCCGTCATCCCGTTCGAGACGCGCGCCGACGGCGTCGTCCAGGCCACGATCGCGGCGCTCACCGACAGCGACGTGAAGATCGTCGCCGCGTTCGAGTCGATCGTGAACCTCCAGCTCGCGAGCAAGGCGTCGAGCCTCGCCGAGGTGCAGAAGGTCTACTGCATCCCGAAGGATCGCGCGCACTGCGTGAAGTTCCTCGCGAACGAGATGTCCGGCGCCGACGTGCAGGACGTGAAGACCGCCTACGCCGCGTGCCAGCTCGCGGCCGCCGACCCGCGCGCGGCCGCCCTCGTGCACGAGGGCTTCACCGCGGACTTCTCGCTCGAGGTCATCAAGCGCAACGTGCGCGACGACGGCGACGAGCGCGTCCGCTACGCGATCATCGGCAACCGCCCGCCGAGCCGCACCGGCAAGGACCTCACCGCGATCATCGTCGCGCTGCAGGATGCGCCGGGCGCGCTCCACGAGATCGTGAAGCAGTTCGCCGAGCGCGGCGTGAACCTGACCAAGGTCCAGTCGCGACCGATCCAGGACGAGAGCTGGCAGTACCACCTCTTCATGGAGATCCAGGGGCACCCGACCGACCGCCCGGTGGTGGGGGCGCTCGAGGACGTGCGCCGGCAGGCGAAGTTCTTCAAGGTCCTCGGCTCGTACCAGCTCGGGTGACGCCCCCGCCGCGAAGGCGAGCGTGATAGAGTCCGCGCGTTCATGCTCAAGCGCGGACTTCCCCTCCTCCTCGTCGGTCTCTCTGTCCTCGCGGCGTGCGGTGACAAGCCGGACGCCAAGACGCCGGTCACCACCGCGAGCCCCGCGCTGGACGACGCGCTCGCGCTCCTCCCCGCGAACGCGATCATGGTCGGGACGGTCGACGCGCGCGCGTTCTTCGGGAGCGAGACGTTCGGCGCCGATCTCTCGAAGCTGATCGAGACGTACATGCCGCTCGGGGCCGAGGCCGGCTTCACCGCGTCGAAGGACGTCGATCGCATCACCTTCGCGAGCTACGCGTACCAGGGCGTCGACGCGGCCGCGGTCGTCGTCGGCCGCTTCGACGAGGCGAAGATCAAGCAGGCGGTGACGGCGCAGACGCAGACGAAGGGCGGCGGCTACCTCGTCGCGTCGCAGTACGCCGGCCGCGACGTGTACACGCTGAACAACATCGGCTTCACGATCCTCTCGCCGACGCGCGTGGTCGCCGGCACCGAGAGCGGCATCCGCCGCGTGCTCGAGCGGATCAAGGATAACCGGGTAAAGCGTGACATCCCGCAGTGGATGCTCGAGACCGTCGAGTCGCCGGGCGCGGCGGCGGCGGTGGCGGCGGACTTCGCGACGCAGCCGATCCCGCCCGACGTCGTGCAGAAGTACCCCGTGCAGTTCGTGAAGGACATGAAGGGCCTCCGTGGCCTCGTGTCGTTCAAGAGCCCCGGCATGCAGATCGCCGGCAGCCTCACGTACCCCGACGCCGCCTCCGCGACCGCGAACGCGGAGCACGTGAAGTCGGCGACGAGCTACCTGAAGCTCCTCTCCCTCGTCGGCGTCCAGGTGAAGGGCCTCGACGTGAAGGCGGAGCAGAGCGACGTGCAGGTGAAGCTCGAGATCGACGACCTGACGCTCCGCGGCGTGCTCGCGGCCGTCCCGCAGTGGATCGGCCCGCCTCCGCGCTCGTCGGCCCCACCGCCGGCGCCGGCACCTGCACCTGCGCCCGCGCCGCCGTCGAAGTAAGCTATCGGCATGCGGAGAGCGTTTTGGCTCGTCCTCGGCGGAGCGCTCGCGTGCGGGAGCGACGACGCCGGTGGGGGTGGTCCGAGTGGAACGGGCGCGCCGACCGGCGACGGCGGGAGCGCTGCGCCGGTCGCGCCGAGCTGCGCGGCGGCGGGCGGGAGCGCCGAGGTCGCGGCTCCGACGCTGCTCCGCAAGCTCGTCGACGAGCGCGGCGCGGAGGGCTGGCTCGGCTCCCCCGCGATCGCGGACCTCGACGGCGACGGCAAGCCCGAGACGATCGTCGCGCGCGGCGGCCGCGTCGTCGTGTGGCGCGCCGACGGCACGCGCGCCTTCACGGTCGGCTCCGACAAGGACCGCATCTGGGCGAGCCCGATCGTCGCGAACTTCACCGGCGACGCGAAGCTCGAGATCGCCTTCGCGGCGCGCGATCAGGCCTACCTCGTCGACGCGAGCGGCGCCGCGGTGCCGGGGTTCCCGCAGAAGTTCGGGACCGCGGAGACGCGCACCGTCGCGGCGGGGGACCTCGACGGCGACGGCGCGCTCGACCTCGTCGTCGGCGTGCGCAACGACAAGGACATCGTCCACGCGTACCACGCGAACGGCACGCCGGTGCCGGGCTTCCCACCGGTCGCGAGCGGCGCCGCGGGCTGCGATCCGGGGCCGTGTTACTTCGCGGGCCTCTACGATCAGAACCTCGCGATCGGCGCGCTCGACGGCGACGCGAAGCAGGACCTCGTCGTGCCGCACGACAACGCGTACGCGAGCTTCTTCCACGGCTCCGGCGCGGCGATGGACGCGAACCCGATGTTCCGGAAGCGCCCGAAGACGCCGGGCGTGCGCTACCTCCACGACCTCCCGCTCGCGCAGCAGGGCTTCGCCGACGACGAGGCGACGAGCGACCAGGCGCACTTCACGAACACGCCGCCCGCGATCGCCGACATCGACAAGGATGGCACGCCCGAGATCATCATGGTCGGAAGCGTGCAGAATGCATCGCAGGACGATCGCCTCCGCGGCGTCGCGCTCTGGGTGGTGAAGCCGGACGCCTCGCGGCCCGCGGGCTGGGAGACGCCGTTCCACGTCCCGGCCTACGTGATGGGCCTGAACGACGGCTTCAGCCCGAAGCTCGGCGACGACGCGGTCGCCGGGGCGGGGAACCTCGTCGGCCTCACGAACCAGGTCACGGTCGCGGACGTCGACGCGGCGGTCCCCGGCCTCGAGCTGATCTTCGCGGGCTTCGACGGCAAGATCCACGCGGTGAGCGCGGCGAAGACGGAGCTGTGGTCGTTCGCGTACGCCGAGGACGGCCGCGCGCTCACGCCGGGCGTCGTCGTCGCGGACCTCTCCGCCGACGGCGTGCCCGAGATCGTCTTCGCGACGTACACGCCGGACGAGGGCGCGGGCGCGCTCTACGTCCTCTCCGCGCAGGGCGCACAGCTCCACAAAGTGCCGCTTCCGGAGCGAGGCTCGATGGCGGTCCCGACCATCGGCGACGCCGACGGCGACGGCGCGCTCGACATCGTCGTGTCGCTCAAGGACGAATACGCGTCGACGAAGGATCCCGTTCACGTGTTCACGGTGCCCGGCTCGAAGCCGAACTGCCTCTTGTGGCCGACTGGTCGTGCGAACTTCCTCCGCAACGGCTGGGTGCGCTAGATCACGACGCCGTGAGCACCCTCGTCGTCCATCCGCTCGCCGGCACGCCGCTCGTCGGGAGCGTGCCGGTCCCCAGCGACAAGAGCATCGGTCATCGCGCGCTCCTCTTCGCGTCGCTCTGCGAGGGCGAGTCCGAGATCCGGCAGTTTTCGCACGGTGAGGACAACGTCTCGACCGCGAGCTGCATGCGCGCGATGGGCGCGACGGTGACCGACGTCGACGCGACGACGCTGCGCGTTCGGGGCACCGGCCTCTTCGGCCTCCGCGCGCCGGCGGAGGACCTCGACTGCGGGAACTCCGGCACGACGATGCGCCTCCTCACCGGCATCCTCGCGGCGCAGCCGTTCGCGTCGCGGCTCGTCGGCGACGCCTCGCTCACGCGCCGGCCGATGATGCGCGTGGTGGGCCCGCTCCGCGCGCGCGGCGCCGTCATCGACGGCGTCCCGCACCCGAAGAAGGAGGGCGACCTCACGCCGCCGCTCGTGGTGGGCCCGCTGCCGGACGGCACGTACCTGAAGGAGATCGAGTACGAGAGCCCGGTCGCGAGCGCGCAGGTGAAGAGCGCGATCCTGCTCTCCGGCCTCTACGCGCACGGCACGACGTGGTTCAAGGAGCCCACGCTCTCGCGCGACCACACCGAGCGGATGATGCACGCGCTCGGCGTGCCGCTGAAGACGGTCGCGACCGCGGTGGAGCTCGATCCGGCGGGGTGGAGCGGGAAGATGGAGGGCTTCTCGATCGACATCCCCGGCGACGCGTCCGCCGCGGCGTTCCTCGTCGTCGCCGCGCAGATCACGCCCGGGTCGCGCGTCACCGTGCGCGGGGTCGGGGCGAACCCGACCCGGACGGGGCTCCTCGAGATCGTGCGCCTGATGGGCGGCGGGATCGAGGTCGTGCCGCAGGGCGAGCAGGCGGGCGAGCCCGTCGCCGAGATCACGTCGTGGCCAGAGGGCCTCCGCGGCACGCTCGTCGGCGGCGAGATCGTGCCGCGCGCGATCGACGAGATCCCGATCGCGTGCGCGCTCGCGGTCCGCGCGACGGGGGAGACGACGATCCGCGACGCGGAGGAGCTGCGCGTGAAGGAGAGCGATCGCGTCGCGACGATGGTCCACGTGCTGCGCGCGTTCGGCGTCGACTGCGAGGAGCTCTCCGACGGGATGGTCATTCGCGGCAGGGAAGGAGCGCTCACGCCGGCGAGCCTCGAGAGCAAGGGCGACCACCGCATCGCGATGACGGCGGCGGTGCTCGCGCTCCACGCGAGCGGACCGACGCGCATCGCGGACGCGGACTGCATCGCGACGAGCTTCCCCCGCTTCGTCGGCACGCTGCGCGCGCTCGGGGCGCGCATCGACGTCGAATCGTGATAGGAACCTCCTGTCATGGCCGAGCGGACCCGACCCATCGTCGCGATCGACGGCCCCGCCGGGGCGGGGAAGAGCACGGTCGCGCGCCGCCTCGCCGACGCGCTCGGGTACGTCCTCGTCGACACCGGCGCGATGTACCGCGCGGTCGCGCTCGCGGCGACGCGCGCGGGCACGCCGTGGAACGACGGCGCCCAGGTCGCGGGCCTCGCGCGCGGCATCATCGGCGATCGCGCGCTCGCGTTCGAGCGCGACGCGACGCTCGGCGTCCGGGTCTCCCTCCGCGGCGAGGACGTGAGCGAAGCGATCCGCACGCCGGACATCGCGCAGGGCGCGAGCACGGTGTCGGCGCACGAGGAGGTGCGCGCGGCGCTCCTCGAGCTGCAGCGCCAGACGGGCGCGGCCGGCGGCGTCGTGCTCGAGGGGCGCGACATCGGCACGGTCGTGTTCCCGAACGCGGAGGTGAAGTTCTTCCTCACCGCGAGCCCCGAGGTCCGCGCCGGCCGCCGCCACGCCGAGCTCGTCGCGAAGGGCCAGACGGTGACGTTCGAGGAGACCCTCGCCGACGTGAAGTCGCGCGACGCCCGCGACGAGGGACGCGCGATCGCGCCGCTGAAGAAGGCGGAGACCGCGGTGCTCGTCGACTCGACGTCGATGACGATCGAGGAGACGGTCGCGTTCATGCTCGAGCACGTGCGCACCGCCGAGCGCGCGCTCCAGGCATGAGGCTCGCGCGGCGCGTCGTCCTCGCCGCCGCGCTCGCGCTGCTCGGCGCGACGGCGTGCGGCGGGGGCGAAGCGAAGCCGCCGCCGCGGCAGGAGTCGGGGCCGTCGTGGACCGACATCTTCGATCGGACGCCCGACATCTACGTCGTGATCCGGCCGCAGTCGCTCAAGAAGGACAGCCTCTACGGCTCGTTCTGGCGCGCGCTCGTGGCGGCGGCGCAGGCGCGCGGCATCGCGCGCGGCGCGACGATGGTGGAGGCGGTCGAGGGAGCGCAGGACATCATCGTCGGCGTGAACCAGAGCGAGGCCGCGCTCGTGCTGAGGAGCGTGCCGGCGCGGCTCGACCCCGCGAAGGTCGCGGGCGAGGACGGCCGCCCGCTCTTCCGCAGCGTCTCGGACGAGCGGAAGAAGGTGATCGAATACGAGGTCGACGACAGGCGCGTCGCGGGAGCGGGCTCGCTCTTCGTCCTCCCGGACCGCACGTGGGTCGGCGTGCTCGGCGGCGGGCGCGACCGCGCGCGCGCGAGCTTCGCGTCGCCGGCGAACCGCCCCGCCCCGGAGACGAGCGCCACCGCGCTCGTGTCGGTCCGCCTCGGCGGCGCGTTCCTCCGTTTGTTCGAGCGGCACGCGCTCCTCGGGCCGCTCACGAAGAAGCTGACGAGCGCGACGATCGAGCTCCAGCCGGGGAGCGGCGGCGTCGTGGTCGCGCTCGCGTACGCGGAGGCCGCCGCGACCGCGTACGGCGAGATGCAGGCGAAGAAGATCGCGGCCGAGCTCGCGAAGGCGCCGGACCGCGCGTGGCTGAAAGACGCGAAGATCGCGTACGAGGGCGACGTGGTCTTCGTGCGCGTCTCGGTCCCGCCGCGCCTCCTCGAGGAGCTGCCGAAGGTGCGGGGCGAAGACCTCGGCCTTTGACAGCGCTCCGGGCCTGAGCTACTCACGCTACCCCCCAAAAGGGGAGAAGGCGGCCGTGCGTCCTGCGCGGCCGACACGAGGTTTCTTCAAAACTCATTCATGGCCAACCAAATCACCGAAACCAGCGGAGGAATGGACTCCTTCGCCGCGCTCTTCGAAGCGTCCGTCTCCGGCGGCGAGTTCGGCAAAGAGGGCGAGATCGTCCAGGGCACCGTCGTGGCGGTGCAGCGTGACAACGTCATCATCGACATCGGCGGGAAGAGCGAGGGCATGATCTCCCTCAGCGAGTTCACCGGCGCCGGTGGCGAAATCCTCGTCAAGGCGGGCGACCGCGTTGACGTCTTCATCGAGAGCCGCGAGAACGACGACGGCTTGGTCACCCTCTCCAAGGAGAAGGCTGACAAGATGAAGGTGTGGGACGAGATCTCGGGCGCGTGCGAGCGCGACGAGCTCATCGAAGGCACCATCAGCCAGCGCGTGAAGGGCGGCCTCAGCGTCACCATCAAGGGCGGCGTGAAGGCGTTCCTCCCCGGCTCTCAGGTCGACCTTCGTCCGATCCGCAACTTGGACAAGCTGATCGGCCAGACCTACCAATTCAAGGTCATCAAGTTCAACAAGAAGCGCGGCAACATCGTGCTCTCGCGTCGCGTCCTCCTCGAGAAGGAGCGCGACGAGCAGAAGACCAAGACCCTCGAGACCCTCGAGGAGGGCAAGGTCGTCCGCGGCGTGATCAAGAACATCACCGAATACGGTGCGTTCGTGGATCTCGGCGGAATCGACGGCCTCCTCCACATCACCGACATGTCCTGGGGCCGGGTCAACCACCCCGAGGAGCTCTTCAAGGTCGGCGACGAGGTCACGGTCAAGGTCCTCAAGTACAACCCGGAGACCGAGCGCGTCTCCCTCGGTCTCAAGCAGACCCAGGAAGATCCGTGGAGCCACGCCGAGGAGGCGTTCCCGCCGGGCAAGAAGGTGCACGGCAAGGTCATGTCGATCACCGACTACGGCGCGTTCGTCGAGCTCGAGCCGGGCGTCGAGGGCCTCATCCACGTCAGCGAGATGTCGTGGACGAAGAAGGTCAAGCACCCGTCGAAGCTCCTCGAGGTCGGTCAGGAGATCGACTGCCAGGTGCTCGAGGTGGACGCGAAGGCGAAGCGCATCAGCCTCGGCCTGAAGCAGCTCGAGCCCGATCCCTGGACGCTCTTCACCGAGAAGTACAGCCCGGGCGACAAGATCGGCGGCAAGGTCCGCTCGATCACCGACTACGGCGTCTTCATCGGCATCGAAGAGGGCGTCGACGGCATGGTCCACAAGAGCGACCTCTCGTGGACGGCCAAGGTCAACAACCCGGCGGACCTCTACCACAAGGGCGACGACGTCGAGGCGATCATCCTCTCGATCAACCATGACGAGAAGAAGGTCTCCCTCGGCATCAAGCAGCTCTGGGACGATCCCTGGCCGACGATCTTCTCGGAGTTCCCTCCGGGCAAGCTGGTCGACGCGAAGGTCGTCTCCCTCACGGACTACGGCATCTTCGTCCGCATCCGTGACGGCGTGGAGGGCCTGATCCCGACGAACGAGCTCATCGCCAAGAAGAACGAGGCCGGCGAAGAGTCGATCTACGACATCGGCGACACGCTCCAGGCCGAGGTCGCCAACGTCGACTCGCAGGACCGTCGTTTGACGCTCTCGATGCGCATCGGCGAGGCGGCGAACCAGCCGGCCCCGAAGCAGCAGCAGCGCCAGTCGGTCGCCCCGAAGAAGGCGGACGAGGCGGCGAAGGCCACCTCGATCGGCGAGCTCATCAAGCAGAAGCTCGGCGCCGTTGCCGTCAAGAAGGACGACGACGACGACGACGACGACGAGGGCTGACCAGCCTCGTCACGCACGAAGACGGCCGCTTCCGAGAGGAGGCGGCCGTTTTCGTTGGTGCTCTCAGCGTCGGAAGATGCCGTTCAGATCCTTGCCCGGCATGGCGGTGGAGAGGCTTGCGAAGGAGCCCTTCTTCATCTCCTCCGCCGCCGCGCGCACGGCGCCCCACGCGACGCGGGCGAGCGCGCCGCCGACGCTGACGCGGCGGACGCCGAGCGCGGCGTAGTCGGCGAGCGTGAGCGCCGGGTTCTGGGCGAGCACGTTGAGCGGCTTCGGCGCGACGGCGCGGACCATCGCCGCGATGTCGTCCTTGCTCCAGACGCCGGGCGCATACAGGCAGTCCGCGCCCGCCTCCGCGAGCGCGACGAGCTTGCTCGTGGCGGCGGAGACCGCGGTCGGGTCCGCGAGCAGTCCCTCCGTCCGGCCCACGAGCACCACCGCGGCGTCGGCCGCGTCGATCGCCGCGCGCGCGGCGCCGACGCGCTCCGCCGCGAGCGCCTTCGGATAGAGACGGCCCGCGACGCGCACGTCGGTGTCCTCGATCGAGAGGCCCGCGATGCCGGTGGCGACGGCGAGGGTGACGTTCGCGGCGACGTCCTCGGGCTCCGCCGCGAAGCCCGACTCGAAGTCGGCGTTCACCGGCACGTCCACCGCGGCGGCGATCGCGCCGACATGCGCGAGCACGTCGTCGCGCGCGACGCCGTAGTCGGGGCGCCCCGTCGACCATGCGAAGCCGCTGCTCGTCGTCGCGAGCGCTGCGAACCCCAGGTGCTGGAGCACCCGCGCGCTCCCGACGTCCCAGGGG
This sequence comes from Labilithrix sp., assembly GCA_019637155.1. Taxonomy (NCBI): domain Bacteria; kingdom Pseudomonadati; phylum Myxococcota; order Polyangiales; family Labilitrichaceae; genus Labilithrix; species Labilithrix sp. Next base: position 243,221 of record JAHBWE010000015.1, on the reverse strand, counting down.
TTCGGGATCACGAAACACCCCTCCGCATGGAGGGCACGGAACCGGGCGCGCTTGTCGGCGATGGAGCTCATCGGCTCCGCATCGTCGCACGCCGCGGGCCGATGGTGGTTTTGTCCCTGCTCGACTAAGGTGCGCCGCATGCCGACGACACCGCTCTGGGCTCCGTGGCGGATGCCCTACATCGAGGCGTCGCAGGCTCGCGACGAGGACCGCGGGTGCTTCTTCTGCGAGCACGCCGAGGACGCCGCGCGGCTCCGCGAGAACCTCGTGCTCGTCGTGCAGACGCACGCGATCGCGCTCTTGAATCGGTACCCCTTCGCGCCGTGCCACGTGCTCGTCGCGCCGCGCCGGCACGTGCCGGACCTCTCCGACCTCTCCGACGACGAGTACCACGCCGTCATGGCGCTCCTCCGCGACACCACCGTGCGCCTCCGTCGCGCGGTGAGCTGCCCCGCGATGAACGTCGGGTTCAACCTCGGCCTCCACGCCGGCGCCGGGCACGCCGAGCACTGTCACGGCCACGTCGTCCCGCGATGGCCGGGCGACACGAGCTTCATGCCGGTGCTCGCCGACGTCCGCGTCATGCCCGAGGCGCTCGACCAAACCTGGCAGAAGCTCCACGCCGCGTTCGGCGACGTCCCCGGGCTGAAGGCATAGGTCGTGGCGATTCGACGGCACACCATCTTCCTCGTGGTGAGCGCGGCGATCGCGGTCGCGATCCTCGTCGCCGCGCGCTCCGTGCTGCTGCCGTTCGTGCTCGCGCTCGTGATCGCGTACGTGCTCACGCCGGCGGTCGCGTGGGTCGAGTCGAAGCGCGTGCCGCGCGCGGTCGCGATCATCCTCGTCTACGTCGTGGTCCTCGGCGTCCTCGGCGGCTTCCTCCGGATGACGACCCCGCGCGTCCTCGCCGAGCTCGCCGGCCTCCGGCGCGAGCTCCCCACCCTCTCGAAGACGATCAAGCACGAGTGGGTGCCCGGCGCGCAGGCCCGGCTCCGCGCGATGGGCCTCGGCCCGCCGCCGCCCGAGGACCCGCGCGATCGCGACGGCGACGGCAAGGAGGACCCGCCCGCGATCGTCGCCTACGAGCGCGTCGACGGCTCCTACGCGATCGAGCTCCAGGGCCCGATCCAGGTCACCGCCGCGAAGGGCGGCGGCTACACGATCGAGCCGCTGGGAGAGTCGCGCGCCGAGCCGTTCGACCTCGATCGCGTCGTCGCCGAGGCCGCGGGGAAGAGCATCTCGTACGCGCAGCACAACGCGCTCGAGCTCGTCCGCATCGGCCGCAACATCATCGCGGGCGTGAGCCGCTTCTTCTTCGTCTTCGGCCTCACGCTCATGCTCGCCGCGTACACGATGCTCACGCGCGAGCGCATCCTCCGCTTCTTCTCGTCGCTCGTGCGGCCGAGCGCGCGCGCGTCGTGGGACGAGCTCCTCGTGCGGATCGATCGCGGCCTCTCCGGCGTCGTGCGCGGGCAGCTCCTCATCTGCCTCGTCAACGGCGTCCTCAGCGCGATCGGCTTCGCGATCGTCGGCCTCAAGTACTGGCCCGTCCTCGCGCTCGTCGCGACCGTCTTCAGCCTCGTCCCGATCTTCGGATCGATCATCAGCGCGATCCCCGCCGTCATCCTCGGGCTCACGCAGTCGGTCAGCACGGCCGTGTTCGTCCTCGCGTGGATCGTCGGCATCCACCAGCTCGAGGCGAACATCCTCAACCCGAAGATCATGGGCGACGCGGCGAAGATCCATCCGCTCCTCGTCGTGTTCTCGCTCCTCGTCGGCGAGCACTTCTTCGGCGTCGTCGGCGCGCTGCTCGCGGTCCCGGTGATGTCGATCGTGCAGAACGTCTTCCTCCACGTGAAGAAGCACGTCTACGCGTCCGATCCGGACCTCGCGCCCGAGGCGGACCTTGGCATCCCGTCGGCGCCGGGGTAGGACGCCGCCGTGGCAGAAGAGACCGAGAAAGAGGCCGAGAAGAGCCCGCCGTCGAAGTCGCTCAATGACGTGCCCGCGAAGAAGGCGAAGAAAAAGAAGAGCGCGGCGGAGGTCCAGAAGGAGCTCGCGGAGATCGGCAAGCCGGCCGAGGACAAGCCGCCGGTCGACCTCAAGAAGATCTACGTCCGCGTCGGTCTCGTCGCGCTCCTGGTCTGGATCATCGCGTTCATCATCCCCGGGCCGATCCCGAAGGCCGTCGCGGGCGTCGCCACCGTCGTCGGCATCGGCGTCATCATCTGGCTCGACCGCTACGTGAAGAAGACGCAGGCCCTCGGCGCGATCCTGAAGGGCGCCGACACCGAGGAGGGCCGAAAGGCCGCGCTCGAGAAGATCTCCACCGACTTCAAGAAGGGCGACACGCAGGCCGTGATCGCGAAGGCGCAGCTCCTCATGCAGGAGGACCCGAAGAAGGCGCTCGAGACGCTCGAGTCGATCAACGTCGACAAGGAGATCGGCCCGATCGCCGGTCAGGTCCGCGCGATGCGCGCGATGCTCCACCTCACGCTCGGCGAGACGGCGGAGGCGCGCGCGCTCGCGGACAAGCTCGAGCTCGGCAAGCAGCAGGAGCCGAAGACGCGCGTCCTCTTCGCCACGGTGGCAGGGGAGGCCTGGGCGCGGACCGGGCAGGGAAGGAAGGCCGTCGACACGCTCGACCTCTTCAACCCCGACGCGCCGGAGCACGCCGAGATGCGCGCGCAGATGTGGCGCGCCCGCGCGTTCGCTTACGCCGCGGTGAACGACACGAAGGCGATCGCCCGCGCGGTGAAGAAGCTCGCCGACATCAACCCGCACCTCCTCGGCATGTTCTTGCCGCCGCAGAAGAAGGTGCACCCGCTCCTCGAGCGCGAGGCGAAGCAGCACGTCCAGCGCCTCGGCATCGTCCAGCGCAAGATGGTCCGGCAGAAGTAGCGCGTCGTCGTTCGCGAGCGCGCGACTTTCGGCGCGCGTCAGCCGATGCCGGCGAGGTTGGCGCGCGCGAGCGGGCGGAGCGTGACCTCGGGGAGGAGCTCCGCGAAGCTCACGACCGTCGCGTCGGGGAGGTCGCTCTCGATGAGCTTCCGCACGAAGCGGCGGATGTCCGGCTGCGTGAGGACGACCGGCGGCGCGTTCGCCTGCGCAGAGGCCTCCCCCGCGGCGCGGCGGAGCGAGGCGATGACGTCGCGCGCGGCGGCGGGCGGCAGCGTGAGGAACGCGCCGGCCGGCGTGCGCTGGATCGCGCGGCGGACGGTGTCCTCGATCGTGGGATCGACGAGGACGACGCCGAGCTGCGGCGCGCCGCGCGTGAGCTTGAACGTGAGCGCGCGACGAAGCTGCGCGCGGACGAGCTCGGTGAGCGTGAGCGGATCCTTCTCCGTCGCCGCGAGCGACGCGAGCGCCTCCAAGATCGCGCGGAGATCGCGGATCGACACGCGCTCCTCCACGAGGCGGCGGAGGATGTCGGTGAGGAGCGTGAGGCTGACGGGCTTCGGCACGACGTTGCGCACCGTCGCGGGCGCGAACTGCTCGAGCTCGTCGAGGAGGCGCTGCGTCTCGGCGAGGCCGAGGAAGTCGCCGGCGCGGGTGCGGAGGAGATCGGCGGTCGCGTCGCGGACCGCGGCGATGACGCCCTCGGCCGGGAGCGGCAGGATCTTCGTCGGCACCTCGAACAGCGAGACGACGGCGTGGCGCGCCGGCAAACCCGCCGCGACGCGCACGCGCGGGGCAGGGAAGGGGACGCCGAGCTCGGCGAACAGGACGTCGCGGAGCGCGAGCGCCTCCGACCGCAGGCCCGGCCGGTCCGGCGCGTCGTCGAGCTCGTCGGCGAGATCCTCGCTCACCTCGATGCTCCACGGCACGACGATCGGGACGAACACGGCTTCGCGGCGGGCGCCCTGGACGACCGGCCGCGCCGGCTCGGTCGCGGCGCGGCGCTCGGCGATCTCGAGCTGCCGCGTGCGCGTGCGGGCGATGAAGAAGAGCGCGGCGGCGAGGATGAGGAACGGAGCCGCGGGCAGGCCGGGGACGATCGCGAGCAGCAGCACGAAGCCGGACGCGACCTTGAGCGCCTTCGGCATGCCGAAGAGCTGTCCCGCGAGCTCTTCGCCGAGCGGCGTGTCGGGGTCCTCGCTCGCGACGCGGGTGACGAGCACGCCGGCCGCGGTCGACAGCACGAGCGCGGGGATCTGGGAGACGAGGCCGTCGCCGATCGTGAGGAGGCCGTAGCGCTTCAGCGCCTCGACCGCGGGCATGCCCTTCTGGCCCACGCCGATCGCGAGCCCGCCGAGGATGTTCACGACCGTGATCACGAGCGACGCGATGACGTCGCCCTTCACGAACTTCATCGCGCCGTCCATCGAGCCGTAGAACTGGCTCTCGCGCGACAGCATGCGCCGTCGCCGCCGCGCCTCGTTGCCGTCGATCGCGCCGGACCGGAGCTCGGCGTCGATCGCCATCTGCTTGCCGGGCATCGCGTCGAGGACGAACCGGGCTCCGACCTCGGCGACGCGCTCGGAGCCCTTCGCGATGACGATGAACTGGATGATGGTGAGGACGAGGAAGATGACGCCGCCGACGACGTAGTTCCCGCGCACGACGAAGTTGCCGAACGCCCGAATGACCTCGCCGGCGTTGGCCTGGAGGAGGATGAGCCGGACCGACGACACGTTCAGCGCGAGCCGAAACAGCGTCGTCAGCAGCAGGATCGTCGGAAACGTCGCGATCGCGAGGGCGTCGGGGACGTAGAGGACGACGAGGAGGATCGCCACCGCGAGCGAGAGGTTGGTGGCAAGAAGAATGTCCAGGAGCCAGGTCGGCAGCGGGACGATCATCATCGCGACGACCGAGATCACGAGGAGCGCCAGCCCGAGCTCCGCCCCACCCAACCCGCGCTTTGTCTTCACGGCCCGACCGTACCCGAAAACGAACGCAAGGCGCTTCGGCCGTTCGGGCGCCCTCGAATCTGAAAGATTCTTGATGTGGGCGCGGCACTTCTGCGGCTATCATCGCCAATCGCACCGACTCCTACGTGATGGCGATGACTGATCAGCCCGCCCAAGCACCACTTCGACGGACCGGCACCGGCCTCACTGACGTTGGGCGCAAGCGCCAATCGAACGAGGACGCGTTCTTCTTCGACGATCGCCTCGGCCTCTACATTGTCGGCGACGGCATGGGCGGCCACGCCGCCGGCGAGATCGCGAGCCAGGAGGCGGTCGAGACCGTCTACGGCATGGTCAAGCGCGGCATCGGCAACCTCCACGAGCTCGCCGATCCGGTGGTGGAAGAGGACGTCCGCGCCGCGTGCCGCCTGATGGAGAGCTCCATTCAGGCCGCGACGTACATGGTCTTCTCGATGGCGGAGATGGACCGGGGCAAGACCGGCATGGGCACGACGCTGAGCGCGCTGCTCGTCCTCGGCGAGTACGCCGTGACGGCGCAGGTCGGCGACTCTCGCATCTACAAGGTGCAGGGTGACGGCGTCGAACAACTGACGGAAGATCACACCCTTATCGCCTGGCAGTTGAAGCAGGGCCTCATCACCCCGCAGGAGGCGAAAAAGTCGCCTCACCGCAACGTCATCACGCGCGCCGTCGGCAACCGCGACTACGTCCAGGTCGACACCGGCCTCGTGAAGCTCTCGCCCGGCATCCGTTTCCTCCTCTGCAGCGACGGCCTCCACGGCTACCTGCGCGATTCCGACATCGCTCCCATCGTCGCGCAGCAAGGTGAGGCCGCTGTGAAGCGCTTCATCGCGCTCGCCAACGAACGCGGCGGCAAAGACAACATCACGGCCATCCTCGTCGAGATCGACTGAAGGGGTGTCCGAGATTGTCACTTTTGTCCGGCGACGCGCCGGACAAGAGCGACAAGAAACGAAATCCCGACCGCGCGTGGCGATCGGGACGAAGGAGGTCGGAGCTTCGCGGGAGCTATGCGAGCCAGCCGCTTGCGTGCGCGAGGATGTTCGCCGCGACGGCGCCGAGGAGCGCGACGCAGGTGACCTTCGCGAGACCGCGGACGAGGACGCTCGCCGTCCCGTGATGCTCTTTGAGGTGCGCGTTCGATAGCTCGCAGAGGCCCGCGCGCGCACGATACGCGCGCTTGGCGTCGTCGGTCTGCATGCGGCCGCGCCAGGCGGCGACCTCGGGACTCACGCCCTTCGTCGAGCACCGTTCTCGCTTCGGGATCGCGATGATGACCTCGATCCCGGCTTGCGTGGCGGCCTCGATGCAGGAGTGCTTCGCGTGATTGGCGTCCGCGAGGAATTGGGCAGGGAGCTTGCCGGTGCGCGCCTCGATGTCCTTGAGCATCGGCGTGACGCTTCCCATGTCGCTGCCGGCGTTCGTGACGAGAATCCCCACGATCGTCCGAGGACCTCCGAGCTCCGAGCCTGCCGTCGCGAGCTGGATGTTGTAGCCAGGGCGAAAGCCTCCGTCCGGCATCTTCATCACGCGCGCATCCGCGTCGGTCGTCGACGCGCGAGGATTTTCCTTCCCCTCCTCACGAAGCGTCTGCACCGTCGCGATGGCAGCCTCGACGCGCTGTTGATAGTCGAGAGCCGCCGCATAGCGCGCCAGCCGTTCCGCTTCGCTCGCTTCCGGATCCGGGTCGGCGATCACGGCTTTGACGTGCAGCGCCGCCTGCTCGCGGCACTCCAAGAGCGTCGCCTCGCGACGGAACGAGGGAGCAGACGCGCTGGCGCGGACGCGCGTTCCGTCCTGCGCCACCCGGTCGAGGGACAGCAGGCCCTTGTGCAGCAAGACACTCAGCACGTCGGTCATCAGCTTCTCGAGCGCAGCTCCGTGACCCACCCGGAACGCCGAGAGCGTCGCATGCCCCACCTCCTTGTCGCCGACGATCCAGCGGAACGCTTCATCGGACTTCGTCCGCCGCGCGATCTCTCGCGCGCTACCGACGCCGACCGAGATCGCGTAGAGCCAGAGCGTCAGCAACATCGACGGGCTCAGCACATCCCGCCCCGCTCGTCCCTCCACCGCCTTCGCCTTCGCCGTGAAGGCCGACACGTCGAGCGTCTGGAGCACCCGCCAGAGCAGCCGAGCCCGGTGGTCTTCGGGCAGCGTGTCTTCCGGCATTTCGAAACGGATGACGCCCTGTCTGCGCATCGGCTCCTTGGTGCGGACGCGCCCCATCGCGTCCGCACGATAAGGTCCATTCGCTCGTTGTCGATCCCCCGTCTCAACTTTTTCTCACGACGCTCCGTGGCCAGAAGATGGCCGCCGGCACGAGGCCGGCGGCCCACCGAGCTCAACGCGGTTTGTACGCGAGCTTGTAGAGGATGGCGACGATGCGGTCGACGGCGTCGACCTCGCGTGCGACGCGCTCGCCATCGAGGTATCCGGCGGCGCCCGCGATGCGAAGCCCGAGGATGACCTCGCGCCCGCTGGCCATGGCGCTCTCGAGGCGAACGGTGCGATTGCCGGCGCGCGCGGAGAGCCCTTCGCCGGCGTTGAGACCGACGGAGTTGATGGCGCGCTTCATCTGGCGGCTGAGGTCCGGATCCTGCCGCGCGATGACGAGGCAGAGGCGGTGGACAACGCCGACGGTGTGAACGATGTCATCGAGAATACGAAGGGACATGAGCGACTCCTGGGAAGTAGCGCCGAGCGTCTCGGCCCGGCTTCGCCGACCCTTCGCGTCAGCTTCCGTGACGCCGGCTTCACGTCGCCGACGGTCGCCGCGATGTCTTCGTCTTTCCGGACTCGCTCCTCCTGCTTGGCCGGCGGCGCGGAAGGTGCGCGGCAGAGGTGAAGCCGGGCCGAGGCGCTCGGCGCGCCCAGGAGGCGCGACAGCCCCCGCTCTCGCCTCGACACTTCTGTCGTCCGCATCCGACTCCGCGATCCGTCGACCGTCAGCCCGTGCTCCGAATCCGGATCCAGAACCGGCTCCGGAATCCGGACCCGCTTCCGGAGCCGTCATCCGGTCCTCCGGCCTGCGGACTCCGCATCCGGTCGTCGGATCCCCCGGACCACGGCTGCGGAAACCGACCCGGACTCGGACGCCGCCACGCGAGCCGCTCGCGGCTCAAAGCCCATTCTTGGACAGCTCTTGAGCGCGAGCGAGTGAAGCTGGCCAATTACTTGGCCACTTGACCGCGCTCTGGGTACGTGGGAACGAGCTTTCGCGGTACGTGCGGCCTACAGCCGGACGTGCTCGTAAGCCGCGCACGCATCACCCGGCAGTACCCAGCGCGGCGTGTCGGAGCGTGTCTCTCGGGACACGGTTCGGCGACCCTTCGCTTGGAAATTCGCGGTGATCCGCGCGGTGCGGAAGTTGGATGTGCAGAACCCCGAGGTAAGCCGGATGAGCAAGCGACGTGTGGGGGTCTTGATGGGCGGAACCAGTGCAGAGCGGGAGGTCTCGCTGCGCACGGGTGAAGGCGTGGCCAAGGCGCTCGCGGAGCGCGGCCACGACGTCGTCCGCGTCGTCCTCGACGAGGTCACCCCTCCCGACCAGGCGATCCGCGCCGCGAAGATCGACGTCGCGTTCCTCGCGCTCCACGGCCGCCTCGGCGAAGACGGCTGCATCCAGGGCATGCTCGAGATGATGGGCATCCCGTACACGGGCTCGAGCGTCCTCGGCTCCGCGCTCGCGATGGACAAGCTGAAGGCGAAGGAGATGTTCCGCCTCCACAACATCCCGACGCCGCCCTACTACGTCGCGCAAGAGGCCGACCTCCTCGATCTCGAGGACCTCCACGGCAGCTTCGGCTTCCCCGTCGTCGTGAAGCCGCGGAGCGAAGGCTCTTCCGTCGGGCTCGCGATCGCGAAGGACATGAACGAGCTCCGCGCCGCGGTCGGCACCGCCCTCGAGCACGATCGCTTCGCGCTCATCGAGCGCTTCGTGAAGGCGACCGAGGTGCACGTCGGCATCCTCGACGGCCGCGTCCTCGGCGCGATCGAGGTGGCGCCGAAGAACGGCCTCTACGACTACGAGGCGAAGTACACGCCCGGCGCGACGGACTACATCCTCCCACCGCGCATCGCGCCCACGCGCGTCCGCGGCGTCATGAACCTCGCCGAGCGCGCGGCGAAGGCGCTCGGCTGCAGCGGCGCGTGCCGCGTCGACCTCCTCGTGACCGAGGGCGAGAACGAGTACGTCCTCGAGGTGAACACGCTCCCGGGCATGACGCCGACCTCGCTCCTCCCGAAGATCGCCGAGGCAGCAGGCATCACGTATGACGTCCTCTGCGAGGCGATCCTCGAGGGCGCGACGCTCCACACGCGCCCGATGCCGAAGCGCACCGAGCGTCACCAGTCCGGCGTCGCCTTCGCAGCGAAGGACCTCGAGCTCGTGAACCAGACCGCGAAGCTCCGCGCGGTGTGATCAGCCTCACCGCCGTGTCCGAAGGTTCATGAGCGGTTTCTCCACGAGCAGGTAGAGCGGTGCGGCCGAGAGTAGGCTGACGATCGGGAGCGCGACCAGGTAGCTCGCCATCGTAGCCACCGTCACCGCCGGCTCGAATGCAGCCACGTCGAGGCCGATCGTGATCACCATCACGTGGAGCAGGTACGCGGAGTACGAGAGTTGCGCGATCGGACGGAAGATCCGCAACGAAAGCAGACGATCGAGGTGGCGGCCACCTCGCGCTCCCGCGAGGCAAACGAAGAGCGCGTAGGCGACGCTGCCCGAGAAGAGAGACGTGGAGAACGTGTAGTAGGCGAAGTTCCACTCCCTCGGCCAGCCGTAGTGGAAGATCGGTTGCGCGGTGGTGGCGGACGCAGCAATGATCGTCAGCGCCGCGCACATCCCGGTGATGGATAGCCGCGGAGCGCGTCGCAGCGCCTCGGCGGCAGGCGTAAAATCGAGAGCGTATGCCGCGATCGCACCGGCCAAGAGCTCGCCGAAGCGGGCGTGCGGCTTGTCGTAGAGAGCGTCGTACATCACTCGCGAGTGGTCGGCGCTCGGTAGATGAATCGCGTACCGATCGACGATGACCGCACGGACGGCTGTAGCGAGCGCGAAGAGAGCGAGGAGGCTCGCGAGTCGGCGTCGCGTCGCGCGGAAGAGGACGACGAGGAGGAGTGGGAAGACGATGTAAAACTGCTCTTCGATCGCGAGCGACCACGTCCACGGCATGCACTGCCGGCTCTCGGGAAGGAAGTTGTTGACGAAGAGGAGGTTCGCCCAGACGGTGTCCCGATTCGTCGTGACGAGGACGCAGTAGATCAAGAGCGAGACGTAGTATGCGGGGAGAATACGGAGCGCTCGCCGCGCATAGAACCGGCGGAACGCGATCGTCCCGGTGCTGGTGAGCTCGCGGAAGAGCAGCCGGCCGATGAGGAAGCCGCTGAGGACGAAGAAGATGTCGACGCCAAGAAGGCCCCTGTTGGCGAGGCGAAAGATCGGTTCCGCCGGACCGTGCCGCAGCGGGCGACCGATGAAGACGAATACGTGAAATGCGATGACCCATGAGACGGCGATCGCGCGGAGCCCATCGATCGCGCCGTGGGTGTCCGCCGGGCGTTCCCAGAGCGAGCTGACGTTCCGGATGAGCGAGAATGCCCTCGCCGAGCGGGGACCCATTCGCTCCTTCAGTCGCGGAAGAGGAGCTTGCTCAGCTCTTCGAAGCGAGCCTCTTCGTCGTCATCCCGGCGTTCGCCCTTCGCTTCGAGCTCGAGCTGTTCCTTGTCGGCGGCGAGGAAGGCATCACGGCCGAGCAGCGGGATCGTGCCGCCGAAATAGCCGTGCTTGTCGCGATACGCGAGGAAGCGCTTGTGGGTTTCCGGGTCCACGGCGTTCGAACATAGATGATACGATCCGCGAGGGCGAGCGGATGGCGGCAGACGAAGATCTCCCACGGCTGCTGAGCGGGCGGTATCGCCTCGAAGCGACCATCGGGCACGGCGGCATGGGCGTCGTGTACCGCGGGACCGATCTGACGATGCAGCGGCCGATCGCGGTGAAGCTCATCCGCGCCCTCGACGGCGTCGAGCTCGACGACGAGATCGGCGGCCGCTTCCTCCGCGAAGCCAAGAACACCGCGCGCCTCCAGCACGAGCACATCATCGACGTGTTCGATCTCGGCCGCGACGAGAGCGGCATGTACTTCGTGATGGAGCTCCTCAACGGCGAGTCGCTCTCCGCGCGGCTACGGCGCGACGGGAAGCTCCTTCCGTCGGTCGTCGTCCACATCGGCCGCCAGATCTGCGAGGCGCTCGAGGTCGCGCATCGCGCGAGCATCATCCATCGCGACCTCAAGCCCGCGAACGTGATGCTGCTCACGCGCGCGGGAGACGCGAATTTCGTGAAAGTCCTCGATTTCGGCGTAGCCAAGTCGTACGGCGCCGACGATCAGACGCAGCTCACGCATACGGGCATGCTCGTCGGAACGGTCGACTACATGGCGCCCGAGCAGATCATGGGCAAGCCCGTCGACGGACGCTCGGACGTCTATTCGCTCGGCGTGATGCTCTACAAGATGCTCTGCGGAAAGGCCCCGTTCCGCGACGGCGGCGTCCCCGCGCTCATCCACGCGCACCTCAACACGATGCCGAAGCCGCTCATCGAGATGAACGCGGACGTCCCGAACGAGCTCGATCACGTCGTCTTGCGCTGTCTGATGAAGAACCCGGATCGCCGGTTCGAGTCGATGGCGGAGCTCGCGCGTGCGCTCTCGAGCGCGATGGGCGCGACGACCGCGAACCTCCTCGACCTCGAGTACCGCGGCGGCGACGACGACGAGCTCGCGACGGAGCTCGGCACGACCTACGATCGCGACGACGTCCCAGCGCCGGAGGATCCGACCGTGCAGGAGCCGGTCACGGAGGCATCGTCGTCGTCCGACGACCTCTCGATCGACGACGAGACCGTCCAGTACGATCGCGCCAAGCAGCAGCGGAAGCTCACCGCCGCCGAGCTCGGATTGCCCGTTCCGCCGACCGGCCTCCGCCGGCACGAAGGCTCGCAGCCGCTCCCGCCTCCTCCGAGGGCGCGGCCCGTCATCAACGTCACGCCCTCGTCGGCTCCGGTGCTCGGTCCGCCCGTGAATTACCCGGAGGAGCTGTCGACGCAGAAACGGGTCGTCCCGGAGGAGGTCCGCCGCATCAACATCGACCGCACCGAAGGGAAGATCTGCGCGATGTGCCAGACGCGGAGTCCGCCGCACGCGCGGCAGTGCCTCGCCTGCGGCGTCTCGCTCGCGGTCAGCGAGCAGGACGCGGTCCGCGCGCGCGTCCGCGTGCCGACGCAGCGGGGCGTCGGCGATCTCCCGCCCGTCCCGCCGCCTCCGCCCGCGCCGAGCTCCCGCCGCAACATGGGCGGCGCCCTCCCGATCCCGCCGCCGCCCCCGTCCAGCTCCCGTGACGTGTCGCGCGTCTCGCAGCATCCGTCGCACCCACCGCCCCCGTCGTACTCCCCCGAGTCGATGCCGTACCCGAGCGCGCCGGGCTGGATCCCGCATCAGCCTCCGCCCGAGCGCGAGCAGCCACCACCCTCGGTGCTCGATCGCTTCTTGCGCTGGACGGGCCTGAAGAATCGCTGAAGTCTCCTCGCCTTCAGGACGACGGCTATGAGCCAGACGGACGCCGAGGCGGCCGGGGCTCGGCCGGTGCGCGTAGCCATGTCATAGTGTCGTCAGAGTGAAGATCGAAGGTCACGACGGAGCGGGGGGACCCGTCCATCGTTCGTTCGTTTTGAACGCCGGCGCTGTCGTGCTCGCGGGAGGCATCGCGTTCTTCGCAGGCCGGATGTCGATGACTCCGGATCCGACGAGTCCTTCCGGGTCCGCGCACGCCGCGCCCCCTCCGTTGCCGTCGGCGGATGCCGCGCCGGCAGCGGCAGCGGCGTTGCCGCCCCTCAACAGCTTTCCCGAGGTCTCCTTCGCGCAGCAAGGAGAGGATCTCATCATCAAGAGCATCTTCGCGGCGCTCGAGATCGCCAACGCGACCTATCTTGACGTCGGCGCCCACGATCCGATCCGCGGCAGCAACACGTACCTCTTCTACGCGCTCGGGTCGCGAGGTGTCGTCGTCGAGCCCAACCCAGCGTACGTGGCGAAGCTCAAGGCAGCTCGGCCGCGCGACGTCGTGATCGACAAGGGAATCGGCATCGGCAAGGCAACGAAGGCGACGTACTACGACTTCGGCGACGACGGGCAGGAGAACACGTTCTCCAAGGAACAGGTCGACCGGCTCGCCAAGCTCGGGATCAAGCCGCTGCGTACCTCAGAGATGGAGCTCGTCGACATCAACGACGTCATCGCGACGCACTTCCCGAACGCGCCGCCCGACCTCGTCTCGATTGACACGGAAGGGCTCGACCTCGAGATCTTGAAGTCGCTCGACTTCGAGCGGTTTCGTCCGCCGGTGCTCTGCGTGGAGACGCTCGAGGTAGGGACGACTCGAACGATCGACGAGATCGCCGCGTTCCTTCATCGCAAGCGCTACGTCACGCGAGGTGGAACATTGGTGAATACCATCTTCGTCTCCCAGGAAGCTCTCGCGCACACGGGAGCCAGCGACGGCGGGACGGCGCGCTGACCGCGCCGCGCGCTTTCGACATCGGTCGGTCGCGCGCGTAGCATCGTCGTCGTGCCTGGCGAGTCGCTCGAAGGCTGGCTCGAGACTCCGCTCTCGCGGTGGACTGCTCTCGGTGCCGTGCCGGTCGTCACCCTGACGGTCGGTCGTGCGCTCGTGCCGACGAGCGCGGTACTCGCGGTGGCGTCTGCTGTCGCCGCGGCGCTCGGCGCGCTTGCGGTGCTGGGACGGACTCCCCGTCTCGGCGACCTCGTCGGCGTCCTCCTCCCGTGCGCGGCGCTCGCGTGGATCCCTCGCGAGAGCGACGTGCTCGGTCTCCGCGCGGCATTCGCGCCGTTCGCGGCGCACGAGCCCGGGCAGGGCCTGCTCTTCGGCGTGCGCATCGGCCTCTTGTTCCTCGCGCTCGTTCGTCTGCGCGTGCCGCGGTTCTCGCGCCCAGAGGTCGTGGTCGGAGCGCTCGGGCTGCTCTTCCTCGCGTCGCTCGCCGTTCGCGCGCTCGTCGTCCCGTGCTTCCTCGTCGCCGTCGCCGTGATCCGGCTCGGCCGCCCTGCCGAAGTGGCCTCCACCATCGCGCCTCGCTGGCTCACGTCGACGCTCCTCGTCGCAGGCTCGATCGGGCTCGTCGTCCCGGCCGCGAGTGTGCGGACGACCCCCGCGCCGCCCGACGATCCCCGCGCCGCCGTCGTCTACTGGCGCGGTCGGCGAAATCTCCACCATGCTCGCGCGGTGGCGCTCGCGTGGGCGCAGCGGGAGCCCGTCCCGAGCGACGGGTATCTCGAGCTTGCCATGGTCGACTGGGATCTCGGGGAACGTGCGAAGGCGCGGAAGGTCCTTTCGAAGGTCCTGGCCCGCGCCGAATCGGAGCCCGTGCGACGCAAGGCCAACGAGCTCCGGAACGAGTGGGGCGAGTGAGCCCCCAAGTCGATCTCTCGCGGAGCGAACGCCTCCTCTCCGTCGCGCTGCTGACCGCAGGGCTCGTCGCGCTCGTCGCCCTCGTATGGCACCACATGGCGATCCTCGGCGACGGGTTCTGGACGATCGCGACTGGACGATGGCTCCTCGAGCATCGTGCGCTACCCGAATCCGATCCGTTCGCTTTCGGATCGGCCGGCCGCTGGATGATCGTGAGCAGCGGAGCGTGCCTGCTCTTCGCGACGGTGGTCGAAGCCGTTCGTCTCGAGGGGCTGATGATCGTCCTAACCGGGATCGAGGCATTCGCCGTCTGGCTCCTCTGGAGGAGCTCCGCGCGCAGGACGCTCTCCCGCGCGGTGCTGCTGCCGCTCGCGCTCTTCTATGTACAGGTCGACGCCGAGGATCTGAGCGCACGCGGTCAGATCCTCGGAGACCTCGGTTTCGTGCTCCTCCTCGGATCCCTCGGTCGTCTCCGCGACGGCAAACGCGTACCCGCGCTGCTCGTCGTCGGTCTGACCGTCGCATGGGCGAACCTACATCTCTCGTTCCTCGCGGCCATCTTCGTCCCGCTGCTCTGCGCCGCGATCGTCCTGCTGGAGCCTCGTTCCACGCGGCCGCCCGTGAGGCGGTTCCTCGCTGTTTCGGGCCTCGCCGCGGCCGCTGCGTGCGTGACGCCGTACGGTCCGAGCTACCTACGGCTCGCGTTAGGCACTGCGTTCGACCCAAGCACCGTGCAGCTCGACCTCTTCCGCTCGCCGGACTTCCACGAGATCTCCTGGCTCGTCGCTCCCGCCCTCGCGCTCGTGATCGCGCTCGCGCGGAACCACGGTCCGACCCGCATGCGCGTCGCCGAACAGGCATTCCTCCTCTGCTTCCTGGCGCTCGCTTGCCGGTCGCGACGCATGGCTACAGCGCTCGTCGCCGTCGAGATCGCGCTCGCCGGCCCGCTCCTCGACGCACTGTGGAGCCACCCGCGCGTCGAGGCGATCCTCCGGCGGCGGCATGGCGGCACGCGGGCCGTCGCGGCGCTCGCCGCGCTCGCCGCGCTCGTTCCCACGCCGTACTGGCTCGGGCTCCTGCCGAGGACACCGAAGAACCCGCTCCACGACGTCCCCGCCCTCGCCGCAGCCGTTGCGCGTGAGGCGCACGGTGCGCGCTCGGCCGCAAACGAACCGGCCAACGTCGTGGCGCCTCTCCACTGGGGCGGCTACCTCGCCTATGCGTGGAGGGGACAGCCGAGGTATTTCATCGACGGCCGCGACCACCTCGAGCTCTTTGGGAACGGGGCCTTCGACGACGCGGGTCTGATGTGGAGTGGCGATCCGAGGTCGCTAGAGCTTCTCGACGTCTATCAAGCCGGGATCGTCCTGTGGGAATGGGGCCACCCCCTCGACGCCCTCTTGTACAACGATCCGCGCTGGCGGCGCGTCCACGCGAGCGCCATGGCGGTCGTCTACGTCCGCCAGTCCCCCACTCGCTAAGCCCTAGTTAAGCGCGCTTCCCGCTCTTCGACGGGCCGAGCGCGTTGCCCATCTTCTTCGCGCCGCGCATCGTCATGAGCACGTAGACGAGCGCGATGACGCCGACGACGAGGAAGCCGATCCCCATCCAGCGCTTGCTGTTGAAGCCTTCGTCGACGTTCGTGGGACCGCTGCTGCCGGTCACCGACGCGGGGGCGTTCTTCGGTCCGTTGCTGTCGCTCGTGTCGCGCGCGCTCGTCGCGCCGCCGCCGCTCTCGGAGCCGCCGCCGCCCGCGCCCGCGACGTGGGCCTTGCCCGCGACGTGGCCGTCGCCGCCGCTCCCGCCGCCGCTCTTGCCGCCGCCGGCCGCCTCACCGCCGCCCTTCTTGCCGCCTCCCTCGTCGTCGCCCGAGACCACGTCTCCCGCGCCGCTGCCCCGCTTCGCGAGCTGGCCGCCGAGCATCTTGTAGCTGCCCGCCGCGATGAGCAGCACCGCGACCACGATGATCGCGTATTCGACGACGCCCGCCCCGCGAGCGCGGCTCCCGAAGCGGCGCATCGTTCGATGATACATTACGCGCCCGTGGCGGCCAGCTTGCTCGCGGAGGCCCGTGCGGTCGCGAAGACGTTCGGGCAGGTGCGGGCGGTGGTGGACGCGAGCGCGAGCTTTCGCGGCGGCGAAATCCACGCCGTTTGCGGCGAGAACGGGGCGGGGAAGAGCACGCTCCTCAAGCTCGTCGCGGGCATGATCGTCCCCGACGCCGGCGAGGTCCTGATCGGCGGATCGCCGCTCGAGCCGCACACGCCGAAGGGCGCGATCGACCGCGGCGTCGCGATGGTCCTCCAGCACTTCGCGCTCGTGCCCGTCTTCACCGCGCTCGAGAACATCATGCTCGGCGCGGAGCCGGTCCGCAGCGGCGGCGTCCTCGACGTCGCGGCGGCGCGCACGAAGGCGGCCGCGATCGTGAAGGAGCTCGGCGTCGACATCCCGCTCGACACGCCGATCGAGGAGCTTGGCATCGGCGATCGCCAACGGATCGAGATCGCGCGCGCGCTCTACCGCGACGCGAAGCTCGTGATCCTCGACGAGCCCACCGCGGTCCTCACGAAGAGCGAGGTCGCGGCGCTGTACGCGACGCTGCGCCGGCTCGCGGACGGCGGCACCGGCATCGTCGTCGTCACGCACAAGATGGACGAGGTCCGCGCGTACGCCGACGTCGTCACCGTGATGCGCAAAGGCGCCGTCGTCTTCACGCGACCGATCGAGCGCGGCGGCGACGTCGACGACATCACGCGCGCGATCATGGGCGGCGCGGGCGTGAAGGAGCGCACCGACGACGAGGCGCGGGAGCGCAAGGTCGGCGATACGGTCTGCGCGCTCGAGGACGTCACGGTCGCGCGCGGCCTCCGCGGCGCGTCGCTCGAGCTGCGCGCCGGCGAGATCGTCGGCGTCGCCGGCGTGGAGGGGAACGGCCAGAAGGAGCTCGTCGCCGTGCTCGCGGGTGACGTCGTCCCCGACTCCGGTCGCGTCACCGGCGGCCCCTTCGCGATCGTGCGCGAGGACCGGCAGTCCGAAGGGCTCGTCCTCGACGCCACGCTCCGCGACAACATCGTGCTCGGCGAGCTCGAACGTTTCTCGTCGTGGGGCTTCCTCCGCGGCGCCGCGCTCGAGGCCGAGGCCGCCGACCGCCTCGCGCGTTCGGGCGCGCCGAACGATCTCGATCGCACCGCGCGCACGCTCTCGGGCGGGAACCAGCAGAAGATCGTGGTGACACGCGCGCTCGCGCGATCGGCGAAGGCGGTCATCGCCTCGCAGCCGACGCGCGGCGTCGACCTCGCGGCCGCGAGCGAGATCCACGCGCGCTTCCGCGACGCGGCGAGCGCCGGCGCGGGCGTCCTCGTCATCAGCGCCGATCTCGACGAGCTCCGCGCCCTCTCCGATCGCATCCTCGTCCTCGTCCGCGGGAGCTTCGCGGCGGAGGTGCCGCCGACGACGACCGACGACGAGCTGGGCCGCCTCATGCTCGGCGGCGCGGGCGAGGACGCGCGCGCATGAAGGGCCTTCGCATCGAGCCCGAGCGCGCGGTGCCTCCCGTCGCGGCGCTCGCCGCGGGATGGATCGCGTTCTGCCTCCTCGTGTGGGCGTACGGCGCGTCGCCCGCGTCGATGGCGGCGCTCCTCTTCGAGGGCACGTGGGGCACGAGCTACGGCGCGGGGCAGGTGATCTTCAAGGCGACGCCGCTCCTCTTCACCGGCCTCGCGGTCGATCTCGCGCTTCGCGGCGGCCTCTTCAACATCGGCGCAGAGGGGCAGCTCATGATCGCGAGCCTTGCGGCCGGCCTGGTGGGGAGCTCGCTCCCCGCCGCCACGCCCGCCGTGGTCGCGCTCCCGCTCGTGATCGCGGCGGCGATGGCGGCCGGCGGCTCGTGGGCCTACGTGCCGGCCGTCCTCAAGGGCCGCTTCGGCGCGCACGAGGTCATCTCCACGATCATGATGAACCGCATCGCCGACGGCGTGATCGGCCTCGTCCTCGAGTCCGGCGGCTTCGCGTTGCCGGGCACGGTTCGGACCGCCGACGTCGTGAGCGGCGCGCAGCTCCCGCGCCTCGAGGTGTTCTGGAGCGCGTTCCGCGGCAGCGCCGCGAACGTGACCGCGTTCCTCGCGCTCGTCGCCGCCGGCGCGATGGTCGTCGTGCATCGCCGCACGCGTTTCGGCCGCGAGCTCGGCCTCATCGGCCTCGGCGAGACGGCGATGCGGGCGGAGAAGGTGCCGGTGCGCCGCCGCCTCGAGCAAGCGCTCGTGCTCTCGGGCGCGATCGCGGGCGCGGGATGCCTCGGCACAGTGCTCGGCTACAAGGCCTACTTCGAGCAAGGCCTCGGCGCGGGCGCGGGCTTTGGTGGACTCGCGGTAGCCTTGCTCGGTCGTGGCAGCGCGGTCGGCCTCGTGCTCGCGGCGCTCCTCTTCGGAACGCTCCAGCAGGGCGGCCTCGCGCTCAACGCCCACGTCCCGAAGGAGCTGATGGACGTCCTCCAGGGCGTCGTCATCTGCGCGGTCGCGCTCGCGGACACGAAGCTCCGCGCCGCCGTGCTCGCGCGCGTGAGGCCGGCATGAGCGCGCTCGACGTCATCGTCAGCGGCACGATGCTCGCGCAGACGATCCGCATGACGATCCCGTACGCCTGCGCGAGCCTCGGCGGCGTCCTCGGCGAGAGGAGCGGCATCGTCAACATCGGCCTCGAGGGGATCCTGCTGTCCGCGGCGCTCGCGGCGGTCGCGGTGAACGGCGCGACGGGCAGCGGCGCGCTCGGCATCGCCGCCGGCGTCGCGTGCGGCGCGGCGATCGGGCTCGGCCACGCCGCCTTGGTCGTGAAGGGCCGCATCGACGCGATCGTGAGCGGCCTGGCGATCAACCTCGCGGCGGCGGGCGGCACGCGCGTCGTGCTCCGCGCGCTCTACGACTCGAGCTCGAACTCGCCGACGATCCCCGGCGTCCGCATCGGCGGCGGCCTCTTCGTGCGCACGCTCTTCGATCCGTTCGTGCTCCTCACGGTCGCGGCCTGCGGCGTCGCGGCGTGGATGCTCGCGCGGACGCGCCTCGGCCTGCGTCTCCGCGCATGCGGCGAGGATCCCGCCGCCGCGCAGGCGGTCGGCGTCGACGTCGCGAAGACGCGGATGCTCGCCGTCGCGCTCGGCGGCGCCGCATGCGGCCTCGGCGGCGCCGCGCTCGCCTTCGAGCTGCACCAGTTCCAGTCGGGCATGACCGGCGGCCGCGGCTTCATCGCGCTCGCCGCCGTCATCGTCGCCGGCTGGCGCCCCTGGCGCGCCCTCGCCGCCTGCGCCGCGTTCGCGACCCTCGACGCCCTCCAGATCGTCCTCCAGAACCAGACACGCGTGCCGTCGCAGCTCTTCGGCATCTTGCCCTTCGCCGCGACGCTTGTAGCGCTCGCGGTAGTGAGCCGCCGCAAAGGCACCGGCGTGCGGCCACCCGCGGGGATCGGCAAGCATCCCGTGTAGAGCTTCGCGATCTCAGCCGCTTTCGACTGCGCGAGATCCTTGCAGGTCGCCCGCCTCGCGGGTCATGCTCAGTGCTCAGCATGACGTCGGAATGGCCGATCGATCCGCGCGACTTCTCGGCCTACTACTCGTTCGCACCGGCCGCGCTCGCTATCCGCGAATGCGTCCGGCTTCGGGCCGTACGCGAGATCGCTCTCGCCGAACCTCTGCTCGACGTGGGGTGTGGGGATGGCCTGTTCGCACGCCTTGCGTATCCACAGAAGCAAGCCTGGGGGATCGACATCAACCCCAGCGAGGTTCAGCGCGCCCAGCGCACCGCCGCTTATCAAACCCTCATCTGTGGGAACATCGTTGGGGTTCATTTGCCGACCTCGTTCTTCGGAAGCGCGATCGCAAACTGCAGCCTCGAGCACGTCCCCGATATTCACGGCGCCCTCGTCAATATCTGCGGCGCGCTCAAGCCTGCAGGTCAGCTCGTGCTCATAGTGCCGACGCCCGATTGGACCTACCATCTCGCGATTCCGGAGGCGCTTCGAGCCGCTGGCTTGACGGGGCTGGCCCAGGCCTACGGTGACGCACTCGATCGCGTGTTTTCACACGTTCATCTCTACGACGCTGCTGGATGGCGCGAGCGCCTTTACCGGGCGGGCTTCGACGTCGACGAAGTGCGCCCGATCGCGATGCGTCCCACGTCATGGGCCTTCGATCTGATGCTGTATCCGAGCTTGCTCGGCTGGGTCACGAGACAGCTCACCGGACGGTGGATCGCGCTCCCTGCGCTTCGCCCTCTGACGGTCGACCTCTCACGCGCGATCGTGAACGCGATCGGCCGAATGGCTCCCGACGCGGACAGCCCTGCCGAGTACTTGATCGTAGCGCATAAGCGCGGTGGCTAAGGATGCGGGCCGCTGCTGACTACTTCTCGAACCATCGAAGACGCGAGCGTCTTCCGTGGTCGCTCTACCACCGGCCGCTCACGCGCCGCATCGCTCGCGTCATCGCGGAACATGGTGCTAGCCCGCGCGTCCTCATCGTCGGCTGCGGTCTCGAGACCGAGATCGTCGGTGCACCGCCCTCGACACGCTGGTTCGGCTGCGACATCGACGACCGTGCCATACGCGAGTGCAAAGAAGCGCGGCTTGAGCGCGCCGCGAGCTTCGCGGTGTGTCCGGGCCCCTACGAGCTTCCGCGCGGGGGTGAGTTCGATGTCCCGTTCGATGTCGTCATCGCGAAGGAGGTGATCGAGCACACGCTCGAGCCGATCCGATGGGCGCGCACACTCAGCGCGCGCCTCTGTCCCGGAGGATCGCTCGTCCTCACAACGCCGAACTATGGCCGGTTTTCCACGCTGCCATTGCTCGAAGCGACGGCCCTCGAGTGGCTCGCGCGCCGTGACGGATTCTCGCGCCGCGACATCCACCCCACGAAGTTTGACAAAGCGCGGCTCGAGCGGCTCGCTCTCGGCGAGTCGATGTCTCTCATCTCCGTCGAACGGAGCTTTCTTAGCTGGTCCCTGCTCGGGATCTGGCGTCGCCGCGGGCCACCATGATCGTCCTCACGCTGATCGCCGCTGTGCTCGTCATTCGCTTGGCCGTGATGCGTACGCGAACAACTACAGCGCCTTCGTCGTCATCGCGCCGCGCATGGATGATGGCCGCCGTCGCCGTGGTCCTCGCTCTCTCTCCGTTTCTCGTCGACGCTGCACTCCTGGCAGGGCCACGTTCGCGCCTCCTCGTTGACACGAGCTCGCACCTCGCTATCGCCCAGGACATCGCACGTGCTGGCCTGCCTCACGGCTGGATCCCGACGTACAACGGGGGGTTCCCGTTCGCGCTCCACTATCCTCCGCTCCCCTGGCTCGTAACCGCGGTGCTCCTTCGAATTGGCGTGCACCCCGTGGTCGCTGTCAAAGGACTCGGCCTCGCAGCATTCCTCGCAGCTCCTATCCTCATCCTCCTTGCGGGACATCTCTCGAGGATTCGCGCCTTCTCCGCCGCCGCCGCCGCGATCTCTAGCGTGTGGGTGGCTCCGTACACACAGTTCACCGGCGGCTGGGAGCCGTTCTTCGCTATCGGGCTGCTCTCGCAGGTGCTCGTTGTTCCCATTGCCGTTGCTTGGGTGGCGACGCTGACGCGGCGTTGGCGGTTCGAGCTAGCTCCACTTCTCGCGGGTTTGTGCGCTGCGACGCACCCTCAGGTCTTCACCGTGATGGCGCCCGTGCTCGTCGCCGGAGCCGTCGCAACATGGCAACGCCCCGTCGTTGGTAGAGCCTTACGTTCGGTTCTTGGAGGCGGCCTTGTCGCGGCTGCTCTCTATCTGCCCGGGATCGCCTCGATGGAGGTTCCCTTCGGATGGCCGCCAAACCTGACGTGGCGGCACGTCGGCTTCGGCGCGTCGAGGATGTTCGACTCGATCGTCGATGGCGATCTTCTTGACTACAAGCACACGCCCGTCGTCGGGGCCATGTGGGGTGCAGCTACCGTCGTCCTCGTGCTTCGCTGGAAGTTGCCGCGGTCTCGCGCCTTGCTCACGGCGTCGTGCGTCACCCTTGCCATGGCGAGCATCGGACCTGCACTCGCATCGACCGGCGCGTTCGGTTCCGCTCTGCTCTCCATTTTTCAGCCGATGCGTGCGCTCGCTCTGATCCCGCTGATTGCTGCCGCATCGATTGCGGTGGCACTTGATGAGCTCGCGGCGTGGATCGTCGCGTTGACCGAGCACATTGCACCGCGAGCGCGTGAGCTCGTCCGAGCGGCACTTCCCTCCCTGCTCATCGTCGGGGCTTGTCTGACGCTACCGACACGCGTGGAGAGACTGCACCGTCATGCGGTCGAGCTTTCGCGGGACCGCATGCCGGACGGATGTGCCCCGCTCCTCGAGTACCTCGACACGAGCGCAGTCGAGCGCTGGCTGTCGTCGGCGCCTTACGGGCGGACCGCCTTCGAGAGCTCAGCGCTTCACGCGTGCGCGGCAAGCCACGGCGCGGTGCTTCCGCATAGCGGTGCGCTCGCATCGAGCTACGGCGCGGGGGCACACGTCGGTGTCAATCTCGTCGCCTTCGACTCGGTCGACCCCGAATTTCCCATGAGCGCAGGCCGCGCCGAGAGCCTCGGCATTCGGTCGCTCGTACATACGCCTGCGCGGCGCCCTGGACCGGCGACCGCATGGGAGTTGGTCGAAGCGTCCGGTGGCCTCCAGCTCTCGCGTCGCCTCGGAGGAACAGACTTCGTCGGCGTTGCCTGCGTCCGCGAAGCCCTTCGCGGCAGAGAGAAGGACCTCTCGGCGGAGCTCCACTCGATGTTCGCGGCGTACCGGGAGGGGGCGCGTCTCCTCGATGATCCCCGCGAGCTCGTAGTGCTCGAGTCGGAGAACATCCCGCTCGCACGTGAGGCGCTTCCCGCGGACGGGTGCGACGCAAACTTGGCCAAGGTTCTCGAGGAACCGCGCGAACCGGGAGCCTTTGAAGCCGAGATCGAGACCTCGACCCCGGTCGATGTCGTCTTTCGAGCAACTGCGTACAGGGGCTGGGAGGTGCGCGAACGGCACCAGCTCTTGCCGACACGCCGCGTCGCTCCGGGATTCTTCTCCGTGAGAGTCGCTCCTGGCCGGCATCGGCTCGAGGCATCCGCTCGCATGCCGCGCGGCTACGGCGTCGGACTTGGCTTCGCCACTGGAGCGCTGCTTATTCTCGTGCTCCTTGGAGACGAGCGCGGGCGGAAGTATATCCAATCGGTCGGGGAAAGCCTTCGAACTTGGTGTCGATGGGATCGACACCGTGGCAGCTAGTGCACGCTTCGACGTGGTAGAGTACGTGTGTGCCGATGCTCGACGCCGAAGGCGCGAGGGCGCTTCGCGCGAGCGGATCGAGGACGCTCGTACTCGTGCTCTCGTTGACGGCGTTCGAGCTCGCCGTCCGAACGGCCGTCGGTGCCGCGCGCTTCGCCGGTGCGGAGGACGCGCTTTTCGACGTTGGCGCGCACTTCGGCCGCGTTGCCGCACTCGCTCCGGTCTTTCTCATTGTCGATCTCGTCCTCACCGCCGTCGCGCGCACGAAGTACGGCGCGCGCGTTTCGTCGTTTCTCGTCCGTCTCGCGGCGCATGCGACGCATCCGCCGTGCGTCCTTCGCGTCCTCCTTCTCGCCGCGGTCGCGCTTCCGCTCGTCGCGCTCACGGCGGGCAAGCGCACCCAGCTTCCCTGGCACGCTGGAGCGCTCGGTGCCGCTGCGATCGCGTTCGTGGCGCTCGTGGTCGATATCACGCTTGCGGCCCGTAAGTCGTGGACCCTCCGCGGCACGGTCCATCCGGCCGGAGCGCTCTTGTGGGCGCTTGCGGGAGGCCTGCTCGCGACTTGCGTCGTGCCGCTGCTCGCTCCTCGCGCCACCGCGTTCTCGGCCGCGCTCGCGTTCGTGCTCGTGCGCGCCACCGTTGACTTCCCTCGCGGTCCGTTACGAGGTCGCAGCGTCGCGCTCGGCTACGTCATCGCGTCCGCGTTCGTCGCGTTGAACGCGTGGAAGCCCGAGCTCTCGCGCTTCGAGAGCCAGGTCGCGCCGTTCGCGCCGCTGGGAAAGGCGCTCCTCGTCGCCGTCACCGACCTCGATGGTGACGGCGCCTCGCGCGCGTTCGGCCTCGACTGCGACGACATCGATCCGTCCGTCGCCCCGCACGCAACTGACATCCCCGACGATGGCGTCGATCAGAACTGCCGCGGAGGAGACGCAAGAATCACGCTCGCGATGCGCCGTTTCGCACCCGGCGGCATCCACGTGCCCGATGCCGCGCGCTCGCCGCGCAAGAGGAGGCCGTCGGTCTTCTTCGTCACGATCGACGCGTGGCGTGCGGATGCATTCGGTCGCGAGCTCTTCCCGCGTACATCGGCGTGGGCCGATCGTTGCGTGCATTTCTCGAACGCACGAGCGACCGCGTCGTACACCGCGCCGTCGCTCGTCGCGCTTCACACCGGTGTCTTCGCGCGTCACCTCCTCGACGACGCGGGAGGTTGGCAGATCGCGCTCGCGGCTCCGGAGCGTGGCATCATATCGCGCCCGCCGACGCTCGCGGCGTCGCTCGCGGTCGTGGGGCGGTACCGGACGGCAGTCGTGTTCCCGCCGTTCCACTCGCAGAACTTCTCGTTCCTCACCGGCTACGTCGAGGGCGGCACGCTACCGGACACCAACGACACGGTCTTCCCGCTCGCGGAGACGGCCTTCGAGACTGCGCGCGCCGAGATCGCGCGTGCGGAGCGCGGTTCGCTCCACCTCCGCATCCATCTTATGGATCTCCACACGCCGTACCGCGGCGGTGCCGGGCGGCGCGGCTACCTTCGCAGTGCGCTCTCTCTCGACGAACCGCTCGCCGCGTTTCTCTCGTCGCTTCCCGCCGATGCCGTCGTTGTGCTCACGGCCGACCACGGCGAAGCGTTCGGCGAGCATGGGGCCATAGGTCACGGTCACACGCTCTTCGACGAAGAGCTGCGCGTTCCGCTGGTCCTTTGCGCGCCGGAGGACGACGTCGGCCCTCCGCGGACTATCGAGACAGCGGTCTCTCTCGTCGACGTTACGCCGACGCTGATGGACCTCGCCGGTGTGCAAGTGCCGTACCGCCGTCACGGCGAGAGCCTCGTTCCGCTGCTCCGCGGCGGCACCCGCCGCGCGAGCTGGGTCTTCGCGGAGAACGGCGACAAAGACGCGCATCAACTCGCGGTTGTCGACGGCTGCGACAAGCTCGTGGAGGACGGGCGCGCGGGCTATCGCGTGCTCTTCGACGTCTGCGCAGATCCGGAGGAGCGCCGCGATCTCGCACGCGCCGAGCCCGCGCGGGCGGAGCGCATGCAGCATCTCCTCGCCGAGATCGTCGACCTCGATCTCGACGCGATCCGATCGTGGCGCGTTGGACGAAGACTGGTCGAATAGCTATGCGCGCGTGGTGCTGCCGCCGATCGGGCGGCCGTTGCGGAGCACGAGGTGCGTCTTCGCCGCGCCCCATGGCTGCAAGATCGCGTGCTCGTGGGGGAGGTCCCACACGACGATGTCCGGTCGTGCGCCCGGGGCGAGCGAGCCGCGGGGGCGGCCCGCGCTGCTCGAGTGGAGCCCGAGCGACATCGCCGCTGCGCGCGTCGCGCCGAGGATCGCCTCCGCCGGCGTGAGGCCGTAGGTCGCGATCGCGAGTCCCATCGCGAGGGGGAGGCTCTCGCTCGGCGCGGTCCCGGGGTTCGCGTCGCTCGCGATCGCCATCGTGACGCCGGCCTTGCGCAGCGCCTCGATCGGCGGTGGCTCCTGCCGGAGCGTGAAGCTCGCGATCGGCAGGAGCGTCGCGACGACGCCGGCCTTCGCGAGCGCGGCGATGCCGCCGGGGCTGACGTGCTCGAGGTGATCGACCGACTTCGCTCCGACCTCGATCGCGAGCTCGACGCCGCCGACGTCCGCGAACTGCCCGACGTGGAGGCGCACGCCGAGGCCTTTGCGCCGCGCGCTCTCGCAGACGATGCGCGCCTCATCGGCGGTGAACGCGTTGTCATCGACGTAGGCATCGACGAAGTGCGCGAGCCGCTGCTCCGCGACCTCTTGCACGAGCGCTGTCCCGGCGCGGAGCACGTAGTGGTCGCGGTTCGCGCGGGCCATCTCGGGCAGCGCGTGGAGGGCGAGGTACGTCGCGGCGACGGAAGGCAGCGAAGCATCGGCGCGCGCCTTCGCGATCGCGCGGAGCTGCTTCAGCTCGTACTCCGGCTCGAGGCCGTAGCCGCTCTTCACCTCCACCGTCGTGACGCCGAGGTCCGCCATGCGGCGGAGGCGCGCGGTGAGCTCCTCGGCGATCGCGTCTTCGCTCGCCTTCGCGACGGCGCGGTACGTCGCGAGGATGCCGCCGCCGCCCTCGGCGATCTTCCGGTAGTCGCCGCCCGCCATGCGCGTCACGTACTCGTTGTGACGAGACCCGACCCACGCCGCGTGCGTGTGCGCGTCGATCAGGCCGGGCGTGACGACGCGGTCGCCGTAGTCGATGACCTCGACCTTGTCTTTGACCGACGCGCGCGGCCCGATCCAGCTAATCGAGTGATCGTCGTAGAGGATCGCGCCGTCCTCCACCACCGCGAGCGGGTTGTCCGGCGTCGCGTTGCGGGGATCGCACGTGACGATGCGCTTCGCGGAGATGCCGACGGTGCCGCTCATCCGAGCTCCGTCGCGATCGCGCGCGAGGCGGCGAAGACCGCGTCGAGCTCGCGCTCCTCGACCGGCCGGGGCTGGAGCTTCTTGCGCATCGCCGTCATCCGCGCCGCCGCTTCCTCGCAGCGCGCGCGGAACGCCGGCGACGTTTCGGCCTCGCGCACGAGCGCGGCGTGAGCCTCGGCCGCCATGTCGGCGCGGGAGCACACGAGGACGGCGTCGCAGCCGGCGCCGACGGCGCGCACCGCCGCTTCTCCGGCGGGGATCGCGATCGCCTTCATCTCGAGGTCGTCCGAGAAGAGGACGCCGTCGAAGCCCAGCCCGCGCCGGACGAGATCGGTGCAAACTGCACGCGACAGCGTGGCGGGGACGTCGGGGTCGAGCGCGGGGAACACGACGTGGGCGGTCATCATCGAATGCACGTCGGGATGACGCGCGAGCGCGCGGAACGGCGCGAGCTCGATCGCGTCGAGGCCCGCCCGATCGCGCTCGACGCGAGGGAGCGCGAGATGCGAGTCCACGGTGGTGTCGCCGTGCCCGGGGAAGTGCTTGAGGCAGGAGAGGATTTGGCCTCGAGCGAGCCCCTCGGCCCACGCTCCCGCGAACCGCGTCACGACCTCGGCGGTCGAGCCGAACGCGCGGTCGCCGATGATCGGGTTCTCGGGACGCGTGTGGATGTCCGCGACCGGCGCGAAGCTCATCGTGATGCCGAGCGCGGCGAGCTCCTTCGCCTGCGCCTCCGCGAGCCGCCGGGCGAACGCGACGTCCCCGCGGTCCCCGATGCGGCGCATCGGCGGGAGCGCGAGGGCAGGGGAGCCAATCCGAACGACGCGCCCGCCCTCCTGATCGATCGCGACGAGCGCGTCCTCTCCCGCGGCCTCACGGATCGACCGCGTCAGCGCGACGAGGCGGCCGAGCTCACCCTGCACGACGTTGCGCTTGAACAGCACGACGCCGCCACGCTCGCCGCTCCTCAGCGAGGTGGCTTCCGCGGCCGCAAGCTCGACGCCGCCGATGCCGACGACGACGAGCTGTCCACACAGCACGGCGAGGGAGCGTGCCATCGAGTATGGTCTATCACGCCGTGCGCTCCGCCGTCCTCGTCCTCCTCACCGCCTGCGCGGGAAGCGCGCCTTCTGCGCCGGCTCCGGTTCCTGCTCCGCCGCCGGCGCCTGCCCCCGTTGCTTCGAAGTCGGCGGAGCCTTCGCCGCCGCAGGCGGCCGCGCCGACGAAACCGCTCACGATCCCGGAGGCGCGGCGCTACATGCTGACGCTCATCAACCGCGATCGTGCGACCGCAGGCCTCGCGCCGGTGGAGCTCGACGAAGGCGCGCCGACGCTCGCCGGTCAGGCGCACGCCGAAGACATGGTGCGTCTCGGCTATCTCGGCCACTGGGGCAGCGACGGCTCGGTGCCGGAGCAGCGTCACACGGAGGCCGGGGGCGCGGACATGGTGCTCGAGAACGCGCTGTGCTTCACCGACGAGCAGAAGCGCGATGTCGATCCGAAGGCGCTCATCGCACCCGCCGAGATCGAGCGCGCCGAGGCGCTCTACTTCAACGAGGTCCCGCCGAACGACGGCCATCGCAGGAACATCCTCAAGGCGTCACACTCGCGCGTGGGCATCGGCGTCGCGCAGTCGAAGGAGACGGCGAAGGAGCTCGCGGTCCCATGTTTCACGCAGGAGTTCGTCGACGGCTACGGCACGTACACGCCGCTCCCGAAGACGGCGAAGGTCGGCGCGACGATCCACGTCGAGGCCAACCTCAAGCCCGGCGTGCGCCCGACCGGCGTCGGCCTCGCGCGCGTCGCGCTTCCGAAGCCACTCTCTGCGAGCGAGCTCAACAAGCGGCGCAGCTACCCCGTCCCGAAGCCGTACCAGGTGTACTGGGGCCCCGGCTTCGTCACGCCGATCCAGGCGAAGATCAACGGCACCAACATCGCGATCGACGTCCCGCTCGACGACAAGAAGCAGCCCGGCCTCTACGAGGTGAGCGTCTGGGCGAAGCTCCCAGGCTCGGAGGAGCAGACGATGGTGGGGCTGCGTACGATCGTTGTCGATTGACTTACTGCTCGATGTCGGTCCACGCGGCGGGGCAGTCGTTGCGGGTCGAGCCAGTGCCTGCACAGCGGAGCGGAGCGCGATGTGGCCCGAGGAGCAATGCCGTGCCGCGAGACAGGAACGGGAACTTCCCACGCCACTCCTGTTCCACGGCGTCGACGGTGGATTCTGCTTCGACTTTGGCCTGGAGGCGCTCGAGGTGGCCCTTGATCTGCCGCCGCGTCTCGGGATCGTTGGCGAGCGCGTAGCTTCTCTGGAGATGCGCGATGGCGGCCTTCTGCTCGCCCGCTTTCCGGAGGATGGTGGCGGCAGCGAGCGAGCGATCCGAGTCCGCTCCGAGCTCCACTGCGCGCATGATCGCGAGCGCACCATCCTTTCGCCATTGCTCGATCTCGGCTTTGTCCGTCAGATATGAGGGCGCGAGGAACGCGACGTACTGGCCGTAGTGCAGCCAGATCTTGTGGTCGTAGGGCCGTTCCTGCAGCCCGCGTTCGAGGTAGCGGCGCGCGAGCCGAGCGTCCTTCTCTTCGCCCGGAACGAACTGGAACAACAAGAGCGTGTCGACGAACTCGTAGAGGGAGCGGAAGTCCGGCTCGAGCGCGATGATCCCGTCGATGTAGCTGGGCAGCGACTCGAAGCGACGCTTCTCCTGCATGTGGATGCCCTGCTCGACGAGCACCTTGACCCAGAGGTAGTCGACGGCGGCGCTTCGATATCCGAGCACGAGCCGCTTCAGATGCCCGGGCGGGGGGAGTGGCTCGATGTCGACCTGCAACGTTCGCGCGGTATGGGCGTGCTTGGCGAGCGTGCCCTGCTGCGTGAGGCCGATGCCGGCGGCGGCGCACACGGCGACCGCGACCGCGACGAGCTCGCCCGCCGTTACCTTCATTCGAGCTCGCTTTCGACATAGAGGCCCGGCTCGATCGCGAGCGGCTCGCCCGGCTTCGCCTTGCCGCGCATCTCGAAAGTGCTGAGGACGCCATCGCCGTCGAGGTCGCCGTGTGCGTGCGCGACGAATCCGTCGGCATGCGCGTCGAAGGCATACGCGTACGCGATTGGCACGCCGTCGGGGGCGGGCTGGAAAGAGAGCGCCTTCCACGTGGGGTGCTCCCAGATCTCCGCCGGGTACGCCTGCTTCGCTCCTCGCGGCGGCGCCTCCGGCGTCATCGGCGCGCTCGCGGGCAGCTCGTGATGGACCTCGACGTATGAGATCGTCTGGGTCGACATGCGTTGCAGCGCGTCGATGGGCTCGCTGAAACGCGAAGCGTGGAGCTCGCGCGCGAAGGTCGGGACCGCGATCGCGGCGATGGTGCCGGCGAGCGAGAGCGCGATTGCGAGCTCGATCGGAGTGAACCGGCGCACCGCTCACTCCTCCGGATCGGTGCGTTCCATCTCCTTCGCGACCTGCGCGGAGAGCGTCTCGTCGGGGACGACGGCGAGGCCGTAGTGCGAGCGCGTCCCGTCCCCGTCGAGATCGCCCTCGGCCACGACGAGCGCCCGCGCCGTCGTGCCGGCCCCGGTCGCGGTGAACGAGTACTGGTAGCACTGCGGCTGGACGATGGAGAACTTGAGCTCTTTCCAAGGGCTTACGGCCCAGTCGGAGGCGTTGCTCTGGTAGCGCTTCCCACGGACGTTGAGCGGGTCCTCCGGGACGGGTGCGCGCGAGCTCGGCGGAAAGTGCCGCATCGCGTGGACCGCGTTGGGCGTCGCTCCGCTCGGCTGGTTGGCGTCGGAGCGGTTGTAGAACTCCGCCGTCTCGCTGGCGAGGCGCTTCACGGACTCCTGCGCCTCAGTGGTCTTGCCGTGGCGGACGTAACGGGCAACGCCATACATCGCCACCGCCGCGAGGATCGCGGCGAGCGCGAAGAAATTCATCAGCTCGATCGCGGAAAACCCGCGCTGCCTCGTCACGACCGTCACGATATCACGGCGCGGCGGCGTCGGGTGGAACGGCGGCGTCCGCCTGATCCGTGTCGGGAGTCGCCCCCGGCGCTGGCGGCACCTTCACGGGCACTGGCAGGATCGCGGCGCCGAACGCTGTCGTGTGCATGAGGAGCTCGCGGAGATCCTCTTCGGCCTGCGCCTTGCGCGGATCGCCGGCCCCTTCCAGGCAGGCAATGCGGACATCGATGATGGGACGTTCGAAGGGAAGCGGAGACCAACGGTCGATACCCTGGACACAGTGCCTGAAGTCGCCGGTCGCACGGAGGAGCCTGAGATAAACCTGGACCCGCAACGCCTCGAAGATCGAGACTGCGAACGGCTCGCTCAGGGACGATGCGAGCGTTTTTGCCAACTCGGGGGACTCGCGACCAATCGCGAAGGCCTCGTTGAGCGCTCGCATCATCGTGTCGGTCGGGAACCAGGGCTCGGTGCGTGCGAGAGTGAAGGCACGACCTAGGACGGTAGCGGCATCGTCGGTGCGCTTCTTCTTGACCAGCCAGAGTCCGTTCAGGAGCTCGCGGTCGATCGCGGGCTTGACCTCAGCGGTCACGAAGCCGGGAAACGCATCATCTCCTTCGTCCGCCATCGTGCTGGCGACGTACAGGCGCTCCATGTACGTCCGGGGAGGGCGGCCGAGCCGCCGCCATCGCGCGAGGGCCTGCGGATGGCCTGACGACATGAATCTCACGATGAGATCGCTGGTCGCCGCTACCGAGGCGGAGGGGGGCGCGAGCGGGTCCAGCGGATGGTTGGTCGTGGCCTGGTTCCACAGACGCTCCTCGATCACGAGCTCGCGATCGTACGCGCCAACGATCTGTGGAGTTCCAAGTCCAAGCAGGAAGGCGACACGCTGGACCTCGTGTCCGATCTGGTTGTTCCGACCGAGGTTTCGCGCGAAGGCGAACTCGAGCGCGTTCTGGTCGTCTGTATTCACGACGCCGAGTCCCGCCTCGGCGACGCGGTCGATCAGGGCCGGTGCGGCCACGTAGTGGGCGAGTACGCCTTCCGCCGTTGTCGTGCCCCACGTGGCCGCGAGGGCCGTCGCGACGGGCTCCTGGCTCACACGCTGACGGACCCGATCCATATCGAGTGGGCGCGCTTCACGCTCCCCAATGAGCAGAATGTCCCCGGACTCCGTCTGCCACACGCTTACGGCCGGAAAGACCGAGCGCAGGGTCATCATCGCAGTCGCTACGGCGAACGGCTGGACGTCGTACGTCTGCATCCATTGCACGAATAGACCGCCGTCGTTAAGGCGACCGGAGACTGCGCGGTAGAAATCAGAGGTGAAGAGGCTCGAGATGCCAGCACGATAGGGATTTGAAGGCTCCGAGAAGATGACATCGTAGCGCTCACGCGTCGTGAGGAGCGCCTCGCGCGCGTCGCCGATCGTGATGTGGACCTTCGGGTTGGTCACCACAGACTGGTTGACGGCCGCGCAATCCCGCGCCACGCGTACGATCGCCGGCTCCAGCTCCACGACATCGACGCGCTCGACCGACGGGATCGCGCCGAGCCACCCCGCCGTGCTCCCCGTGCCGAGCCCCACGACGAGCATTCGGCGCGGGTCCTCGTGGAGGAGCGTAGCGAGCAGGCCGCTCATGACCTGCGTCGAGCGATCGGCGTGGACGTGTCCGTCGCTCTTTCCGTTGACGATGAAGGCGTACCCGTTCGCGCGGGTCAGGGCGACCGCGCTCTCGACCCCATCCGCTTCCCATGCGATCGCCCAGTTCCAGTGCCTGATGAAGGGCTGGAGGTCATGCTGGTTCATCCGTGAGGAATTGATGGCGCGGCCGGCGCCGATGCCGGAGTGACGCCAGAAGTGTGTCGGTCCTGTCGCGCCGAGGGTCGCCAGCGCGGCGATCGCGAGGGCTCCGACCGTGACGGATGGCGGGAGAGCGTGGAGCGCGCGCATGCGAAGATCGACCGCGAGGCTGACCAGGGCCGCAGCGCTCAGGCCGATGATGACGGCGCGCCAGCAGCCCGGAGCCGAGAGGAGCGGGAGGAGGCCCAGACCGCCGGCTAGCGAGCCGACCATCGCGCCCGCCGTGTTGGCAACGTACGCCTTTCCGACGTCGGAGCCGACGTCACGGGCGCCACGTCCGTAGAGGCCGATGATGGCGGGGAACTGGAAACCCGATACCACCGCGGCTGGAAAGACAACGACGACGGTGACAAGCGTCCATGCGGAGACGGCGCCGAGGAATGAAATCTGCGCGAGCGGTCCGAGGAGGAGCGCGAGTGTGGCGATGCGATCGCCGAGAGCGTAGGGGATCGCAATCGCGAGGGCTTCGAGCGCGCATGTCGTCGCGAATAGGACGAGCGTGGCACGCTGGGTCACGCGAGAGTAGAGCGCGCCGCCGATGCCGATTCCGGCGAGCGCGACTGCGAGAATGAGCCCGAAGGTGTAGGAGGTACCGCCTAGGAGCGGCGCGAGCATCCGGTACCAGACAAGCTCCATCAGCATGAAGGAGAGGCCGGCGATGGCTGCCGCGGCCGGCGGAAACCAAGTGGGAACCTCTGCGACGTTGGTTTCCGAGGCGTTCGTGTCCGCGCTAGCCTCCGCCGCCGCGTCCCCCGCCATCCGTCGCGCGACCGATCGCGCAATGACGCCGACGAGCGCGTTGACGAGACAAGCGAGCCAGAGCGTCATCCGCGTTCCGAACAGCTCGATCGCGAGGAAGTTCGCGAGCAGCGTGCCCGCGACGGCCCCGATCGTATTCACGCCGTACAGGAGTCCGACCCGCGAGCGGCCGACGTCGTCCCAGCGTTCGACCGCGCGCGCGGCCGCTGGCATCGTTCCGCCCATCGCGATTGTGGATGGCCCGAGGACGAGCGCGGTGAGCACCAACCGCAGCGCCGTAGCACCCACCGTTCCGAGTGTCGCGGCGCCGCCGATGCCGAGATAGACCGCGCGAGCGAGCACGACGAGGAGGGGGCTCAGCCCGGCCGTCACAGCGATGAAGAGTTCGAGGTTGGCGTAGAACGCAAACGGGTTCGGTGAGCGGTCGGCCCGGCGGCCTAGCATGATCCCGCCGACACCGAGCCCACCCATGAAGGCAGCCAGCACAGCGCCCGAGGCGGCTGTGCTTCCGCCGAAGACGAGCCTCAGCTCACGGAACCAAGCGATCTGGTAGACGAGCGCACACGCGCCCGAGAAGAAGAGAAAGGGGACGACGCGGCGAAGTGGTGAAATCACGGATAACCCAGGGGACGGAGTACCGGAGCGGGAGACGACAAACGAAAAGCGGCCCGACTGGGTACAGCCGGGCCGCTAGCTAGCCTAACAGCTAGCAGGAAATGCGTGCGAGTGAAGGTCACTCCTCCGGAGATACCTCGTCGATCGAGGGCGCGATCGTAAGCCGGCCTTCCTGAATCTTACCGTTCATAGTGAACGTCGAGAAGAGAGCGCCATCGCCACTCAAGTCGCCGATCGCGGTCGCGGAGATCGCCTTGCCCTCTTCGTCAGTGCCCGCTACGTCGCCGCCATTGTACATGTAGGAGTAGTATTGAGGTGCCGTCATCTCGAACTTTAGGCAAGGAAAGCCCCTATTCAGCTTGACGTCGTTTTCCGGTGACCAGTCAAGCTTTGCGGACTGATACTTCTTGCCCTGAAGAAGGGCCATGGAACCGGACGCGGGGACAGCCTTGGAGGCGGTACCGCACGTCTTGCGGATGACTGCAGTCGAAGTGCCGGGGGTGATGACCGTCGCCTCCATACGTTCGCCTTCGAAAGCGGTCACGGCATCCTTGCCGATCTGGCCGAGCGAGTTCTTTGCCTCTGCCGTCTTCGCGTTCGCGATGTACTTGCGGACGCCGTACACGGCAAGCACGGCCAAGACACCGACGATCGCGACGACGATCATGAGCTCGACGAGTGTGAATCCCTGCTTGAGTCTCTTACGAATCCTGACCATCGAGCGCTCCTTGCTTGAACGGCGGTACGCCTCTGAAGCAAGGCGGGTACCAGGGTCCAGAAGCTACTATCGCGGGGGAATACTAGTGTCAATCTGGTGGCGCTGACAACTTTGGGGTGCGGGAGGGACAAAATTGGTCGATCGTCAACGGGCGCGCGGAAGCAGCGCAGCTCCCCGCGCGCGGCAGCGGCCGGATGCTTCCATGTCATCCGCAGTGGCAAGTGCTTGCGAGAGGACAAACCATGGCCGCGCATAGTCTTGGTAGCGAGCGCCCGCCCAAGTATGCGCCGCGGGGGGCGTGGCATCCAACGTCAGCTTCGCGAAGAGGGCCTCGTTCCTCTCCATCAGCTCGTGGGGCGACGGCACCTCGGCGGGAGTCCTCGTTAGTCGGATGAGCGGACCGATGGGATAGCTCGGGAAAGTCGTATCCAGGTCCCTCGCGAACCAGCTCGTGACGTAGACGGGCCGCCCTGTCTCCAGCAGCTGGGAGACAAGCCGTAGGCTACTCAGCACGGGGACGCGCTCTCTGGGTGGGACGACGCCGTGTTCGACGGGCTGGCCGAGCTGGGCCTCGATTCGGCGCGCATACCACTCGGCGAGGAGAAGGCGCGGCGCTACAACGACAACGTCGCGACGCTCTCTCATCGTGCACTGCATGTACTCGAGGCCGCCGACGACATCGTCGCCGTTGGCGAGGAGGATGCTCCGCTCCGGCAGCATCGCGAGCACGTTGCGAAGGTAGCTCTCGGTAGTGGGGCGGTGCGTCGCCAGCACGTCGTACAACGTGATCGCTCCACGTGTCGCGATCGAAGCGATACTCGTGGCAACGACGCCCTTCCGGAAGGAGGCGGATTGAAGCCCAGAGGCGATGACGTCGATACCGCGCGCGGCGACGATCGACGCGAGGGAGAGCGGAAGCAGATGGAAGCGCTCGACGACGAGGGCCATCAGGTTGCGCGGCGGCAGATTGAACCGCAGGATCAAGAGCGGTCCCGCGAGGGCGATCGACAGGACCAGCATCGCGAACGCCCAGGAGAATCGGCGCTTGGCGGCGGCCGCGAGGGCGGCGACGACGGCGAGAGGACCGATCCCCGATTCGAGCGAGCTCCGGCCTAGGAGCGCGAGCTGGCCAAACGGCTCGTGTGGGTCGTCACCGGAGGCGAGACTTGTAGTGCCATAGTCGCGGCGCAGGAAATGATGGAGAAGGCCCGAGAGTGTCGAGGTATCGCCCCAGTCGCAGTTGCTCCCGACCGGCATCGACCGAGAGCGAACGATCAGGAAGAGATACGGCGTAAGGCCTATCGTGAGCGCGCCGAGGCTCCCCGCGACCGCGAGCAGTGGACGCGGAGCCGCGCGAACGGCGCGCCTCCAACTGAAGAGCCCAAGCGGAGCAATGAGCACGCAAGTGTGGTGGTTCGCGATGCCGAGGCCGGCGAGGAGTGCTAGTAGCCATGCGCGCCGAAGTTCTCCCATGGGCGAGAGCGTGGTGGGGCCCGCGATACGCACGAGCGTGAGCACGATGAGCACGTTGAGCGCGAACACCTCGGGCTCGGTCGAGAGGCGCCACATGAGCGGCGAAACCGCGAAGATCGCGGCGCCGATCGCGGATGCGATCGGCGTCGCACCCCACGCGCGGCAAGCTCGCACTAGCGCGTCGATGGCGAGCGCGCCGGCGATCGCTGTCGCGAGCGCGACGCGGTGGGCTGGCGAAGCCGCCGGCAACCACCTCCATGCCTGACACCAGAGGACGAAGAGGGGATATCCGGGCGGATGAGGAACGGCCGCGGAGACGCCAGCGGACGCGAGCTCGCCGGTGTCGCCTCCTAGTATCTCGCGTGTCGCGGTCAGCGTGTAGGCGACGCCGCTCGCGAGCGGGACGGCGGCCTGTGCCAGGCGCCTGAGGAGCAGAGCGACTACTCGCCGGCGTTGTGCACGAAGATCCGATTATCGAGCGATGACCCGACGAGCATCGTGAAGTCGCCACCGGGGTCGAGATCGCATTTCGCGGTGGCCCAGTACCATGGTTTCGTCGTGTCGGGGGTTCCCCACGTCACCCACCCCCAATCCCCGTCGGTTGGTTCGGTGAACCCGGAGCCGCCGCCTGTTGTCATGTACTGAAAGGAGACCGCGTTCTCGGCGTGGACGGGAAGGAGCGACCAGGGGGCGTCTCCGCCGTTGCACGCCGGATTCCAGCCGACTTTGCGATTGCCGACGCCGCCGTTCTCTGGACACCAGTTGGTGGTGCCGATCTTCGCGTAGATGCCGACCTCGGCGCGATGACTCTCCTGCGCGACCTTGATCCCGCCGAGCATCGACTGGCCTTCGCTCACCTTCGCGTTGAGCATGTACCTGCGGTAACCGACGATCGCGAGCACGGCGAGGACACCAACAATCGCGACGACGATGGCGAGCTCGACGAGCGTGAAGCCGCGAGTACGCGAGCAAAGACCTCGTTGACGGATCGTCACGGGCGTCCAGTGAAGCATTGACCGTTCCATCATCGACTCTCCCTCTTCGCTCATCGAAGACTACAACGGCGGCTTCGGTTCGAGCACGTTTCAGCGGGCAACTACACGTGCTGCGAGTGTGCGCCGACGAAACGCGCCTGGTCGAGCGACGAAAAGCGGCTCATGCCTCGCCTTCAGAGTCGGGCCCGGCGGCATCATCCGACGTCGTGAGCGTGAGCTTCTGCATCCGGTAGCGGAGGCTACGAAACGTGACATCGAGCAGCTTCGCGGCCGCCGTTCGAACGCCGCCTGATCGCTCGAGCGCTTGAAGGATGAGTCGGCGCTCGACCTCGGCGAGAACGGCGTCGAGGTCGCAACCTGCCTCCGGAAGATCGAGCAACGCCGGTGTCGTCCGCGCGGTCGCGCCGCTCACCTCGGTCGGGAGATCTCCGAGCCCGATCTTGGGGCCGACCGCGAGGGCGACCGCGCGCTCGATGATGTTCTCGAGCTCGCGGATGTTGCCGGGGAACGAATACGCGTCGAGCGCGCGGAGCGCGTCGGCGCCGAGCGCCCGCACCACCTTTCCGTGCTCGCGCGCGCAGCGCTCGAGGAAGTGGCGTGCGAGCTCTGCGATGTCCTCGCGGCGCTCGCGGAGGGGTGGCACCTCGATGCGGATGACGTTGAGGCGATAGTAGAGGTCCTGACGGAACTTGCCGTTCTTGACGTCATCCTCGACGTTCCGGTTCGTCGCGGCGAGGACGCGAACGTCGACCGACGATTCGTCGGCCTCGCCGATACCGCGGACCTTGCGCTCTTGAAGAACGCGCAAGAGCTTCACCTGCATCGGCGGAGGGAGCTCGCCCACCTCGTCGAGGAGCACCGTGCCCGTGTCCGCCTCGCGGAAGAAGCCGAGCTTTCGAGTGCTCGCGCCCGTGAAGGCGCCCTTCTCGTGGCCGAAGAGCTCGCTCTCGATCAACGCTTCGGGGATCGCGCCGCAGTTGATGACGCGGAAGGGCTTGTCCTTTCGATCGGAGGATTCGTGGAGGAGCCTCGCGATGCGCTCCTTGCCCGTTCCGCTCTCGCCCGTGATGAGTACCGTGCTACGGCCGGACGCGACGCGTTCGACCAACTCGAGGACCTTCCGCATGCCGGCGGAGCGCCCGATGAGGTCCTTCGGTTGATGCCGGTCGACCTGGGCGCGGAGCCGCGCGTTCTCCTCTACCAGTGCGTGACGTTCGAACGCCTTCTGGACCAGGACGCGAAGCTCCGAGCTCGAGAAGGGCTTCAATACGAAGTCGTACGCGCCGCGCCGCATCGCCTCGATCGCGGTCTCCAGCGTCGAGTGCGCCGTCATCACGATGACCTCGGCGTCGTGCGCGGCGTCCTTGACGAGCGGGATGACGTCGAGGCCCGAGCCGTCCGGCATCATGAGGTCCGTCAAGACGACGCCATAGGGTTGCGGCGCGTTGCGGATCGCGTCACGGGCGGCGACGAATCCTGGGGCCGTGGTCACGTTGTAGCCCTCACGCCGAAACAGGATCGCGAGCATGTCGCGCAGCCCGGGCTCGTCGTCGATCACGAGCACGTCGCCTTTGTCACCCATTCGCGGGCAGCATAGCAGGACGCTAGCGAGCGAGCGCTTCGACCCGCGGGAGAACCGCTTCGAGAGCGCGCCGGTGCGCGCGGCGGCGGGGAAGGACGGGGCGGAGATCGTCGTCCCAGTCTGGTCCTGGCGGGAACGCCGCCGTCGCGAGCTCGGCGGCCTCGAGCGATCCGTGCAGCAAGAGGAACGCGGTTGCGTCGTAGCGCGCGTCGGGGGCCGCCCGCCGGTTCGTTGCGACCGCGAGGAACGCGTCGCATGCCTCCGGCAGGCGGCCGAGGTCGGCGAGGTGCTTCGCATACCTCACCGGCTCATTCTTCCGAGCCTCAAGGTCTTCGAAGAAGCGATCGGCCGCTTGTATACGTCGCAGCCGCTCCGCGGGGACGCCAATCCGTGCGGTGAGCGCTGGATCGAGCGCCGCGGCCCGCGCGAACGACGACGCCGCTGCGTCGAAGGCGCGGAGGTGGAGATGCGCAAACGCAACCGCGAGCTGAATGCGCGCGCTCTCGGGATGCGATCTCGCGAGCGCCTCGGTGAGGGCAAGCGCCTCCTCGTACCGGCCGAGCCTCACCGCACACACCGCTCGGTTCTCTCTCGCCCGTCGCTCGGCGGACGGCGCAGCGCGCGATTGCGCGAGCGTCTCGAGGGACCGATCATAGAGGCGGCAGGCGAGCTCGGGCTCTCTACGTCCGAGCAGCACTCCTGCGAGCGCCATCCTCGGCATCGTGTTGTGCGGGTGGGCTTGTTCGGCGGCGACGATCCAGAAACGGAGCTCCTCCGTGTAGTCGTTCGCGCGTGCGGTGGTCGTCGCGCCAAGGAGGAGCGTTCCGGCGAGCGCCGCGGCGGCGAAGACGCGCGGACGTGGCAAGGGTGCGCACGCGATCGCGAGCATGATGCCGGCGAGCGGCACGTAGAGGAGGCGATCGGCCGCGACGGATCCGGCGAGTGCGAGCGGTACGACGTGAAGGACGGGACCGAGGGAGGTCGCCGCGAGGACGAGGCCGACCTGCATGCCCTGTCTCGATGTCGAACCCTTCGCGTGCGCGCGTCGCACGAACACCGCGGCGATCACTAGCGCCAACGCGGCTAGCGTTCCGCCGACGGCAGCACGAACGGTATCAACCTCTCCGACGAGCCCGATGCTCGTGCGCGAACGAAAGGGATCGAGGATCATCTCGGCGTAGCGCGCTACCGCTTCGAAGACGGTGCCAAGACGCGTGCCCGCCCCGAGGTCTCGCGAGGCCGATGAGGGGCCGGCGAGCGCAATGGTCCGCAACGCCGCGTAGCCGAGGACAGGAAGACCAAGGCACAGGCCCGCGCGACGCGCGTCGCGCCGCCCGGCGAGAATCGCGACGACGAGCGCGAAGGCGAGACCGACTTCCTTGCTTAGGCACGACGCGAAGACGAGCGCGCCGGCGAGCACCGCGCGCACCCATGTACCGATCAACGTGCGCCTGGGCTCAGCGTCACTTCGCGCCGCCGGCCACACCGCGAGCGCGCCGAGCCCGAAACAGCAGGCCAGCACGTCGGCCCGTCCCGAGACCCACGCGACGGCTTCGGTGAGCCTCGGCATCACGCCCCACGTGGGCGCCGCGAGCACGGCGGCTTCCCACGATGCGCCGAGGCGACGCGCGCACACCGCGAAGAGCGTGCACGTCGCGAGATGAAGCAGAACGTTCGTGAAGTGAAACTGGTCCGGCGCGCCGCCGAGCGCGAGGTCGAAGCGGTACGACAAGAGGACCAGCGGCCGGTAGTACCGTGGTCGCGCGTCCGTGAGCGATCCTTCGGGCCAGAATGGTTCGGTCAGCAGATCGAGCAACGGCGCACGGCGATACGAGGCCGCACCGTCGAGGAGCACGTGATCGTCCCAGACGAAGGGAGCCTCGAGCGCCGGGCGATACGCGAGCGCGACAAAGACGAGCGACGCGACTGCCGCTGCGAAGAGCAGCGCCTTGCGGAGCTCGTCGCGTGTAGCTTCCTTCACGCTTCCCTCACGTGGAGGGAGCGTACGCGGTTACTCGTCCCGCAGCTTCGCGAAGGCGGCCTTTGTTTCGCCGGCCTTGACCTCGACCGTGATCGTCTTCTTCAGGGACTGCTCCGAGTTCACGAACATGATCGTGTGGGTCCCCGGGGTCACGGTGACGTGTGCCTGCGGGGTGACGCCGATGGGTTTGCCGTCGAGGACGATCGAGGAGGCGGGGAGGGAGTTGATCTTCAGCGCCGTTTCGCCGGTCGATTCCGATGCGGTGGACTTCCTCGGCTTCTCGTCGTCGCTCGACGACGAGGAGACCTTTGCCTTCGGCGTCATCGCGGCGGCGACCGGGGCGGAGGCCGGCTTCTCCGCGGCTGCCCTCGCGGCGGCGGTGCCCTTCGGGTTCAGCGTGATCGTGAACGTCTTCTCGGCCTGGCCGTCCTCGAACGCGATCTTCTCGCTGTAGGGGTCCATCCCGTCCTTCGTCGCCTGGAGCTCCCACTTCTCGTTGGGATCGAACTCGATCGCCATCGGGAACTGCGGGACCTCCTTCTTCGTGGCGCCGTTGACGAGCGTGACCTTCGCGCCCGGCGTGCCGAGCTGGATCGTCGCCTTGCCCTTCGTCACCTTCAGCGGGACCGTGCCGACGTCGACGATCTCGTCCTTGCCGACCGTGATCGTCTTGTCGAGCGGGGCGTAGCGATCGCCGCTGAAGTGGAGCTTGTGATCGCCCGGCTCGAGGTCCTTCAGCTCCTGCGGGAGGACGCCGATCTCCTTGCCGTCGACGGTGAGCTTCGCGCCCGCCGGGCCGGCGACCTTGAAGCCGGTGCCGTTCGAAGGCTTCGCCGCGACGAGCTGGAAGTCCGTCGTCACGTCCTTGCCGCCCGAGATCGCGACCGCCTTCGCCGCGACCGGCTCGTAGCCGGCGGCGCTGACCTTCACCTCGTGCGTGCCGGCGGGGAGGTCGCGGACGATGCACGGGGCGCTGTCGCACTTCTTCGCGCCGTCGATCGTGACCTCGAGCTTCGAGACCACGCCGCCCTTCGCGTCGGCGACGTTCACGACCACCGTGCCCGTGCGCGGCATGAAGAAGAACACCGCCGCGCCGGCGATCGCCATTACGGTCAGGAGGACCGCGAAGACG
The DNA here is from genome assembly GCA_019637155.1 of Labilithrix sp. Taxonomy (NCBI): domain Bacteria; kingdom Pseudomonadati; phylum Myxococcota; order Polyangiales; family Labilitrichaceae; genus Labilithrix; species Labilithrix sp. The sequence goes on along the minus strand of JAHBWE010000015.1, from coordinate 201,127 downwards.
AAGCCGTTGCTCTTCGGCTCCTTCTTCTCCGGGAACGTGTAGCTTGCATCCATCCGCGCGACCGGCGGCAGGCTCTGCTGCGGGGCGGCCGGCGGATAGGACTGCACCGGCGGCGGCGGCGCCGATGGCGACACGGCGCCGGCGGCGTACGGCTGCGTGACGGGCGGCGGCGGGACCGACTGCGGCGGCAGCGCGATCTGCTGCGCGGAAGGGAGCGTCTGCATCCCGGGCGCGGCCGCGCCTGGCGGCGGAGGGGGCGGCGGCGGCATCGCGGGCTGGGTCGTGAGGCCCGGCTTCATCGACGGCGGAGGCGGCGGGGGCGCCGAGCGCATCGAGCCGCTCGCGGGCTGCGAGGAGCGGAGGCTCTTCGAGATCGACGCGGCCTCCGGCTCACCGAGGGCGCCGAACGCGGCGGAGAGCGACGCGGTGTCCGGCGGCTCCGGGACCGGCGCCGGTTGCGGCATCGGCGCCGGTTGCGGCATCGGCTGCGCGGGCATCGCCATCTCGGTCTTCGCGGTCGCGAGCCGCGCCGACGTGCGCTCGGACGCGGCGCGCTGCTCCGACGACGCGACGAGCGTGTCGAGCGACTCGCCGTCGTTCGTGCGCGCGAGCGTGCGATCGTTGGAGCCGCCTGCGTTCTGCGTCGAGGGGACCTGCTCGAACGCCTGCGTCGGCGCGTGGCCGAGGGCGGCCTTCGCCTGCGCCTCGTTGACCTTGTGCTTCTCGAAGACGTGCGTGTCCGCCGCGTCGTCCTCGTCCGTGTACGGATCCGGATCGAGCTTGCCCGCGCGGGCCTTCACGATCGCGGGCGGCGGATGGCTCGAGTGATGGCGCGGCGCCGGGTTGTGCGGGCGCGGCGGGGGATCGGAGGGGAGGCGGTGCGGGCCGCTCGCGCGGTGCGGAGCGGCGGCCTCGATCGGCGGATTGCTCTTCGACGCCGCGAGGTTCGGGAGCGAGCCGCGGCCCGGCGGGGCGTCCGACGACTTGCCGTTCGCGCGCATCGAGCCCGACGCCGGGTGCGCGGCGTCGATGAGGCCCGCGCTCGAGGGGCGCGTCGACGGGGGAGGCGGCGGCGCAGCGAGCGGCGTGGCGGGGCCGGGGATGCCGAGCAGCGTCTTCTTCGCGTCGATGGGGGCAGGACGCGCGGCCTGGACGTAAGAGGAGGAGCCTGGCGGAGGCGGGGGCGCGATCGGCATCTTCTCGGAGTTCTTCCGACCGAGACCCTCGAAGATATCGAGGTCGGATCCGCCGCCGCGCTTGTTCTCGTCTGACATCCGCCGCTCCTGAAACTGCATCATATCGCCCGCACTCCTGTTTTAACAGCGATGCCGGGCACCTTCGCCGTGGGTGCCGGCCGTCGCCGTTCGATGGGCTCACCCCCCGCGGGATCCGGCTGAAGCGAAAACTTCCGCCAAAACCAGGGAGGGCGGGTCCTCATAGCGCCGGGTCCTGGTGTTGGCGAGCGACTTAATGCGGTTTCTCAGCTTTCGAGGGGAGGCCCCGCGCGACCCATGGAAACAACGGCGTTCCGCGCGGGTCGGCCCCAAGGTCGAACGTCTCTTCCGAATCTCAAAGCAGCGCTAGCGCGGCGGCTTCGGGGGAGGCGCGGCCGACGACGACGCCGACGCGCTGGCGGAGGGGGCGGGCTTCTCGGGCGGGGCGAGGGTCGGCCGCCACTTCACCCGCTGGGCCTGGAGCGGGGCCCAGACCGCCTGCTGCACGATCGCCACGTCCTCGAAGATCTGCTTCGCGGCGGGGGAGGGGGTCCGCGCGAGGCGGATCGCGACCGCTGTCGGGCCGGCCGGCTCGCCCGCGAGGTCGAGGCCGCCGCCGAGGTACGCGCGGAGATCGCCGGCGACGAGGCCGCGCGACGTGCAACCTGCGCGTTGCAGGAGGTCGAGCATCGCCGCGCTCGCGTCGCTGCTCGGGGGATCGTCGGGCGGGAGCTCGAGCCAGTGCAAGAAGCCGTCCTCGTCCGAGACGCCGACCGCGCCGCGCGCGGTGACGGAGCCGGGCGCGAGGACGGGCACGAGCGCTGACGCGTTCGGCGGCGCGGAGGCGGAGACGGAGAAGACGTGCGCGCCGAGCCAGAGCTTCTTGTCGCCGGCCTCGGCGCTCGGCTTCACCTTCGGCGGGCGGCCGAGGACGAGGACGGTCTGCACCTTCTCGTCGGCGTCCGGCTTGTCGAGGTCGACGGCGCGCGGATCGACGCGGAGCACGCGGACCTTGCGGCTCGGGTCGCCGTTCGGGAAGAGGCGCGCGGTCGTGATCGCGCTCGCGTACGGGAAGCCGTGCTGCGGGAGGCCCTTCACGCGCCACTCGCTCTCGGGCTCGAGCGGCGCGCCGGGGAGGACCGCGCGGTTCGTGAGGTAGAAGAAGTCGCGTCCGTCGCGCTGGATGTAGCGAGGGAACTGGATGTGCCCCATCGTCTTCGTCATCCGGCGCGACCGGTACTTGAAGTCCGGCATGTCCTTCACCGTGCCCTCGTACTCCCAGTCCGGCTGGAGGGGACGGCCGAGCGGCTTGAAGGTACTTGCAGACTGCATGTTGTAGAACTCGAAGCCGGCGAGGCCCGGGTTCATGTCGAGGTGGATGCCGAGCTGGCAGCGCGCCGCGAGCATCGCGCGCCCGAGCGGCTCGGGGCCGATGTCGTGGCCGAAGAGGTACGCGACGAAGCCCTCCTTCGTGAGGCACAGGCCGGAGCGCGTCGTGTGGACGGCGTCCTTCCAGCCCGGCGGGACGCCGCCCCACCACGCGCGGCCCCACGGGTTGTACTTGTCGTTCTGCACCATGGGGGTCATGTTCTGGCGGAACGAGAGGACGTCCTCCGGCACGGTGCGCTGGTCGGGCGGCCACGCGGTGAACGCGGTCGCGCCGTCTTTCATCTCGAGCACGGTCGCGGCGTACGGCTTCGGCGGCAGGTAGAGGACGCCGTCGGCCTGCATGCCGAACTCGCCGTGCGTCGCCTGGAAGCCGCCGTTGAAGCCGGCGACGAGCTTCCGGATCACCTGCGGCTCGCGCGGGATCTGCCCGGTGCCGGCCTCGCCGGTGGAGCTGACCGGCTCGACCGAGCCGGCCTCCATGTGGAGCGCGACGAGGCGCGGGTCCCAGAGCGTCACGTAGACGCGCGTCTGCTGCGCGCTCGGATCGGTGCGCACGAACGTCGTCACGAACGGGGTCGCGTTGCCGGCGACGGGCGTGATGAACGGATCGTCGTCGAGGCGGATCCACTGGCCTTCGCCCGTGAGCGGCGGCTTCAGCATCGGCTCGAGCGGCTTCGGCGGCCAACCGAGCTCGGGATCGGTCACGTTGACCGTCTGCATCGTGACGATCGACCCGAGGTCCTCCTGCGCCTGCTCCGCGCCGGTGTCGCCGGTGAGCGCGGCCTTCTTGCCCTTCACCCACTCGAGCGTGGTGAAGACGACGGCCTTGAGCATCTGGTTCTTCTCGTCGCCGAACCACGACGCGGCGCGGAGACGATCGCTCATCCATGGTCCGAACGTCGGCGGCTTCGCGAGGACGCCCTCCGGCGTCGCGCGCGCGTGAGCGCCCTCGGGCACGGTCGCCTTCACCGGGTCGAAGACGAGCGGCGGCTCCGACGGCGGATCGGTCTTCACCTCGAGCGTCCCGTCGTCGCGGAACGCGACCGAGGCCGTCTTCGGCGGCGGGACGAGCGCGAACACCGTCTTCTTCACGCCGTGGGTGGAGCCGGTGGCCTGGAGGTCTGCGATCTTCACCTGCCAGCGCTCGGTGCGCGTGAGCTCCTCGTACGCGTGCGTGTCGTGGCCGGCGAGGTCGAGGACCTGCACCGCCTGCGGATGCCCGTCGACCTCGACGACGTACGCGACGAGCGAGCCGCGCGTGACGGGGAGCGTCTCGTCCGCGTTGGTCGACTTCGTGAGGTTGTGCATGTCCCCGACGTCGAGGAGCTGCCCTTCGGGGGAGAGCCGCGCGTCGACCGTGAAGAGGTCGAACGTCTCGGCGTCCGGCGGCGCGCTCGGATCGGCGGACGACGGGACCACGCTCTTCTCCTTGCCGCGCACGAGCGCCCGACCCTTGCCGCGCATCGCGCCGCTCACGCCGGACGGACCCTGGAGCCACACGACGTCGTTCGGGTCGCACGTGACGTCGTGGAGCTTCTCGAGCGCGCCGCAGAGCGCGGCCGATCGGCTCGGGGCCGCGTCGTCGACGGGCGCTCGACCGGCCTTCGCGACGCCGTAGGCCGCGAGCAGTGCGAAGGGGAGCGGCCGGAGCCAGATCTTCACGGGATCCTGCGAGGTAACGCCCGAGCGTCGCCGGGCTGTTCTCCCCAGCCTACGGCGGTTGTTGGAACAAGCCCAAGCACGTCGCTCATGGCAGCCGGCGGGCTAGTGCCAACTGAGTTGTCTATGTGCCTCAAAAATCGGGCGAATGCTGGTGGCGGCGCCGCGTGGGGGCATGCTACGACGTTGCTATGGGACGGCGGTGGCTCGCGCGCGCGCTGATGATCGTGGCCGTTGCGGCGTGCACGAGCCCCACGCTTCCGCTGCCTCCGCCGGCGCTCCCCACGATCTCCGCGGGGACCGAGCCGAACAGCTACACGCTGCGGAGCGAGCGCGGCGCGATCCCGAACGCGCTCCTCGTCGCCGTGAGCCGGAACGAGACGCTGCTGCCCGAAGAGCGCGTGAACGGCACCATCGCGAACGCGGAGGGCACGTGGGAGATGACGGTCAAGGGCCAGCCCCAGGACGTCATCGACCTCACGCAAGACAGCGGCACCGGCACGTCGCCGTCGATCGCGATCACGCTCCCGGCGAGGTAGCAGCCCCGACATCGCAGCGCGGCGGACATCAGACGCCCGCGCGACATCAGCGGCGGCGCGGGGGGGTCAGGCGCCGCGGGACATCAGCTGGGAGCCGAAGACGGGGAGGGCGCGCTTCTTTGGCTTCGCGGCGGCGGCGGCGCGGGGGGGCGGATCGTCGATGACGTCGCCGACGAGGTCGTAGTCGGCCGACTGGGTGATGCGGACGCGGCGCATCTCGCCGCGCGTGACCTCGCCGCCGCCGAGGTAGACCTTCCCGTCCACGTCCGGCGCCTGGCCCGCGTGGCGGCCCGCCATCACGAGCTCGTGCTCCTCCGACGGGCCCTCGACGAGCACGTCCATCTCGCGGCCGACGAGGCGCTTGTTGTTCCGGCGCGCGATCTTGCGCTGGAGGCTCATCAGCTTGCGCCAGCGGTTCGAGACGACGACCGGCCTCAGCTTGCCGTCCTGCGCGAAGCTCTTCGCCGTCTCCTCGTCCGAGTACTTGAATACACCGACGTTGTCGAACTGCCCCCATTCGACGAAGTCTACGAGCTCCGCGAAATCCGCGTCCGTCTCGCCGGGGTGGCCGACGATGAACGCGGTGCGGAGGAAGAGGCCCGGGATGTGCTTGCGGAGCCGCTCCACGACGCGCTTCTGCCGGTCCTTGCCGTGGCCGCGCTTCATGCGCGCGAGCATCGCGTCGGACGCGTGCTGGAGCGGCATGTCGACATAAGGCACGACGCGCGGGTGGCTCGCGAGGAGGTCGAGGAGCGCCTCGTCGATCGTCTCCGGATACAGGTAAAATACACGTACCCAGCGGACGCCCGCGACGTCGGCGACGCGCTCGACGAGCCGCGCGAGCGACTCGCGCCCGGCCTTCGGGAGGTCGCGGCCCCAGCTCACCGTGTCCTGCGAGATGAGGTTCAGCTCGACGATGCCTTGCGCCGCGAGGTGCGAGGCCTCGCGGACGACGTCGTCGGCGGTGCGCGAGCGCTGCTTCCCGCGGAACTGCGGGATGGTGCAGAACGCGCAGGCGCGGTTGCAGCCCTCCGCGATCTTCAGGTACGCGCTCGCGGTCGAGCCGGTGACGACGCGCGGGCTCTCGGCCTTCATCACCCAGTCGGCGGGGTTCCCGACCAGCATGCGAGGGACCTTGCGCTTCGCGACGTCGAGCGGATCGGCGAGCACCTTGCCGAGGGAGAGCATGTCGCTCGAGCCGAGGAAGTGGTCGACCTCCGGCATCTGCGACTCGAGCTCTTGCGGGTAGCGCTGCGAGAGGCAGCCCGTCACGACGAGCTTCTTGCACGCGCCGAGCTTCTTCAGCTCCGCCATCTCGAAGATCGTCTCGATCGACTCCTTCTTCGCCTCGCCGATGAAGCCGCACGTGTTGACGACGATGACCTCGGCCTCGTCCGCCTCGCTCGTGAGCTCCCACCGCTGCTCGCCCGCGACGCCGACCATGACCTCGGTGTCCACCCGGTTCTTCGGGCAGCCAAGACTGACGAAATGAATGCGCTTCTTCGCCACAGGAAGCCGGCACCGTAGTCGACTTCGCCGCTCAGGCAAGCGCTAGCGCGGGCAAACGACGTCGTCGTTGACGGCGTTGGGGGTGCCTCGGAACGTCGCGTCGTAGCTGTCGGTCGTCTCGACCCAGCGCGTGAAGTCCTTGTGGTCGCCGCACTCTTCCGGGAACGCGAGCGCGGCGCCGGGCGTGAGCGGGAGCGAAGGGTACGTGACCTTGTCGATCTCGACCGCGCCGGCGCGGACGATGATCGTGTCGCCGTCGTTCTTCAGCACGTCGGTCGCGTCCCAGGAGAAGACCTTGCCCGGGAGGTTGTGGTTCTTCGTCGCGTCGAGCGAGTTCGCGACGACGAACGTGCCGCCCGGCGCGAGCTCGAAGCCCTCGTCGACGACCGCCGAGTCCGTCGACGTCGTGCCGCGCGGCGACTCCACCACCACGCCGCCGACCTTCAGCCAGCAGTCGCGCGTGCTCTTCACCTCGACCCACTCCCCGCTGTCGCCCGAGCCGCTCTTCGACGAGATCATGATCTCGACGACGGCGAGGTCCCCCGCCTTGAGCTCGCCGGCGCAGAGCTTCTTCGGCGCGATGCCGCTGCCGGAGGAGGACGCCGTCTTGCCGAACGCCCCCGAGTCCGTGTTCGTCTCCGGCTCCAGCGTGTCGATCGACGTCTCCGTCTCCTCGATCGCCGACTTGTCGTCCGGCGTGGTCGAGAGCGGCGCCCGCTTCGGCGCCTCCTGGATGCAGGCGACGAGCGAAAGCGAAGCGACGAGACCGGCCAGGTAAGTGGACCAGGATCGGAGGTGCCCCTGGATCATGTGTCCTGGTTTAGCACTGTCTCCTACGTGTGCCAGGAGGTCAGTGCTTGGTCGCCATAGATTCGCGGAAGCGCTCGAAAAGATAGAGAGAATCGTGGGGGCCGGCGGCGGCTTCGGGGTGGTACTGGACGCTGAAGGCCCCGAGGTCCTTCGCCGCGAGGCCTTCGCTCGTGCCGTCGTTCAGGTGGACGTGGGTGCTGACGACGCTGGAGGGCAGGGAGGCGAGGTCGACGCAGAAGCCGTGGTTCTGGGTCGTGATCTCGATGCGCCCGGTCGCGAGGTCCTTCACCGGCTGGTTCGCGCCGCGGTGCCCGAACTTCAACTTGTAGGTCTTGCCGCCGAGCGCGAGGGCGAGGAGCTGGTGCCCGAGGCAGATGCCGAAGAGCGGCTTCTTCCCGAGGAGGCCCTTGATCGTCTCGACCGCGTAGCTCACCGCCGCCGGATCGCCCGGGCCGTTCGAGAGGAACACGCCGTCGGGCGAGAGCGCGAGGACGTCCGCCGCGCTCGTCGACGCCGGCACCACCGTCACGTCGCAGCCGGTGTCGACGAGGCAGCGCAGGATGTTCTTCTTCACGCCGTAGTCGATCGCGACGACCCTGAACCGCTTCCGCTCGCCCTTCGGATCGACGTTCCACGCGCCGCGGCCGTCCGCGAACGCGTAGCGCTCCTTCGGCGTGACGAGCTTCACGAGGTCGGAGCCGGACATGTCCGGCGCCTCGCGCGCCTTCTTCCGCAGCGCCTCGATCGGCTCCGGCCCCACCGCGCAGTTCTGCGAGCCGTGGTCGCGGAGGTGGCGCGTGAGCTTGCGCGTGTCGACGCCCGTGATCGCGACGACGCCGCTCTCGGCGAGGTACGCGTCGAGCGTCTGCTCCGCGCGCCAGCTCGACGCGACCGGCGACGCGTCGCGCAGGACGAAGCCCGCGACGTGCGGCTTGCCGTCGACCGACTCCGCGTCGAGCGCGTTGACGCCGACGTTGCCGATCTCGGGCGCCGTCATCGTGACGATCTGGCCCTTGTACGACGGATCGGTGAGGACCTCCTGGTAGCCCGTCATCGTCGTCGTGAAGACCGCCTCGCCGACCGTGGTGCCGCGCGCGCCGTACGGCTCGCCCGGGAAGACGGCGCCGTCGGCGAGGACGAGGTGAATCCGTTCGCTCTTCGTGGGATCGCTCATGATGCTTTCGGATCGTGGTGCTCGAACGCGACGCCGCCGTTCACGACCGTCGCGAGCACGAGCCCCTTCATCGTGTGGCCGAGGAACGGCGTGTTCTTGCTCTTCGTGCGGAGGCGCTCCGGATCGACGCGCCACTGTCGCGCCGGATCGACGAAGCACAGGTTCGCCGGCGCGCCCTCCGCGATCGTGGGCGCGCCGATGCCGACGACCTTCGCCGGCGCACGCGTCAGCGCGTCGACGAGCCGCGCGATGGGGAGGATCCCCTTGTCGACGAGGCCGAGCATGAGCGGCAGGCACAGCTCGAGGCCGATCATCCCGGGCGCGGCTTCGTCGATCGGGCAGTCCTTCTCGAGCGGCGAGTGCGGCGCGTGATCGGTCGCGATGCAGTCGATCGTGCCGTCGGCGAGCGCCTCGCGGAGCGCGAGGAGGTCGGCGTCCTCGCGGAGCGGGGGGTTCACCTTGCAGGCGGTGTCGTAGCCGATCAGTTTCTGATCGGTCAGGAGGAGGTGGTGCGGCGTCACCTCCGCCGTCACCGTGATGCCGCGCGACTTCGCCTCGCGGAGGATGCGGACCGCGCCGAGCGTGGAGAGGTGCGCGACGTGGTACTTCGCCTTCACGTACTCCGCGAGGATGACGTCGCGCGCGACGATGACGTCCTCCGCGACGCGCGGCCAGCCGCGGAGACCGAGGCGCGTCGAGACGCCGCCCTCGTGCATCTCCGCTCCCGCCGTGAGCGCGTGGTCCTCGGCGTGCTGGATGAGCGGAAGATCGAACGTCGTCGCGTACTCGAGCGCGCGCCGCATGACGTCGCTCCGCGTGACGCACCGGCCGTCGTCGCTCACCGCGACCGCGCCGCCGTCCTTCAAGTCCGCCATCTCCGTGAGCTGATCGCCCTTCTGGCCGATCGTGATCGCGGCGATGGGGTGGAGGCGCGTCCCGCCGATCGCCCGCGCCTTGTGGATGAGGAGCTCCGTCACCGCGCGGGAGTCGTTCACCGGTCGCGTGTTCGGCATCGCGCACACGTCGGTGAAGCCGCCGGCGGCGGCGGCGGCGAGGCCGCTCGCGATGTCCTCCTTGTACTCCTGACCCGGCTCGCGGAGGTGCGCGTGGATGTCGACGAGCCCCGGGAAGAGTAGCGCCCCTGCGACATCGAAGACCTTCATGCGGCTCGGATCCGCCTCGAGCCGCTCGGCCGCGCGCGGCCCGGCCCGGGTGATGAGCCGCTTCTCGACGACGACGTCGATCTCGGCGTCGAGCCCGCGCGCCGGATCGATCGCCCGCACGCGACGAAACACGAGGAGATCCTGCATCGATGCGTCGCAGTAGCACGCGCTGCGGAGCGGCGGAAGCGTGCGCCCGGCCGAGCTTCGGGTATCATGCGAGAACCGCGATGGGGGACGACCCGAAGAAGCCGCTCGACGAAGCCAAACGCCTGATCCTCGCGCGGCGCGCCCGCTTCGTCGCGGCCGCGCTCGCCGGCGTCGCGGCGACCGCGGTGGCCGGGCTCGAGGGATGCGGCGGGAGCACCGCCGACGAGCCGAGCCAGTCGCCGGACGGCGGCGGGAAGAACCCGAACCCGCAGCCGTGCCTCTCCGTCGCGCCGACCACGAACCCGCAGCCGTGCCTCTCCCCGCGCCCGTGCCTCGAGCCGCCGGTGGAGCCGCGCGACGCGGGCGACGACGGCGCGAACCCGCAGCCGTGCCTCTCACCGCCGCTGCCGCGCGACGCGGGCGACGACGGCGCGAACCCGCAGCCGTGCCTCTCGCTCCCGCCTCCGGACGCGGGGTGACGATGCGGCCGAAGGTCTACTCCGTCGCGATCGAGGTCACCGCGCACTGCCAGCAGAAGTGCGACTACTGCTACAACGCGTGGCGCGAGGACAACGGCGCCGGGATGGAGGCGGGCGCGCAGAAGAAGCTCCACGCGCGCGTCGAGAAGGTGCTCTCAGCGATCGAGGTCGACCACGTCACGATCACGGGCGGCGAGCCGTTCGCGCGGAAGGACATCTTCGAGCTGCTCGACCTCGTCCGCGCGCAGAAGGTCGGCATCCAGATCATCTCGAACGGCGGGCTCATCGACGACGCGATCGCGACGCGGCTCGCGCCGTACCAGGTCTCGTACGTGCAATGCACGCTCGACGGCCCGAACGCCGAGCTCCACGACGCGCACGTCGGCGGCAAGGGCCACTTCGACAAGACGATCGCCGGCATCGCGGCGATGAAGCGCGCGGGCGTGCCCGTCGTCGGGTGCACCGTCATCACGCGGAAGAACGCGGCGCGCCTCGGCGAGATCATCGCGCTCTTCCGCTCGCTCGGCGTCCGCCACATGGCGCTCTCGCGCTTCAGCCCGGCGGGCTACGCCGCGCGCCACGCCGCCGAGCTCCTGCCCTCGCGCGACGACCTCCTCGTCGCGTTCCGCCAGGCGATCCCGTTCGCCAAGCTCGCGGACGATCCGATGCGCTTCACCTGCACGATGCCGGTGCCGCCGTGCGCGGTGGAGGTCGAGGAGCTCGCGCCGCTCGAGTTCGGCACCTGCGCGATCGGGACCAAGTACCAGGAGTTCGCGCTCGGGCCCGACGGCCGCCTCCGTCATTGCACTCTGCATGGATCGGCGCTCGGCGGCGATCGCGACGTGCTCGAGACCGACGTCGCCGCGATCGTGACCGGGAGCGAGGTCCGCGACTACAAGCGGACGCTCCCGGAGTTCTGCGCCGGCTGCAGCCACGCGTCGTCGTGCGGCGGCGGCTGCGGCGCGGCCTCGGAGTGGGTGCTCGGCGCGCGCGACGTACCGGACCCGTTCGTCTGGCAGCACGTCGACGACGAGTTCGGCGCGCGCCTCGAGCACGAGCGCAAGAAGAAGCCGATCCGGCTCGAGGTGATCCGATGAGCGACGACGCAAAGAGCAAGATCCTCGCGCGCCGCGCGTCCTTCATCGCCGCCGCGCTCGCGGGCGTGGCCTGCCAGAAGGAGCCGGCGGACAAGCCCGAGCCGTGCCTCGCGGTGCCGATCGACTACAACCCCGAGGCCGCGCCGGGGCCGTGCCTCGCGGTGCCGATCGACCACAAGCCCGACGCCGCCGCCGCGCCGCAGCCGTGCCTCGCGCCGCCGCCGCAGCCCCCCGTCGACGCGGGCAGCACGACCATGAAGTTGCCCGAGCCGGCGCCGCACCCGTGCCTCTCGGTCGCGAACCCGGAACGGGAAGACGCCGGCCCGCCGCCGCCGCGGCCGCAACCGTGCCTGACGCCGGTGAGACCGCCGGACAGCACCAAGAAATGACCGCGCGCCGCGACCGGCCGCGCGCGCTCCTCGTCTGGCCGGGCGGTCTCTTCGGCGGCGGCGCGAACTTCGGCGTGCCGCAGATCCTCGCGATGGCGAGCGCGATGAAGGCCGCCGCCGGCGTCGACGTGGACGTCGTCGACCTCGACATCGAGCGCGCGTTCGGGCCGGTCGACCTCGCGCGCCTCACCGCGCCGGGCTACGACCTCGTCGGCATCGCGTGTTACTCGTCGTACGACTACCTCAAGGTCGTCGAGCTCGCGCGCCGCGTCCGCGCGCTCCTCCCGAAGGCCTGGCTCGTGACCGGCGGCTACCACGCGAGCGCGCGCCCCGCCGACTTCGAAGGGACCGCGTTCGACTACGTCGTCGTCGGCGACGGGGAGGGGCCGATGGCGCGCCTCGCGTCCGCGCTCGAGACCGGGCGGCGCCCGCTCCTCCGCGTCCTCGGCCCCGAGGCGGTCGCGGACCCCGGCAAGATGCCCCCCGTCGACTGGACGCTCCTCGATCGCTACCGGCCGGTCGCGCGCAGCGTCGCGGCGCAGGCCGAGATCTACCTCTCGCGCGGCTGTCCCTACGACTGTGCATTCTGCATGGAACGCGCGAAGCGAGACACCTCGTGGCGCGCGCTCGAGCCGCTCCAGGCGGTGGAGGAGATGCACCGCCTCGATCGGTTCCTCGATCTGTCGCGCTGGACGCTGTTCATCGCCGACGCGCTCTTCGGGATGAAGACGGCGTGGCGGCGCACGTTCCTCGAGGCGCTCGCGGCGCGGCCGATCCGCGCGCGCAAGGTCTGGCTCCTCGTCCGGATCGACCTCCTCGAGCGCGAGGACATCGCGCTGATGGCGCGCGCGAACGTGGCGCCCGGGTTCGGCCTCGAGTCGGGCGATCCGGAGCAGGTCCGCCGCATCCGCAAGGTCGGCCGCCTCTCGGACTACCTCGATCAGATGATGCGCGTCGCGGGGTGGGCGCGGGAGCTCGACGTGCCGTGGGGCGCGAACGTCATCGTGGGCCACCCCGGCGAGACGGAGCGGTCGATCCGCACCACCGTGAAGTACCTCGAGCGGCTCTTCCTCGGGCCCGGCGGGACGACCGGCTTCCTCTCCGTCGATCCGTTCCGGCTCTACCCCGGCTCGCCGATCGACGAGGAGTTCGCGGACTGGCAGGCGTCCACCGGCGTGCGCGTGAAGCGCTACCCGTGGTGGCACGACGGCGATCAGGACTTCCTCTCCGAGTGGGTCGATCCCTCGCACGACCTCGACTTCCGCCGCTGCCTCGCGCTCCGTCACGAGCTGTTTCGTCCGCTCGTCGCCGGCATCGCGAAGGCGTTCTGCTACGGCGGACCCGCGCCCGACTACTTCCGCCGCGCGATCGCCGAGCAGATCGACCTCGTGCGTCCGGAGAAGGAGGCGCGCACGCTCGGCCTCGATCGACTCTGGTCGACGTTGCTCGATGACGCGGAGCCGGCGCGGATCGAGGACGACGCCGCGTTCGCGCGCGCCTCGCGGGCCGCGCGGGCGGAGCTCTACGGCGCGGAGGAGGACGCGGTCGCGCGGGCGCTCGTCGAGGTGCCGCGCGAGCGGTTCGTCCCGATCGACGCGCTGCCGGAGGTGCATCGCGATCGCGCGCTCGCGCTCGACGACTCGGGGCTCGCGACGGTGTCCGCGTTCCACGCCTACGCCGCCGCGTTCCGCGCGCTCGAGCTCGGCGCGGACGACGAGCTCGTCGACCTCGGCGGCGGCAGCGGCTACGGCGCCGCGCTGGCGGCGCGCGTCGCGCGGGCGGTGACGACGATCGAGATCGACCCGACCCTCTCCGCGGTCGCGCGCGCGCAGTGCCCGAGCAACGTGCACGTCGTCGCGGGCGACGCGCACGACGTCGCGCTCTGGCGCGGCGCGCGGAAGGTCGTCGCCGGCTTCGACGTCGGCGCGATCCCCGCGGCGTGGCTCGAAGCGCTCGCGCCCGGCGGCCGCCTCGTCGCGCCGGCGGGCGGCCAGCTCGTCGTCGTCGACAAGGACGCGGACGGCGCGATCGCGCGCCGGGCGCTCGGCCCCGTCGTCTACGTCCGCGATCGCTCAGAACGCGCGCTTCAGCATGAAGGAGCCGATGCCCACGGGCGCTAGCGTCTGCGCGAAGATGTCGGTGGGATCGTCGAGCGGGTCGTCGCAGGAGATGAACCCGCGAACGTGGTCGCTCCCGAGCTGGAGCGAGACCGTGCAGCTCCGGTTCGACAGCTCGTCGCCGAGCTTCAGGTCGCCCGGCGCGATCGTGTAGTCGCCGCTGCCCTGGAAGCAGCGCAGCGCCGCCTGGAAGAAGACGCGCGTGCCCTCTCCGCACCAGAGGACCAGCGTCTCGTCGTCGAGCTCCGCGCCGCCGGCGGAGCCGGTCGTGACGTGCCGGAACGACGCGCCCTCGCGCGTGACGACCTGGCAGCCGAAGTCGCCCGCGCCGAGGCTCGCCGAGCCCGCCGTGTACGTCGCGCATTCGCCGCTCGGCGCGAACGGCGACGGAGGCGCCGGGTCGACGCGAGGCGGCGGCGGCGGAAGCGAGGAAGGCGGCTTGGAAGGGCGTGACGGTGGGCTCTCCGTCGGCGTCGCCGGCGTCGCCTCCGGCTCGTCGCTCGACGTCGGGGCGATCGCGCCGCCGCACGCGGTCAGCGCGAGCGCGAGCGCGACGCTGCGAAGCCGAAACATCCGACGAGTATCGCAGAGGCGTCGCCGCGCTCAAAGCGGACCGAGCGCGCGGAGGTCCAGCGTCGCGAGCCACGCCGCGTGCGCGCCGGCGAGGCCGGCCGCGCCGGCGCGCGCGCGCAGGCGCTGGATCGCCTCGCGCTCCACCGCGAGGAACGCGTCGTGGTCGCGGGCCGCCTCGACCACGGTCGCCTCGTGCGCCGCTTGCCACGCGACGTGCTCGTTCGTCGCGCCGGCGACGCCGGGGACCCCGGCGAAGATCACGCGCCGGTGGACGCGGCCTCGGCGCGGGAGCGGCGGCGTCACCGCGACGGTGAAGCCGGCGAGCGCGGGCGCCGCGGGGAGCACCGCGTGGAGCGCGCGCTCGAGCGCGGCCGCGTCGAACGGAGCCGGCGCCAGCGCCTCGAGATCGGGCATCTCGAGCTCCGCGGTGGCGCGGAGCACCTCCGCGAACGCCCCCGCCGCGCGCGCGACGTGGAGCGCCTCGTCGTCGTGCACCTCGATCTCGTCGAGGTCGCGATCGCTCCAGCGTCGGTTCTCGTCCGCCGAGCCGAAGACCCACGCGAGCGCCTGCGCGCGGGCGAACGTGTCGTGCGTGAGCGCGAACATCTCGTGCGCGAGCGTCTCGACCGGGCGTCCGAGGCGCTCCCGGATCCATGCAATATACACAGGATCGAAGCACGACGACGCGAACGGCACGTCGACGTGGGCGAGCACGTGGAAGACGGCCTCGGCCCAGACCGAAGCGCGCTCGACCTTCATGCCTTCATGCCGTCAGAAGCGACCCGCGACGCCGCCGACGTACGGGTGCCACTCGAACCCGGTCTGCTTCTTCGGCGCGGTGAACCAGAGCACCGCGCCGGCCGCGACGCCGACCGCGCCGACGATGAAGCCGACGGTGGAGAGCGTCGCCATCGTCCGGAAGCTGTCGACGTCGCCGGAGGCGCTCGGCGGGCAGCGGCCGGCGGGGCACTGCGTGTCGAGGTCGCCGTGTTTGCTCATCGCGAGCGCGCCGGTGACGCCGCCGAAGACGAGCCCCGCGCCGCCGACGCCGAGCGCGACGATCGCGAGCGTGCGATCGCGCTTCGGTGGTGCGGTCACGGCGCCGCCGGCAGGAGGCGGCGGCGGAGGCGCGTCGGGCACCTTGGTCAACGAGAGCGTCGCTTCGGCGCTCCCCGCCTCCGCGACCTCGAACGTGGTCTCGCCGGGGGTGTAGCCGGGGGCCTCCGCCTTCACGGTGTGGCTCCCCGGATCGACGGGCCGCGCGACGCCGAGGCCGGCCGGCGGAACGGTCTCGCCGTCGATCGTGACGCGCGCGTTCTCGGCGCCGCCCTCGATCTTGATCGTGACGCGCGCGATCTTCGCCGCCACGTCGTTGACCTCGGATTGCGCCGCGGCGACGGCGTCCTTGAACGCCTGCGACGCGCTCGGATTGTTGCCCTGCTCGCGGATGATCTTGTTGTAGCTCTCGCGCGCGAGGACGAGCTTGCCCTGCTTCACCTGCGCGCGCGCCGCGCCGAGCGTCAGCGTCGGGGCGGCGGGGTACAGGTTCGAGGCGGCGGTGAAGAGCCGCTCCGACTCCGCGAAGTTCCCCGCTTCGTACGCGGCCTGCCCCTGCTGCCCGAGATCGCGGGCCTGCGAGATGTCCTGCGGCGTCGGCTCCGCGTACGCGACGGCGGGGATCCCGACGACGAGCGCGGCGACGACGAGTGCGGAGCGCATGTCCCAACGCATGCCCCAGAGATACCGCGAAACGACCGCCGCTCGCACGAACGTTGCACGCTTCGCGTTCATGGCTCGTTCCCTCTGCCTCGCGTCCTTGGCGTTCTTGCTCGTGGCCGCGTGCGACCGAAGCGCCTCCGAGCGGCCGACGGAGAAGACCGTCGCCGAGCGCGCCGAGGCGGCGGCCGCGCCGAAGCCCTCCGCCGGCACCGTCAGCTCCAACGACAAGGTCACCGACGCGGCTGCGGCAAATGAGCCGTAATTCCGGGCGCCTACCCACGTGAGGTGAGGCGTGCTAACCCACCTGGGTGCGCGGCGTGGTGGCAGTGCTCGCGATCCTCGTCGGCGCCGTCGCGTGCTCCGACGACGCGCCGGCGTCCTCGCCGCCCGCGCGCGAGGCGGTCGACGCCGGCCCGAAGCCCGTGCCCGTCTCGCCGGTCGACACGAGCGAGCCGCCCCCGCCGCCCGTCTCCGACGCGCTCCCGTGCCCCAAGAGCCCGTGCGCGGAGCGGCCCGTCATCTTCATCCACGGCCACACCGGGAGCATCGACGACGGGAAGGTGCTGCTCGACCGCATGCTCGTCGAGGGCGAGCGCTGGGACGACTGGCAGCCGGTCGGCACCGAGGACCACCAGGCCTGGGAGGCGAAGAGCGTCCCGCGCCGGTCCTGGCTCTTCAATTTCGACTATTACGTGAAACATGCAAAAACCGACAAGCGCGGCTCCTACACCGCAGGCCCGGGTCGGATCGGGAGCAACGGCGACTTCACGTGCGCGGCGCCGGCGGGGAAGGGGCACATCCGTCCGAGCGCGACGGTCTACGACGACGGGACGGAGCACGAGTTCGCGAACGACCTCGCGCAGATGGTCGACAGCGTGCTCCGCGCGACGGGCGCGGCGAAGGTCGACATCGTCACGCACAGCATGGGCGGCCTCGTCACGCGCTCGTTCATCACGTTCGTCGGCGGCGCGGAGAAGGTGGAGAGCGTGCTCTTCCTCGCGACGCCCCACCTCGGCGTCCCGTTCGCGTCGGCGGAGGCGATCATCAACGAGGCCAACAAACCCTGGATGTCGGCGAAGGAGCTCGCCGAGCTCGATCGCAACGGCGTCTTCGCGCAGACGAAGTTCATGCCTTGCGGCGAATCGGGGACGGACACGTGGCCGAACCTCCTCCTCGCGGCGGAGGAGAAGCTCCCGCGCGCGCCGGCGTACCGCTGCATGCGCGGCGTCAACGACGTCCTCGTGAGCGAGGAGTCGGGGCGGCACCCGAGCTGCGTGGAGCACGTCGAGCTGCCGTCCACCGACCACGCGAAGCTCCCCGCGGCGAAGGAGGCGAGCGACCTCGCGCGCCGCGTCCTCGGCGGGTTCGTCACCGCTTCGACGAAGCTCTGACACGACGCGCTCGGATCCGGCCGCGCAGGCTGCGATACTGCGAGGCCGATGTCGCTCGCCCGGATCCTCCTCGCTTGCGCGCTCGTCGTCGCGCTCATGGGCACCGCGCACGCGGAGCCGAGCGCAGCGGACGTCCGCGTCGCGAACACGCTCTACCGGACCGGCGTCGCCGAGGCGGCGAAGGAGCGCTGGGCGGAGGCGCTCGACGCGTTCTCCCGCGCGCACGCGCTCTATCCGTCGTCGACGATCATCCTCGCGAACCTCGCCGGCGCGGAGGTGAAGACCGGCGACATCGTCGCGGGCGTCGAGCACTACCGGCAGTGCCTCAAGCGCGGCGACCTCACGAAGGAGGAGGCCGCGCTGGTCGAGGGCGCGATGAAGAAGGCGGAGCCGCGCCTCGCGCACGTCCGCATCGACGTCGCCGCCGCCACCGCCGCCGATCGCGTCGAGGTCGACGGCGCCGTGCTCGCGCCCGCCGCGCTCGGCGTCGACTACCCCGTGAACCCGGGAAAGCGCTCCATCACCGCGACGCGGCCCGGCTGGGAGCCCGCGCACCTCACCGTCACCCTCGCCGAGGGCGCGTCCGAGAACGTCTCGATCGTGCTCCAGCCGAAGCCGGCGCCGGACAAGCCCGTCGTCACGACGCCGGAGCGCCCGCGCGAGCGGCCGATCACGAGCTCGCCGTGGTTCTGGGTGATCGCCGGCGTGGTCGTCGCCGGCGCGACGACGGCGACCCTCTGCGTCACCGTCTTTTGCCGCGCCGACGATCCTTACCGCGGCAGCGTCCCGGGCATCGTGCTGCCGTAGCGCTACGGCCCGCGCTTGAAGATCGGCGTGCTCTCGTGCATCTCGACGTTCGACGCGGCGGGCGCCGCCGGCCTCGGTCCCGTCCGCGGCCTCGTCGAACGACGCGTCGACGCGACGGGCTCCGCCGACGGCGGCGGTGGCGGCGTCGGCGGCGCGACCGCGGGCCCGGCGTCCACGCTCTCGATCTCGACGACGCTCGTCACAGGCGGCGGCGGTGGTGGCGGCGGCGCTTCGGCGGGCGGCGGCGTCGTCGCGCGGTAGGCGAAGACACCGGCGACGAGGCCCATCCCCACGAGCGCGCCGAGGCCGAGGACGAGACCGACGCCCCGCCGCGCCGGCCGCTCCACGCTCGGCTGCGACTCGAGCTCGATCGGGATCGCGCCGGTGCCGGCGTCGGCGGCGCGCTCGGGCATGCTCTCGCGGCTCCGCCGGCGCTGGGCCTCGAGCTCCACCTCGTCGAGCGCGACGGTGAGCGTCTCGAGCGCCTCGGCCGGCGCGGCCGCGGGCGGCGGCACCGAGCGCTCGCCGCTGCCGCCCTCGGCCGCGAGCACGTCCTTGAGCAGGTCGCGCGACCTCTGGATCGCGTCCGGCATCGTCGCGGCGAGCAGGGCCGCGAGCTGGCTCGATCCCTTCGTGCTCGCGGCCGGCACTGCCTCGAGCAGCCGGATCCGCAGCGTCTCCGCGGTCGCGATGCGGGCGGCGGGATCCGGCGCGAGCGCCTCCATCACGATCGCGTCGAGCGCCGGCGGGATCGCGGGGACGAGCTCGCGTGGCGGCACGACCTTCGGGTTTCGCACCATGTCGAGGAGCACGAACTCGTTCTCGGCGTCGAAGAGCCGCCGCATCGTGAGCATCTCCCAGAGGATGACGCCGAGCGCGTAGACGTCGGCGCGCCGATCGATCTCCTCGCCGCGCGCCTGCTCGGGCGGCATGTACGCGACCTTGCCGCGCACGACCGACGACTGCGTGTCCTTCGACTGCGCTTTCGCGATCCCGAAGTCGATGAGCTTCACGTGTCCCTTGAAGGCGAGGAGCACGTTCTGGGGGGACACGTCGCGGTGCACGATCCCGAGCGGCTCGCCGGTCTCGGTCGACGACTCGTGCGCGGCGTGGAGCCCGGCCGCGACCTGCGCCGCGAGCCACACCGCGACGTCGACGCTGAGCGCGCGCTTCTTCGTCCGCAGCGCGCGCAGGAGCTCGCCGAGCGAGACGCCGGCGACGAGCTCCATGACGAGGTAGTACGTGCCGTCCGACTCGCCGAACTCCTCGACGTGGACGACGTGCGGGTCCTGGATCTTCGCCGAGAGCATCGCCTCGTCGATGAACATCCGCGTGAGCTTCGGATCGTCGGCGAGGTGGGAGTGGATCACCTTGATCGCGACGGGCCGCGCGAACCCGGCCGCGCCGACGCGCTTGCCGACGAAGAGCGTCGCCATCCCGCCCGCCTTGAGGCGCGCGAGGAGCTCGTAACGTCCGAGCGTGTCCCCGACCGACGGCATGCGCTGACCCGAGATGTTCGCACAGTCGCGCGCCCACGACGAACGCAGTATCGTCCGCCTACGATGGCCCTCCGCGGAAGTCTCCCGCGCCTCGCGCTGCTCTCGCTCCTCGCGAGCGGCGCCGTCGTCGCGGCGACGGACTGCTCGGAGCTCACGCAGGTCGTCATCGTCGTCGACACCGACCTCGCGCCCTCCGACGTCGATCGCGTCGACGTGACGGTGACCGGCCCGAACGGCAACGCGGGCGATCGCTCCGCCGAGGCCGCGTCGCTCCCGCTCAGCTTCAGCGTGCAGGCCGGGAGCAACCCGAGCGCGGACCTGACCATCGTCGCGGTCGCGAAGCGCGGCGGCGCGGACGTGCTCCGCCGCACCGCCGTCGTCCGCATGACCGACGGCAAGAGCACGCTCGTGCACCTGTCGCTCTGCCGCGCGTGCGGCGCGACGTGCGCCGACGTCACGACGACGACCGACTTCACGGGCACGGTCCCGAGCGCGCCGTCGTGCAGCGGCGCCGAGGAGCGAGACGGCGGCGGCGACGCCGGCGACGGCGGCCCGCCGGTCGCCACGCGGTGTCCCGGCGCGCCGCGCGAGATGACGCTGATCGCCACGCCGGGAGGAAAGCGCTTCTGCATCGACACGACCGAGGTCACGACGAGCGCCTACGACGAGTTCCTGAAGAGCACGGCCGCCGACGCGAGCACGCAGCCGCCGGAGTGCGCGTTCAACACCGACTTCTCGAAGCCGCAGGACCCCGGCGGCTCGCCCGAGTGCGAGCTGAGCCGGCCGGTCTTCCAGCTCGACCCGGCGACGAGACCGGACGTCCCGATGACGTGCGCGGACTGGTGCGATGCGCGCGCGTACTGCGCCTGGAAGGGGAAGCACCTATGCGGTCGCATCGGCGAGCGCACGCAGCTCGACTACGGCGCGTACGTCAACCCGGAGGTGAGCGAGTGGTACGCCGCCTGCTCGAACCTCGGCGCGACGACGTACCCCTACGGCAACGCGGAGGACCAGCTCTCCGCGAGCTGCAACGTCGACACCGACGTCGCCCCGACGGTCTGCAACCGCCCGACGTGCCGAACGGACGCCGGCGTCTGCGACATGGTCGGCAACGTCTGGGAGTGGGAGGACGCGTGCGAGCTCCGCGAGGGCCTCCGCCGGTGCCTGGTCCGGGGCGGCTCGGCGCGCGCCGGCAACCCCGGCATCTACGACCGCTGCAACATCGGCCCCACCGGCAAGTACGCCGACGTCCCGATCAACACGAGCCAGAACGACATCGGCTTCCGCTGCTGCGCCGACCCGCTAAACTGACCGCGCTCATGGCGCGGCGGTCGATTGTGGTGCGAAGGAGGGGACTTGAACCCCTACACCTTGCGGTACTGGTACCTGAAACCAGCGCGTCTGCCAATTCCGCCACCTTCGCGAAGGCGCGGCATACATAACCGTTCGCGCGCCGCAGGACTAGAGATTTTCGACGCTTTTCAAGAGCTCCGGGACGAAGTTCAGCCGCGGGCGGATGAGCGGGACCTTCACGGGACCGGTCCGCACCTTGATGAGCCCATCCGCGTCGCCCGTCAGGCCGCCGAGCTCGTCGCCCGTGAATTTCACGACCTGATCGCCGGCGAGGTCCTTTTGCTCCGTGTAGTCGGCGGTCCGCGTCGTCTGCGTCTGCGCCCCGGCCGAGGAGGAGAGGGTGAACAGGGCGAGGGCCGCCATCGTCGAAGTCACCAGGGTCAGCTTCATGCCCATCGGAACCATGCGGACAATTGCTCCTTGGGCCGAAAACGAAGAGACTCACCGACTGAGCTTGGAGGCCTGATGATTCGCAAGACGCTTGGATTGTTGATGCTGCTCGCCCCTGCCGCCGTCTGCGTCGCCGCGTGTGGCGACGACGACCCGGTCGACAAGTACCCCTCGACGGACGCGTTCTGCGCCGCCGTCGCCGACACCGAATGCAAGGACACCGCGGGCAAGTGCGCGGTCACTCCCGACGCATGCAAGAACGCGCGAAAGGCGGCCTGCCTGGACGCGTCCTCGCGCGCGACGGGCCAGGGCCGCGGGTACACGTCGGCCCGCGTCGACGCCTGCCTCGCGGCGACGACGGCGGCGTACAACGAGCCGACCTCGAAGGCGAAGCTCGACGCGCGCAACGACGCCTGCGCCCGCGTCTTCGCAGGCGCGAAGAACAAGTCGGAGCCGTGCGCCAACGAGTACGACTGCAGCGGCAGCCTCGTGTGCGATCTGCAGAAGGGCTTCTGCGCCGACAAGACCGCGCGCAAGGAGGCCGACGCCTGCAACAACGCCGGCGACATCTGCGACGACGGTCTCTTCTGCGACGGCCCGGCGGGCTCGCGCTTCTGCCGCAAGGCGCGCGCCCTCGGCGAGGCCTGCAACGCAGAGACGCCGTGCATCGACACCGCGTTCTGCAACGGCACGACCTGCATCGCGATCGCGCAGACCGGCCAGCCCTGCACGGACGACGACCAGTGCGCGAGCACCTACTGCAACCCGACCGCGAACGCCTGCGGCACGCGCCTCTACCCAAGCGAATCCGGCACCTGCAAGGACTTCGGCGGCACCTAGCAGGCGCTGTTGCGGTCAGGGGCTTCGCCCCCGACACCCCCAGGCCCCAGACACGGCCCTCGCGCTCTGCGCTCGGGTTGCTTCTGGGGCCTTGCCCGCCTCTCGCCCTCGCGGTGCGGTCGCTTCAGGGAGCGATTTAATGGCCCGCACGGCGAGCCAGTACGCCGCTACGTCGTCGGTCTGGGGCGCTGTGAGGATCTGCCGTTAGCAACGCCTCGCGGCACCACCGTGCCAAAGCACCCCCCTCGCGCGCCCAAGCCTCCGCTTCCAAGCGGACGCCGGGCAGGGCCGAAGCCCCGCGTTTGTAGAAAAAAACGGCGCGCTCTCTTTCGAAAGCGCGCCGTGATCAGGTTGGCTTGGCCGGGGTGGGATTCACTTCGCCGCGGGCGGGGCGGCGTCGTTCTTCTGCGCGTCGGTCGGCTTGCCGTTGATTTCCCAGATCTTGAACTCGACGCGGCGGTTCGTTTCCTTGTTCGCCGGCGTGTCGTTCTTCGCGAGGGGGCGCTCTTCGCCCCAGCCCTTCGGATCGAGGCGGCCCTTGTCGACGCCGCCCTTCTCCGTCAGCCACTTCGCGACCGCGTCGGCGCGGTCCTGCGAGAGCTTCTGGTTGTGGTCGTGGCCGCCGTCCGCGTCCGTGTGACCCTCGATGTGCAGCTTCGTGATCTGCGTGTTCTCCTTCAGGACGTCCGCGACCGTCTGGAGGATTTCCTTCGTCTCCTTGTCCTCCTCGATGACGGCGCTGTTGACCTTGAAGTGGATCTTGCCCGGGATCTTGATCGTGTCGCCCTCGACCTTTGCCTTGCCGGTCGACTTGATCGGCGCCGGCGGCGGGGGCTCCGGCGCGGGCGTCGACGCGGGCGGCGGCGGGGGCTCCGGCGGGGGCGGCGTCGCGGCCTTCGGCTCCGCGTTACCGATCTTGGCTTCGGCCTGGCAGCCGAGCGAACCAACGCCAACACTCAACGCAAACACCGCCATAAGCGGGAAGATGACCTTCTTGGACATGACTATGATGCCTCCTCAGATGCCGAACGTTCGGCCAAACTCGACGAGCGATGGCCACGGCCGGCGCTCTTCCTCGGGGTTCGAGGGCGGTGCCCCCGAGCTCCCGCCCCGCGCAAATGACGGGGCCCCATTGTTTGAGCTGGCGAGACGCTACGAGAAACCCGCCCGGTTGGGAAGGGCTACGACAAAATGGTCCGCGGGGTGCGGCCCGTTCGCTCGCTAGCCGTGTGCTAGCGTCAGCCTGCTTTGGACGGAGGTAAGCCCGGTCGATTCAGCGCCGACGTGGCCGCCCGCGTGGCCGGCCACTGGGCGGCCCTCGACGAAGACCTCCTCGCCGCGTCCGCGCGCCGGCGGCCCGGGCGCGCGGAAAAAGAGAGGAAAGACGAGCACCTGGACGGGGTGCGGATGGGGCGCCGGCGGGCCGGGATGCTCGACGAGCTCCTTCTAGGCATGTTCGACCTCGCCCTCGCCAAGACCGGCGTGACCGAGCCGATCGCCCTCGCCGCGGTTGGGAGCTACGGGCGCGGGGCTGTCGCCCTGCGATCCGACATCGACGTCCGCCTCGTCACGAAGGACGGCGCCCGCCGCCAGGCCGCCGCCGCCAAGGTCGCCGACGCTCTCCTCTATCCATTGTGGGACGCCGGCCTGTCAGTGGGGCACCAGGTCACATCGCAGTCCGAGATGCTGGAGCTCGCGCAAACCGATCTCGCGACCGCGACGTCGCTCCTCGATCTCCGTGTCATCGCGGGCGAGGGCGGCCTCGTGCAGGAGCTCGTCGACCGCGCGTACCTCGGCCTCTTCAGCGAGGGTGAGCTCGGGCGCTTCGTCGAGCGCCTCGAAGAAGAGGCGACCGCGCGGCACGCTCGCTTCGGTGAGTCGCTCTACCTCCTCGAGCCGGAGGTGAAGTCCGGCGCGGGCGGCCTGCGCGACATCGACATCGCGCGCTGGGCCGCGCGCGCGCGGTACCGCGTCGGCGCCGATCCGTGGACCGAGCTCGTGCGCCTCGGCGTCATCGTCCCGCGCGAGGCGCAGGAGATGGCGCGCGCGGAGCAGCTCCTGTGGCGCGTGCGGAACCGGCTCCACGCGCACGCCGGACGGAAGAGCGATCGCCTCACGTTCGATCAGCAGGAGACGATCGCGATCGAGCTCGGCTACGCGCGCAAGCCGTCGAGCCCGCCCGGCGGTGACGCGGAGTCCGACGCCGAGTCGGACGCGATCGAGGCCGCGCCCTCCAGCGCGTCGCCGGAGGCGCGCGCGGAGGCGGCGGAGCGCTTCATGCAGGACTACTTCGGCCAGGCGCGCGTCGTGTCGCGCAGCCGCGAGGCGCTCCTCCTCCGCGCGAAGCCGCCGAGGCGCCGCGGCAAGCCGGTGGAGAAGGACCTCGGCGACGGAGTGCGCCTCTTCGACGGGCAGGTCACCGTCGACTCGAACGCGCTCCTCGACGATCCCGCGCTCGCGCTACGCGTGTATGATGCATGCATTCACGAGCGCGCGCCGGTGCTCCCGTTCGCGCGCGATCTCATCGCTCGCTTCGCCGCCGACCCGACGTGGTCCTCGCGCCTCCGCGCGAGCGAGGAGGCCGCGCGCCTCTTCCTCTCGCTCTTGTGCACCGTGCCCGAGGCGCCGCTCAAGCGCGGGTCCGTCGTCGGCGAGCTGCACGAGGTCGGGCTCCTCCTCGCGATGATCCCGGAGTTTCAGCCCGTCACCGGCCGCGTGCACCACGACGTCTACCACGTGTACACGGTCGACGTTCACAGCGTGGCCGCGGTCGACTGCCTCCGCGCGATCTGCCGCGGCGACCTCGCGCACGAGCGCCCGCTCGCGTCGCGGCTCGCGGCCGAGATCGCGCGGCCGCTCCCGCTCTTCCTCGCGACGCTGCTCCACGACGTCGGCAAGGGCTACCCCGACGCGTCGGGCTCGCGGAAGAACCACTCCGTGAGCGGCGCCGAGCTGTGCGACGCGATCCTCCCGCGCCTCGGCGTGGGCGGCGACGACGCGGCCGAGATCCGATCGCTCGTGCTCGGGCACCTCGCGATGTACCACACCGCGACGCGCCGCGACCTCGACGATCCGAGCACGGCGCAGGAGTTCGTGCCGGTCGTGCGGGGGAGGGAAGGCCTCCGCAACCTGTACCTCCTCACCGTCGCGGACATCACGACGACCTCGCCCACCGCGATGACGTCGTGGAAGGCGCGCATGCTCGACGAGCTGTACTTCGCCGCCGACGCGCACCTCGCCGGCGCGCGCGACACCTTCGACGTCGCGCGCACCGAGCGCGTGCGCACGATGGCGCTCTCGGCGTGGAGCGGCAAGAAGGCCGAGCTCGGCGCGTTCCTCCAGACGATGCCGGACCGCTACCTCCTCGCGAACCCGCCGGAGTCGATCGTCGCGCACGCCCGCGTCGCGATCGAGCGCGCGGCGACCGACGCCGTCGTCCACGCCGCGCTCGTGCCGTCGCGCCATCCAGAGGTGAGCGAGCTCTGCGTCGTCGCGGAGGACGCGCCCGGCCTGCTCGCCCGCATCGCGGCCGCGATCACGGCCGCGCGGCTCGAGGTCCTCGGCGCGCAGGTCTACTCGCGCGGGATCCGCCCCGCCGGCCGCGCGCACGAGGCGAGCGAGGCGGTCGACCTGTTCTGGATCCGCGACGCACGGAGCGGCGCCGACGGCGTCGCGCGCGCGCTGCCGCGGCTCCTCCGCGATCTCGAGCAGCTCTGCGCGGGGAAGCGGTCGGCCGACGAGCTCCTGCGCGATCGGGTCGGGAGCGCGTCGCCGTGGCGCGAGCGCCCGTCGCCCGCGGT
The DNA here is from genome assembly GCA_019637155.1 of Labilithrix sp. NCBI lineage: Bacteria > Pseudomonadati > Myxococcota > Polyangiales > Labilitrichaceae > Labilithrix > Labilithrix sp. The sequence goes on along the minus strand of JAHBWE010000015.1, from coordinate 175,069 downwards.
CCTCTCCGAGGTCGTCGTCGACGACCGCGCATCGCCGCGACACACCGTCGTCGAGGTGTTCGCGAAGGACCGCCCCGGCCTCCTCTACAGCCTCGCGCGCGCGCTCCACGACCTCGGGCTCTCGATCGCGCTCTCGAAGATCAACACCGAGGGCACCAAGGTCGCGGACGTCTTCTACGTGAACGAGCTCGACGGAGCCAAGGTCGCCCCCGGCGCGCGGTTCAAAGAGATCCGCGAGGCCCTGCTCGAAGCCGCTCGCGGAGGGCCCGAGGCACGTGAGAGCATGCGCGTCGTCGCGGCCTCGGCCGCGCGGCCCGAATAGGAGAACCCGATGCGCTTTTCGATCCCCGGTCTCTTCGTGCTCGCCCTCACCGCGGCGTGCGGCGGCGAGAGCAAGCCGCCGGAGACCCCGCCCGCCTCCACCGGCGCGGCGCAAGATCCGCCCTCGAGCGCGCCCGCGCCGACCGGCGCGCTCTCCGGCCCGACCGCGCCGCCGAGCGGCGACGACGTGAAGAAGGGCATCGCCGCGCTGAAGGCCGGCGACATGCCGGGCGCGAAGGCGGCGTTCGACGCGGCGATCCAGAAGGACCCGAAGAAGGCGGACGCGTATCACTACCGCGGCGTCGTGAACGACCAGACCGGCGCGAGGGCGGAGGCGGAGAAGGACTACAAGAAGGCGCTCGAGCTCGATCCGGCGCTCGAGGAGTCGGCGGTGAACCTCGCCGCGCTCCAGATCGACGCCGGCAAGTTCGACGACGCGATCGCGCTGATGAAGCGCGCGGTCGCGAAGAACGCGCGCAGCGCCGCGATCCGCGTGAACCTCGCGATGGCGCTCTCGGGCAAGGGCGAAGACCCCGCCGCCGCGAACAAGGAGTTCGAGGAGGCGATCAAGCTCGATCCCAACAACGCGATCACGATCGTCACGTACGCCGCGCACCTCGGGCGCAACAACAAGAAGGCGGAGGCCGCGACGCAGCTCCAGAAGGCGGCCGGCATCGCGGCGTCGGATCCGGGCGTCCTCGCGTCCGTCGCGCTCGAGTACAAGAACCTCAAGGACTACAAGCAGTGCGTCCTCGTCCTCGACAAGGCGATCGGCGTGAAGGACGTCGCGGAGCTGCGCATCTATCGCGGCACCTGCAAGCTCGGGTCGAAGGACCTGCCCGCGGCGACGGCGGACTTCAAGGAGGCGGTCGCGAAGGAGCCGAACAACGCCGTCGCGCACTACTCGCTCGGCAACGCGCTCGCCGACGCGGGCAAGCTCGCCGACGCGATCGCGGAGTGGGAGACGTATCTGAAGCTCTCGCCCGACGGTCCGATGGCCGCGGCGGCGAAGAAGAAGATCGAGCTCGCGCAGAAAAAGAAGAAGTAGCTCACGTCGGTCGCGGGAAGCCGCGGAGGACACGGCCGGTGCCGTCTTCGAGGCACTCGCCGACGGCGACGAGGTGCGCGCTCTGGTCGAGCCACGCCGACGGCGCGCGATGCGGATCGCGCATCTGCGCGGGCGCGACGCGCTGGCCGTAGGAGACCGCGCGGACTCCGTCGTCGTCGAGGACCGTGACGGGGAGCGCGATGGCGGCGGCGCGATCGAGGGGGATGAGCGCTTCGGGGCCGACGTCGTCGAGCGCGATCGCGTGCTCGATCGTGAACGCGCCGGAGCGGATCCGGCGGAGCGCGGTGAGGTGCCCGACCGTGCCGAGCGCGGCGGCGAGGTCGCGCGCGAGGGAGCGGACGTAGTAGCCCTTCATGACCTCGACGACGACGTCGACGTCGGCGCCGGCGATCCGCTCGAGCGTGAGCGAGCGCACCTCGACCGGCCGCGGGGGGAGGGCGGCCTCGCCGAGCTTGCCGGCGCGCGCGAGGGCGTGGGCGCGCTCGCCGCCGATCCGGATCGCGGAGACGGCGGGCGGCACCTGCTCCTTGCGCGCGCGCTCCGCCTCGAGCGCGGCGGGCAGGCGCCTCGCGAGGTCGTCGGGGACGGGCGCCGACGCGGTGACGTCGCCGTCGGCGTCGAGGCTGTGCGTCGTCGTGCCGAGGTGGATCGTCGCGGCGTACGTCTTGTCGTCCGCGGTCAGCCACGGCACGAGCTTCGTGCCTTCGCCGACCGCGACGACGAGGACGCCGGTCGCCATCGGATCGAGCGTGCCGGCGTGTCCGACCGCGCGCGTCTTCAGCGCCTTGCGTACGCGCGCGACGACGTCGTGGCTCGTCGGTCCGCGCGGCTTGTCGACGACGAGGACGCCGTGCGGCTCTCGCTCACGCATTCGTTATCCGAAGAAGACGCTCTTTCGCGCGCCCACCGCGCGGTCGAGCATGGCCTGGATCGTCGCGCGGACGCGCTCGGCGAGCTTGCCGACGAGGAGCTCGTCGTCCGCCGCGTCGCGGCCGTGGTTGCCGAGGTCGATCGGCTCGCCGAACTCGATCTGCCATTTCGTCGGCGCGGGGACGAGGCCGAGCGGGCCGAGCGCGGGGAAGGTCGGCGTGACGGGGACGTACGGCACGCCGAGCGTCTTCGCGAGGTACTCGAAGCGGAAGAGGAGCGGGTTCGTCTCCTCCGCGCCGACGACGGCGACGGGCACGATCGGCGTCTTCGTGCGGAGGCACAGCTTGATGAAGCCGCCGCGTCCGAACCGCTGGAGTCGATAGCGCTCGCCGAACAGCTTGCCGATCCCCTTCACGCCTTCGGGGAACACGGCGACGAGCTGCTCCTTGGCGAGGAGCCGCTCCGCGTTCTCCTGGTGCGCGCGCACCGCGCCGAGGCGGTTCATGGTGGAGCCGAGCCAGGGCATGTGCGTGATGAAGTCCTCGGTGAGCCAGCGCACGTCACGCGGGGCGGGGTGCTCGAGCTTCACCGCCGTCTTCAGCATGAGGCCGTCGAGGGGCAGCGTGCCGGAGTGGTTCGCGACGAGGAGGCAGCGCCCGCGCGCGGGGACGCGATCGATGCCCGTCGTCGTGACGCGGAAGTACCGCGTGTAGAGGAACTCGAGGACGCCGCGGAGCTTCTGATCGTAGACGGGATCGAACCCGAAGTCGTCGACCTCCTCCGAGCGCCCCCGCATCGCGACGCGCCCCCACTTCCGGAGGTAGAAGTTGCTCGAGAGTAGCTCGCGCGCGGTGTCGAACGCGGTCGGCTCGCTCTCGCGCAGCGCGGCGCTCGAGAGGCGCTGGCTCGGCAGGGGCGCGGAGGCGGGGAGATCGGGCTCCGTCTCCGGCATCGGCGGCGGCTCGGGCGTGCTCTCGTCCGGAGCGGCTTCCGGTGCTGCTTCGGTTGCCGCGGCTTCGGTCATCGCCTCGGCATCAGCATCGGCATCCGCGTCGTCGTCGTCGTCGTCGTCGCCGGCGAGCGCGGAGAGATCGCGGCGCGAGGCCTCGTCGATCAGCTTGTCGAGCTGCGCTTCGAGCTCGCGGATCTGCGCGAGCACGGGCTCGTTCACGGTCACGGCGGTGGCGGCGTCGGGGTCGGGGGCTTTGCGGCTCTTCTTGGCGACGCCGCGCGGCTCGGTCGAGGCTTCGGCTTCGCTGCCGTAGGCCGCGGTCATCGCCATCGAGTCGGTCGCGGCGGAGTCGATCGCCGTCTCGAAGGACGTCGGTGCCGCGTTCGAGAGGGGCGCGGCCTCGGGGGAGGCGGCGATGAGCGCCGCGCGCTTCTGCTCCACGAACGCGACGTCGCCGACGACGGCCGTGTCCCCGGTCGCGCGCTTCAACGCCGCGAGCTCGCGCGCGTCGCCGCGCTTCGGCGCGTCTTGCTTCAGCGCGTCGGTCACCGCGGGGGCGGCTTCGACGCGCGGCGAGCGTCCCGGCACCGGCGCGACGCTCGAGCGCGCCGTGAGCGGCCCGCGCGTCGAATCGACGGGCGAGGTGTCGTCCTTCACGTGCACCGCGACACCGTCGCGACGCGCATCCTCCGTCACCGCACCGTCACGGCGCGCCGCATCGGCGGGGAGATTCGAGCCGGTGCCCGCGCTCGTGTCGCTGTCGCGGCGCGCGCCAGCGATCGTGGCGGCCGCGGCGGCGCGGTCTTCGAGGCTCCGACGCGACGTCGCCGGACCTCCGCGCTCCGCCGCGCGCGAGGTAGCGTCCGCGCGAGGGGGCTTCGCGCTACGCGTGTCGTCGCGGTCGGCTGCGCGCGAGGTAGCGTCCGCGCGAGGGGGCTTCGCGCCACGCGCGTCGTCGCGGTCGGCTGCGCGCGAGGTCGCATCCGCGCGAAGGGGCTTCGCGCCACGCGCGTCGTCGCGGCTTGACGGGCGCGATGCGGAGCCACCGCGCTCCGGCGTGCGCGAGCTCGAGGCGTTGCCCTGCCGGTCCTGCTTCGCGTCGCGGTCCGGCGTGCGCGTCGACGAGCCGCGCGTCGAGCCGGAGGCGGCGGGTTTCGGCGGCGTGCGCGTCGACGAGCCGCGCGTCGAGCTGGAGGCGGCGGGTTTCGGCGGCGTGCGTGTCGACGAGCCGCGCGTCGAGCCGGAGGCGGCGGGCTTCGTGGGCGTGCGTGTCGACGAGGCGCGGGAGGAGGGGGGCTTCGACGTGACGCTCGGGCGCCGTGTGCTCGGGGCGCCGGCGGGGTGGCGGTCGGGCGCTGCCCGACGTTGAGGAGCCTTCGCCGCTTTCTTCGTCGCCATCAGACCGCCTCGTGGAGGAGCTTCACGTCGCGGAGACGTTGGGCGTTGGTGAAATCGAGGACCGCCTCGCGCGTCGTGTACGCCGGGCGGAAGCCGAGCTTCTCGCGTGCCTTCGCGCCGTCGGCGACGCAGAGGAAACGGAGATAATGCATGAAAGAAGGCGGCGCGTCGACGAGCTGCGCCAGCCAGAGCGCCGCGCCGACCGTGCTCACGAGCGGGTGGGGGACCGGCAGCGGGAGGCGCCCCGCGAGCTTGATGACCGTCGACAGCGGGAGCACCCCGTCGCCGACGATGTTGTAGACGCCGGGGTGATCGCGATCGATCGCGAGCTTGAACGCCGCGATCGCGTCGACCTCGTGGAGGAACTGGACCAGCGGGTCGAAGCCCATCGCGACCGGCACGAGGCGGCGCGCGAGCCAGCGCGTGAGGTAGCTCCGCACGGTGGGCCCGAGGATCGGCGCGGTGCGGAGGACGGTGACGATCGTGGCCGGCGACCGATCGGCGAAGCGCGCGAGCTCCGTCTCCGCCTCGAGCTTGTCCGCGAACCACGGCTCGCTCGACGGCGCGCGGAGCGGGTGCTTCTCGGTGAGGTAGTTCGGGTTCGAGGGGTTCGCGCCGTAGAGGAGCGTCTGCGACCAGGCCACGACCTTGCGCACGTTCGCGTGCCTCGCGGCAACCAAAACATGACGGGTGCCGACGCTCTCCAGCTCGTGGGCATGTGCCGTCGCGTGGGTCGGTGACGACATGAAGGCGAGATGGACGAGCGTGTCGGCCTGCTCCGCCCCGAGCAGCTCCACGAGGCGAGCCTCCGCCGAGGCGCCGGTGAAATCGACCTCGTAAAAACGGGTTTTCCGCTGCGCGGTGCTCGGCGGCTTCACGTCGACCGCGACGATCCGGGCGATGCGGGGGTCCTCCTCGAGGAGCCCGATCAGGTTCGCCCCGAGGAAGGACGCCGCGCCCGTGACCGCGACCGCCCTTCCCGACGGCTTCTTGCCAATGAGCGTCCCGGAACCAGAAGGCATGGGATACGCTTCTACCGCCGATGAGCGCGTCGATCCATCCGGCCCCGCTCATGCTCGGTCCTTACGAGCTGATCGAACGGATCGCCACCGGCGGTATGGCCGAAGTGTACCTGTCGCGGCGCGCGGGCCCGCACGGCTTCCAGAAGGTCGTCGCGGTGAAGCGGATCCTCCCGCAGCTCGCGCAGGACTCCGACTTCGTCGCGATGTTCATCGACGAGGCCCGCGTCTGCGCGCGCCTCGCGCACCCGAACATCGTGCAGGTGTTCGACTTCGGCGACGTCGACGGCGAGCTCTACATGGCGATGGAGTACGTCGACGGGACGACCGCCGCCCGCCTCGTCCGCGCCGCGGCCGCCCGCGGCGAAGAGGTCCCGCTCGAGGCCGCGCTCTACATCGTGCTCAGCGTCCTCCGCGGCCTCGACTACGCCCACTCCACGCGCGACGAGGACGGCCGCCCCCTCGCGCTCGTGCACCGCGACGTGTCCCCCGGCAACGTCCTCATCGATCGCTCCGGCGCGGTGAAGCTCACCGACTTCGGCATCGCGCGCGCGGCGGAGATCGAGCGGCGCACCGACGCCGGGCAGCTCAAGGGCAAGCTCGGGTACATGTCGCCCGAGCAGGTCGTCGGCAAGGAGCTCGACGCGCGGAGCGATCTCTTCACCGCCGCGATCGTCCTCGCCGAGCTCGTCATGCTCCGCCCGCTCTTCTCGGGGCCGAACGAGATCGACGTGCTCATGCGCATCCGCGACGCGGACCTCTCCGTGATCGACCGCGCCGGCACGCGCGTCCCCGACGACGTGAAGGCGATCCTCTTCCGCGCGATGGCCCGCGATCGCGCGCTCCGCTACCCGACCGCGGGCGCGTTCGCGGAGGCGCTCGAGGAGGTCCTCCGACGCCGCCGCCTCCAAGTCGGCCCCGGCAAGCTCGCGGCGTGGATCGAGCGGCTCGGCCTCGCGCCCTCGCGCCACGAGGAGCCGGAGAGCGAGACCGGGACGCGCCAGACCGCGAGCCTCGCCGCGCCGGGATCGCGCATGCCGACGACACCTCCGCGCGGCTCCGTCGCGCCGCCCGCGCGACCGTCGTCGCTCCCGGGCGAGATGCGCGAGGTGTCGCCCTCGATCTACCGCGCGAAGATGCCGGGCGGACCGACGCTCGGGCCGTTCGGGTATCCGCGCCTCGTCGAGATGTTCGTCACCGGCGGGATCGATCAGCGCGCGCTCATCGCGCGGGAGACGTCGCCGTTCCGCGACGTCGGCAGCTACACCGAGCTCGCGCGCTTCGTGAACAGCCCCGCGTTCCGCTGGGACGAGGGCGTGTTCTCCTCCCAGAACCAGGCGCAGGCGATCGATCGGCTCCTCCTCCCGCGCCGCCTCTGCCAGATCGCGAGCAAGCGCGAGACGGGCTGCCTCTACCTCCGCGACCAGACGCGGAAGAAGAAGATCTACTACGTCGAAGGGATCCCCGAGCTCGTCGTGTCGACCGACAAGCGCGAGCTGTTCGGCGAGCACCTCGTCGCGCGCGGCGCCGTCCTCCGGATGGAGGTGGAGATGGCGCTCGCGATGCTCCCGCGCTTCAACGGTCACCTCGGCGACGCGCTCTGCGGCCTCGGCGTGCTCCGCCCGATCGAGCTCGTGCGCGCGATCCAGGCGCAGAGGATCGATCGCACGACCGAGGTGTTCTCGTGGCAGCGCGGCGAGCTGGCCTTCGTGCGCGGCGCGCGCTCGCACGAGGAGACGTTCCCGCTCCCGATCGATCCGTTCGACATCGTCGCGCGCGGCATCCGCGACGCCTACGGCCAGGAGGAGCTCGAGGCCCTCCTCGCGCCGCTCGAGGACGCGACGATCGAGCCGGTCAGCCCGCTGCCGGTGCGCCTCCAGGCCTTCCGCTTCTCCGACACCGAGGAGCAGATCCTCGCGTGCGTGAAGGGCCCGGTCGCGATCAACGACGTCGCGAAGGCGATGCGGAAGGTGGCGACGCGCGAAGAGACGCTCCGCACGATCTTCTGCGCGCTCTCGGCCGACCTCCTTCGCGCCTCGAAGCCGTTCCTGGACTGACCCCTTGATGGATCCGCCGGGATCCATGGTTGGGCGAGCGGGATGCGCGTGATCATGTAATTTCGAGCGGTTAGGGCCGTTTTGGTGAGGTATGTATCTGGCACACATTGGTGCACATGAGCTCCCGCCTTCTCCTTACATCTTTCCTCTTCTCCGCCATCGCCGTCGCCGCCTGCACCGCTCCCGCCGACGAGACCGGCACGAGCGAGGCGCGACAGACCGAGGTGAAGGCGCTCACAGCGGTGAAGGGGCGCGAGTACGCGCGCTGCTGGTTCGACGTCGTCGGCGCCGACGCGCGGCTCTCGTGCACGTCGACCGCGCGCGGAGAGGATCCGCTCGGCGCCACGGTGAAGGTCGTCGCCGCGAGCATGATCTCGCCGACGGTGACGCCGATCGGGACGACCCTCGACGTCGAGGCGGGCGGGACCGTCGTCGTCGGCTCGCTCCCGCGGAGCGCGTTCCCGGTCATGATCCTCCTCGACGCGCAGCTCTCCGGCGAAGCGATCAAGGCCGTCGGTTTGCGGAAGACGCCCGGCTGGAGCAACAACGTCAAGCACCAGCGTCCGGAGGACCTCCCCGCGTCGCGGCCGCAGACGATCGGCCAGCCCTTCGACCTCTGGCCCGTCGCGTTCATCGACGCGCGCCGCGAAGGCTCGTTCTTCGGCGTCAACACGCGCGAATACAAGCGCGCGCTCGCGCCGTACACCGCGTTCATCGAGCCGCACGAGCTGACGCTCGCGCCCTCGTTCGTCACGCGCGACTTCCAGGGCAAGCCCACGTGGTGGATCGCGCCGGCGAGCGGCGGCATCCAGATCGACGTCCACAGCGGGGCGGGCCCCGACGTGACCATCACCGGCCCCGGCTACTACGCGCTCACGAGAGACGGCTTCGGCCCCGCGACCCCCGAGCAGATCGCGCGCGACTTCGGCGCCGCGAAGCCGGAGCCCACCGAGCCCGGCGCCACCGAGCCCGGCACCACCAAGCCCGGCACCGAGCCGACCGAGCCCGAGCCGACCGAGCCGACCGAGCCCGAGCCGACCGAGCCCGAGCCGGTCGACCCGACCCCGACCTGCGGTGGCGAAGCCCAGGCCGTCTGCGCGGACAACTCGTGCGACGGCGGCCATCGCCTCGAGAGCGACAAGTGCACCGCGTGTGGCGCGGCTGGCAAGACGTACTGCTTCGTCGACCCGAAGGGAACGAACCGCAACTCCGCCTGGCGCTGCGACGCGGCCACGCGCCTCGAAGGCAACACCTGCGTCGCGTGCGGTGACGCCGGCCAAACCTACTGCTTCACGGATCCGAACAACACGAACCGCAGCTCCGCTTGGAAGTGCAACGCCGGTACGCGCCTCGAAGGCAACACCTGCGTCGCGTGCGGTGACGCCGGCCAAACCTACTGCTTCACGGATCCGAACAACACGAACCGCAGCTCCGCTTGGAAGTGCAACGCCGGCACGCGCCTCGAGGGCAGCTCGTGCATCACGTGCGGCGGTGAGGGCGAGACCTACTGCTACTCGGATCCGAACGGCACGAACCGCAGCTCCGCTTGGAAGTGCGACGCCGGCCTGACCGTGAAGAACGGCAAGTGCGAGCGCTGACCTACTGAGCGCTCTGGAGCAAGGCCTGGAGCCGCTGCTTGGTCGCGCCGTCCGAACGGGACACGCGGCCCTTCAGCGCCTTCAGGCCTTCGTTGCGATCGAGCGCGAGGAGCGCGCGGCCCATCGACTCGAGCACGCTCGCGGTCTCCTCGTTGTCGCCGGTCCCGCGGATGAGCGCGACGAGGCCGCGCTTGCCCTCGACCACCTTCGTGAGCATCTGCACCGCGCGCGTGCGGACGGGCGTGGCGGCGTCGGCGAGCGCGGCGGCGGCGGCGACGCGGAGGTCCTCGCCCGCGCTGCCCTTCATCGTGAGGAACCGCTCGATGACGGAGAACACGTACTCGTCGATCGCGTGGAGGCGGCGGAGCTCGCCGAGCGCGACGATGCGGGTCGGCTCGTCCGCGTACTCGAGCGCCTCGACGAGCGGCTTCTTCGCGCGCTCGCCCCAGAGCGGGACGATCGCGGTGAGCGCGATCTGGCGCAGGACCGGGTGGGAGAGGAACTTCGAGACCGCCTCGCCGAGCGCGGGATCGGCGCGCTCCGGCAGCGCGCGGAGGAGGTCCTCGACCAGCGCGAGCTCGTGATCGCCCGCGACCTCGAGGCGCGGCAGGATCTGCGCGATGACGCTCCAACCCGCCGGTCCGGCCTCGTGCATGACCTGCACGAACACCGGCCGCGCGGCGGGATCCTGCGTCGCCTCACGCGCGTTGTAGAGGGCCTGCGCGCCGACGGAGCCGGCGAGGATGATGAGCTGCCGCGCCGCCTCGCGCTGGTGCGGCGGCCCCACGAGGAGCGTGTTCGCGGTCGGCGCGAGGCGCTCGACGTCGATCATGCGCTTCATCGCGCGGAGGGCCGCGTTCTCGCGCTGCGTGTTCCCCGACGGCTTCGCGTGGTGCGAGAGCGTGCTCATCACCGCCATGAGCGCGGTCGTCTCCGCGCGGCGGGCGAGCGTGCTCATCGCGGTCTCAAGCACCGCGATCTCGTCCTCGTACTGCGCGCCGTCGCGGATCATGTCGAGCGTCCGGAGGAACTGCGTCGCGTCGCGGACGAGCGCGTCGGCGAGCGACGCGGCGCGGATCTGCTCCTTGAGATCGCGCGGCATCTCCTCCTCCGAGACGATCTTGCGGCGGTACATCTCCGCGACCGCGGCGTCGGACTTCGGGGAGCGCTCGGTGACGAGGCGCTGCCCGAACATGTGGAGGTACGGGCGGAGCCGCTCCTGCTCGTCGAGGCTCGCCGCGTCGAGGTCGTGGAGGAGCAGCGTCGCCGCCTCCGCGCACGACTCGTGGAGGACGCGCTCGACGACGAGCGGCGCGACCTTGAAGGAGGAGAAGCCGCGCAGGTTCGCGACCGCCTCGTCGACGAGGTCGGCGTTGAAGAGGAACTGCTTCACCTCGTCGCCGCGGGTGAGGAGGCGCGCGACCCCGCCGATGAGCTCGTCGCGCGTCTCGCGCATCTTCTTGAGGCTGATCCCGCGGATGTTGCAGAGCGCGCGGAGATCGCGGGCGAGCCGCGCCGCGCAGAGGCCGACCTTCCAGTGGAGCTTCCGCGTGTGGCCGACGACGTCGCCCGGGAAGAGGATCGAGATGTTGCGGAGCGGCTTCGAGAGGAGCTCCTTCCGCAGGTCCTCGTGCGCGAACGGGCCGAGGAGCATCTCGATGATGTAGTGGAGCTCGACGTCGGGGATCCCCTCGCGCAGGGTCAGCGCGACGACGCCCTTCTTCACGAGCTCGGTCGTGAACGGCTCGCCGAAGCTGCCCATGAGCTGCGAGCCGAGGAGGCGCTTCAGGTCGACGATCTCGGCGGTGCCGGTCATCACGCAGAAGCCGGGCGTCTTGCCGGAGTCGCGGCGCGCGAAGGTGAGCTCGCTCCTCCCCCGCAGCGCGATGCGGACCTGCTTCTGCAGCTCCTTCATCGCCTGCGCGGACTCGTTGTGCCCGCGCTCGAAGCGCCCGAAGCGGAGGACCGCGCTCGAGAACGCGATGAAGAAGCCGGGGAAGCCGGAGGCGGGGTCGTCGAGGACGGCGACGTTCTCGACGATGCTGAGCTCGTCCTCGTCGTCCTGCGCGTGCGCGTCGCCCGGATCGATGAGCTCCTTCAGCTCCACCCGCATCTCGCGCGCGGACTGATGACGCTTCTTGGAGTCCTTCTGGATCGCGCGAAGGATGATCTCCTCGATGATCGGATCGAGACCCTTCACGATCTGCGACGGCGGGATCGGCGTCTCGTCGAGCTGCTTGATCAGGATCTCGGCCGCGTTGTTGCCGAGGAACGGCGGGCGTCCGGTCACGAGCTCGTAGAGGCAGATCCCGCAAGCGTAGACGTCGGCGCGCGCGTCCACCGCCGCGCCGCGCGCTTGCTCCGGCGACATGTACTCGGGCGTGCCGGCGATGACGTGCTCGGTCGCGGCGAGGGCCTCGTCGCCCTTGTTCGGGTTCTGGAGCGCGGCGATGCCGAAGTCACAGACCTTCACCAGCTCGAAGGTGGTGCCCTCGTCGTTCCGGCTCGGGACGAGCATGATGTTGTCGGGCTTGATGTCGCGATGGATGATCCCGTGGTCGTGCGCGACGGAGAGCGCGGCGCAGACCTGGATCATGACCTCGACCGCCTTCTCGGTCGGGAGGCGGCGCTCCTCGTCGAGGCGCTGCTGCAGCGTGCGCCCGGAGAGGTACTCCATCACGATGTAGACGAGCCCGTCCGGCTCCTGACCGAAGTCGAGGACGCGCATGACGTTCGGGTGATCGAGCTGGCTCGCCGCGAGCGCCTCGCCGCGGAAGCTCGTCATGAAGTGAGGGTCTTGCTGGTAGTGCGGATGGAGCAGCTTGATCGCGACGGTGCGGCGGAGCTCGCGGTGCGTCGCGCGGTACACCGCGCCGGCGGCGCCCGCGCCGATGAGCGACTCGATCACGTACTTGCCGTCCGCGATCCGGCGGCCGATCGCGGGATCGTTCGGATCGTGCGGATCGGACGACGGCGGCGGCACCGGCGCCTTCCGCAGCGCGGTCGTGTCCTGGTCGTCCTCCGGGATCGGGCCGCGGCGCGCGGGCTTCGGGCGGCTCTCGGGCAGCGGCTGCGACGGCGGGACCTGCGTCTCGTCGATGTTGATGTTGCCGCCGCCGATGCGCGTCTCCTGCGTCGGCGTGTGCTCCTTCCGGCTGCGCGCTTCGGGCCGGACGATCGGCTCGAGCGGCTGCGGCGGCTTCCCCTTGGTCGGGAGGCGGATGAGCGTCGCGTCGTCGTCGTCATCGTCGTCGTCGAGCGAGCCGGGGAGCGGGACCGGCGGCATCTCGTCGTCGAGCGGTCCGAGCTCGAGCTCCCGCCGCTGCGACGCAGGCACCTGCGTCTTCATCATGTCCTCGGACTCGGGCAGCTCGTCGATGTCCGGGAAGTCCTCGAGCGACGCGATCGGCGCGTGCGCCATCGCCGCGGTGCCGCCGCTGTCGACGTCGACGTCGTCGGTGGGCGGCTCCTCGGCCGGCGGCGCGACCTCGAACGCCTCGTCCATCGCGTCCGGCGCGGCGGACGGGAAGTTCGCGAGCGCCTCGTCGAAGAAGCCGCCGAAGTCGTCGGCGGTGACGGCCTCCGCGCCACTGCTCTCGTCGAGCGGCGGCGTGGTCGGCGGCGGCATCTCGTCGAGCGCGGCCAGCACCGCGTCGGCCTCCGCGTCGTCCACCGCGCCGACGCCGGTCACCGGCGAGGCGTCGACGTCGATCGTGATCCCGTCCTCGATCGGCAGCGCGTCCACGTCCGCGATCGTCGCCGGCACGTCGCTCTCGGGCGTCGTCTGCGTCGCGGGGACGTCGTCGCCGAGCGGCGAGGGGATGCCGAGGGTGATCCCCGCCGGGAGCGCGTCGGGCTCGAAGACGACGCTCACGCTGAGGCTCGGCTCTTCGAGATCGGCGGGGAAGGGATCCTCGTCCGTCTCGGGCGCCGGCGGGATCTCCACCTCGATCGGCCGCGCGACCGGCGGCGAGCCGTACGTGGCGGTGGTGTTGCTGCGCATCGCCTGCACCTCGAGCGGGACGTCGTCCGGCTCGAAGACGACGCTCACGCTGAGCGATGGATCGTCGGCGTCGGCGCCGTGCGGCTCTTCCTCGATCTGCGGCGGAGACGGCGGCGGCGCCGGCGCGATGCGCTGGTTCCAGGTGCTGCTCGGCGCCGTGCGCCGCGGGTCGGCGGTGAGGTTCGACCACGACGCGCTCGGCGCGGTGCGGCGCGGATCGCCGCTCGGCGCGGCGGCCGCGCTCGGGTGGCGCGCGGGGAGCGGCTGCGGATCGGTCGTCGCGGCGGGCCGCGCGATGGGCTGGATCTGCGGGCGAGGCGGGTTCGTCGTCGAGTTCGCCGCCGCGCGCATGCTGGCCGACTCGACGCGCGGCATCGACTGCGAGACGAAGCGCGGCGGATCGAGCGTCGTGTTCGGAGACGGCGACGTGTCCGGCGGCGGGCCGTCGACCGACACGTTCTCCTGCTGCAGGAGCGCGTAGAGCTGGGCCGCCTGCGCGCGGTAGAGCGGGCGCAGCCGCAGCGGGAAGTGCCCGTTCTTCGGAGGACCGGCCGGCTCGGCGAGGAGCGCGAGCGGCGGCTGTCCGCTGACGTGCAGGTCGAGCGTATGCGCCTCGCCGCGCTGCGGGCCCGCATCGAGCTCGACCTGGGCGACCTCGTTGCGCAGCGCAGCCCGCACGAGAAGTGCCAGCGAATGCCGATCGGGCAGACGCGACACGAGCACCGGCAAGCTCGAATCCACCGCACGAGAGCATACCCGAGCAGCGTCTTTCTGCCGAAAACAACAGCGGTCTTCGGTGCGTCAGGCGCTCTGGGTGGATCGTCTTAAGACCGGGTACGGCGGTTCGTCGTGGACGACCTCGAACCCCGCTGCGCGGTACATCGCCTCGTGCCCGTGCCACGCCTCTTCGTCCGAGAGCGGATAGTCCGCGCGCCGCGGGTAGGCCTCGATCGCGCGACCTCCGCCGGCGCGCACGAAGGCCGGCGCGGCGAGGACGAGCGCGCGGGCGACGCCGTGGCGGCGCCGATCGGGGCGGACGAGGAGGCAGCCGATCGACCACGTCGTCTCCTCGTCCCCGAGGTCGAGGCTTCGATAAACGGGTAATGAACGGAGCTTCCGCACCGCCGAGCGCGGCGTGAGCTTGAGCCAGCCGACCACCGCGCCGGCGTCGTCGATCGCGACGAGCCCGCGCGCTCCCGCTTCCCCCGCGCGTACGGCGGCGGCCTGCTCGGCCGCGTTCTCCTCCGGTCGATGCGCGCAGCGATCGAGCCACTCGTTCTTCGTCCCGCCGAAGTGCCACCAGCGGCAGTAGCAGGACGAATGCGCGGCGGCGAAGAGCGCTTGCAGCCCCGCGAGGTTCGTCTCGTCGAGCGGCGCGACCCTCAACGCGCGGACGCCTCGGCCGCGGCCGCGACGGAGAGCACGGTCGGCTCGTCGAGGGGACGGCCGATGATCTGGAGGCCGATCGGGAGCCCGCTCTTCGCGGGCGCGACCGGCACGCTGATCGCGGGGAGGCCCGCGAGCGACGCGGGGAGCGTGTAGATGTCGGAGAGGTACATCGAGAGCGGGTCGCTCGTCTTCTCGCCGAGGGCGAACGCGGGCGTCGGCGCGGTGGGGCAGACGACGGCGTCGACGCTCGCGAAGGCCTGCTCGAAGTCGCGCTTGATGAGGGTGCGGACCTTCTGCGCCTTCAGGTAGTACGCGTCGTAGTGGCCGGCGGAGAGCACGAACGTGCCGAGGAGGATGCGCCGCTTCACCTCCGGCCCGAAGCCCGCGTCGCGCGTCGCGCCGTACATCGCGCGGAGGGCGGAGGCCTGCTTGTCGCCGGCGGCGCGCGCGTCCGGCTCGACGCGGAGCCCGTAGCGGACGCCGTCGAAGCGCGCGAGGTTGCTCGACGCCTCCGCGGTGGCGATCACGTAGTACGTCGCGACCGCGAGCTTCGTGTGCGACAGCTCGACCGGGTGCACGGTGCAGCCGTCCTTCTCGAGCCGCGCGATCGCGGCGCGCACGTTCGCCTCGACCTCCGGATCGAGCCCGCTCGCGAAGTACTGCGCCGGGACGCCGAGCTTCATGCCCTTCACGCTCCGGCCGCACGCGGCCTCGAGGTCGGGCAGCGGCGTCGCGAGCGAGGTCGCGTCGTGGCCGTCGTGACCGGCGATGACCGAGAGGACGCGCGCGGCGCCGCGCACGTCGTTCGCGAACGGTCCGATCTGATCGAGCGACGACGCGAACGCGATGAGCCCGAAGCGCGAGACGCGCCCGTAGGTGGGCTTCAGTCCGACGCAGCCGGTGAACGCCGCCGGCTGCCGGATCGATCCGCCGGTGTCGCTCCCGAGCGAGGCGGGCGCCATCCCCGCCGCGACCGCGACCGCGCTCCCGCCCGACGATCCGCCGGGGCTCTTCGTCTCGTCGACGGGGTTCTTCGTCGGCCCGTACGCGGAGCGCTCCGTCGACGAGCCCATCGCGAACTCGTCCTGGTTCGTCTTCCCCGGCACGATCGCGTCGGCGGCGCGAAGGCGCGCGACGACAGTGGCGTCGTACGGCGGTCTGTAGCCGTCGAGGATCTTGGACGCCGCGGTGGTGGGGACGCCACGTGTGCAGAGTGCATCTTTCAGCGCGACCGGCACGCCGGCGAGGAGGCCGAGCGCTTCGCCGCGCGCGCGCTTGTCGTCGACCGCGCGCGCCTGCGCGAGCATCTCGTCCTTCGTGACGGTGAGGAACGCGTGGAGCGATCCGTCCCGCGCCTCGATCGCGGCGAGCGACTCCTCCGCGACGGAGAGCGCGCTCCGCTCTCCCTTCCGTACGGCCTCGGCGATGCTGACGACGGTGTCCATTCGTCACTCCACGAAGGTCGGGACGGCGAACCCGCCGTGCGCGGCGTGCGGCGCGGCGGCGAGGGCTTCATCATGGGGGACGCCCGGCACGACCTCGTCGGGGCGCAGGGGCGGCTGCTCCGCCGCGGTCACGTGCGAGGTCGGCGGGACGTTCGAGACGTCGACGGCGTCGAGCTCCTTGAAGAAGTCGACGATGCGCCCGACCTGCGCGGTCAGCTCTTCCTCTTCCTTCTCGTCGAGCCGCAGCTCCGCGAGCCGCGCGACGTGCCTGATCTGCGCGAGGTCCATCAGGAAACTCCTCCGTCGAGGGCGGGCGGCTCCGGCTCCGGCGCGGGCGGCGGTGGCTCGGGCTCGGGCGCGGGCGGTGGCGGTGGGGTGCCCGCCTCCTGGAGCCACGAGGGCGGCGGCGCGTCTTCGTACTCGGGGGCGGGACCGACCGGCTGCTTGTGGTTGCCCGAGCAGGCGGCGACGAGCAGGGCGAGGACGACGACGAGGCGACGCAAAGCGGCGGGAACATCGCACTCAACCCACGGCGCGACAAGGTCTCCGCGGCTCTTGACGGGGATCGCGCGCCGACTAGGATGCGCGGCCCACCCAATCCACACGCTCCCCAGCGCAAACCGTCGATCCGGTGCAGGTTTTTCCTGCTGGTCGCGGAGGGGAGCGGAGGCTCAACCGAAAGGAAAGCGCGCCATGACCCAGCAAGAAGTCCCGCAGCTCAAGAACGATTTCCCGCTCCCGCTCCGCTCGCTCCTCGACGCGGGCGTGCACTTCGGTCATCAGACCAAGCGCTGGAACCCGAAGATGCGCCCGTTCATCTACGGCGCGCGCAACGGCATCCACATCATCGACCTCGACCAGACGGCGCGCCTCTTCGCGCGCGCGTTCCACTTCGTCACGGAGACGGTCGCGCGCGGCGGCAACATTCTGATGGTCGGCACGAAGCGCCAGGCGCAGGAGATCTGCCAGGAGGAGGCCGTTCGTTCGGGCGCCTTCTACGTCATCAACCGCTGGCTCGGCGGCACGCTCACGAACTTCCGCACGATCAAGCAGGGCCTCGATCGCATGCGCCAGCTCGAGCGCATGAAGGAGGACGGCACGTACCTCCAGCTCCCGAAGAAGGAGGTCTCGCGCCTCGAGAAGGAGCGCGAGCGCTTCGAGAAGTACGTCGGCGGCCTCAAGAACATGAGCTCGCTCCCGGCCGCGGTCTTCATCATCGACCCGGCGATGGAGACGATCGCGGTGTCCGAGGCGAAGAAGCTCGGCATCCCGATCATCGCGATCACGGACACGAACTGCGATCCGGACCTCGTCGACTACGTGATCCCGGGCAACGACGACGCGATCCGCTCGATCAAGCTCATCACGCAGCGCATCGCCGACGCGGTCATCGAAGGCACGCAGCGCCGTAAGGAGTTCGGCGGTCGCGACGCCGAGGGTGGCGGCGGCGGCGGTGGCCGCGGCCCGCAGGCGGAGGTCTCCTATGGCCGCCGCCGTCCGCAGGAGCCGAGCGCCGAGGGCGGCGCGCCGGCGGCGAACCCCGAGCAGAGCAACTGAAAGGAGCCTGAGACCATGGCTGCTGTTACTCCCGCAATGATCAAGGAGCTCCGCGAGCGTACGTCCGCGGGCATGAGCGACTGCAAGAACGCGCTCACCGAAGCCGAAGGCGACATCGAGAAGGCGGTCGAGATCATCCTCAAGAAGGGCATCGTCAAAGGCGCCGCCCGCGCGGGGAAGATCGCGGCCGAGGGCGAGGCCGCCGCGCACGTCAGCGCCGATCGCAAGAAGGGCGTCATCGTCGAGGTCAACTGCCAGACGGACTTCGTCGCCCGCGGCGACGAGTTCAAGGGCTTCGTGAAGAACGTCGTCGCGGTCGCGACGAACCTCGCGAAGGGCAAGGACATCGGCGCCGAGAAGTACCCGGGCTCCGACAAGACGGTCGAAGAGACGCGCGTCGAGCTCGCGGGCAAGACGGGCGAGAACATCGTCGTCCGCCGCTGGGACGTGCTCGAGGCGCAGGGCGACGGCGTCGTCCAGGCCTACAACCACAACGGTCGCGTCGCCGTGCTCGTCTCGGTCGAGGCGCCGGCGGGCAAGAAGGACGACGCGGACTTCAAGCCGTTCATCGAGAACGTCGCGATGCAGATCGCGGCGATGAGCCCGCTCGTCGTCGACAAGAGCCAGGTCTCCGCCGAGCAGATCGCGAAGCAGAAGGAGATCTACCAGGCGCAGATGAAGGAGGAGCTCGACGCCGCGACCGCGCGTCTCGCCGAGCTCGAGGCCGCGACCGACCTCAAGCCCGAGGAGCTCGCGGCGGAGAAGAAGGCGGCGCAGGCGAAGAAGGGCCCGCCCGAGGCGATGTGGCCGAAGGTCATCGAGGGCAAGATCACCAAGTGGTACTCGGAGGTCACCCTCCTCGGCCAGGACAACGTCTGGGATCCGGGCGCCGGCTCGATCGACAAGGTCCGCGGCGAGCTCGGCAAGAAGCTCGGCGGCGACGTGAAGATCCACGCCTTCGCCCGCTTCGCCCTCGGCGAGGGCATCGAAAAGAAGAGCGAAGACCTCGCCGCCGAAGTCGCGAAGACGATCGGCGCCTGACCCAGGTCCCACGCCACGACGAAGGCCGAGGCGCTCTCCCGCGTCTCGGCCTTTCGTGCGTCAGCGCACGAAGAGCATGCCGTGCTTCTGGTGGAACCGACCGTCCTGGGGGCAGCCGTCGTAGTTCAGGCGCCAACCGACCGCGCGAAGGCCGTAGC
The DNA here is from genome assembly GCA_019637155.1 of Labilithrix sp. Classification (NCBI taxonomy): domain Bacteria; kingdom Pseudomonadati; phylum Myxococcota; order Polyangiales; family Labilitrichaceae; genus Labilithrix; species Labilithrix sp. The sequence goes on along the minus strand of JAHBWE010000015.1, from coordinate 156,192 downwards.
CGTCGTGGTTGGAGCCGTCGCGGAAGAAGAAGTGATCGTCGCGTTCGGTGTGACCCATCCAAGCGAACATCGACGGCTCCGCTCCGATCGTGGGATCGGTGCACGCGGGGTTCATGATGCGCCTCCGCTCCAGCACCGCCCCCGCGCTGGCTTCGAAGTTGGTCGTGAAGTTTGCGGGCGGCCGTATGACGTACGCGGCGACGGGGCTCTCGCGCGTGCCGACGACGGCGAGCACCTCGGTGATGCGGAGTCGGCGCGCGAAGGCATCGATCGAATACGGCCTCGTCGTATCGGTGACCGAGCCGGTGTCTTCACCCCAGCCGAAGTCGTCGCTCTCTTGCGTGCCGGCCGACTGACCGACCAGCGTCCAGCCGCCGTCGGCGAGCGTCATCTCGCAATAGGCGTCGAACGTATTGGTCCCACCTTCTTGGCGCAGCGGGTACACGCCGTTCCCGGTCGGCGCGCCCTCGTCGCGTAGCCCGCGGCAGTCCGCGAAGAAGCTGCAGCCGCCGTCGAGGAGGCAGCGCCGCCCCGCGCACTTCGTCGGATCGCACGTCGAGCCGGCGTCGACCCCGGCGTCACCGATGCTCGCGTCGTCGACGGCCGCGGCGGCGTCGGGCCCCGCCTGCGGCCCGCCCCCATCGGCGAGCTCGATCGCGGCCCCGCTGATGCCGAGCCCGCACCCTCCGAGCGACCACGCGACGAGCGCCATCGTCCGCATCGGCGCGATCGTAGCGCAGTTGCGCTCACTGCCAGAGGCGCACGATGAGGCTCGCGACGCGCGCGCCGCTGTCGGCGTTCGCCTTCGTATGGCCGACGACGAGGACGCTCGCGTCAGGCTGGATGAAGGCGCCGGAGATCTCCGGCGTGCCGAAGTCGACGACGATCGACCCGTTGCTCCCGTAGGCCGTATCTGCCTTGCCGTCGGGCATGAAGCGCTGGAGTGAGACGTGGTGTCGATCGTAGAACACTCCGGCGACGAGCACCTTGCCGCCGTCGACGACCTGCACGGAGCTCGGCACCGCCGCCGCGCCATCGACCCACGCGCTCACGCCGAAGCTCGGGTCTGGCGAGAGGTCCGAGCGCAGCATCTGGATCTGCATGGTCTTGGCGCCGGGTGTGCCGGTGTTTCGGGCGACGAGGATGCCGCCTCCGGGCGTGAGTGCCACCGCCGTGATGTCGCGATCGTCGGGGAACGAGGCGCTCGCCGGCGCCGCGCCGAACGGCGGTACCAGGGCGACACGACCGCCGCGCGACGTGCCCTCCGTGACGGCGTGCGTGACGACGGCCGTCCCGTCACCCGCGAGGGCGAGCCGGCGCGCGTTGCGTCCGTCCGGCAACAACGTCGCGCCGGTGAGGAGCGCGCGAGCACCAATGGGCGCCGCATAGGTCGTGTCGAGCGAGCCGGTCGCGGTGAATCGCGCGAGGCGAAGGTAGGGCTGCGTGCAAGCCGGCGACTCGCAGCTCTCGAGCGCGAGCACGGTGCCTTGCGGTCCTGCTGCGACGTCGACGAAGTTGGCTCCGGGCTCTCCGCCGCCGATGCCGGGCGCCGTCACGCCACCGCCGTTCCACGAACCATCGGGCTGGCCCGCGGCCGTGAATCGCGCGAGGCCGTGCGAAGACACGACGATCCGGCCCGCGTCGTCGATCGCCGCGTGCGGCCAGACCGCCAGCGTGCTGTCGGCGGTGTGCCGTACGGAGGTTATCGCGACGCCGGCGTCGGCGAACGCGGAGTCGAGCGTTCCGTCGGCGCCGAAGCGCGTGATGGATACCGGTTCATCGTGGCCCGCACCCACCGCGATCACGGCTCCGTCGTCGAGCCGAATCGCGTGCGTGAAGGGGGAGTAGAGCGTCCCTACGACGCTGCCGCCGCCGAACGTCGTGTCGATCGCGCCGCTCCGACCGCGCACGAAGAGCGGGAGCGGAGCTTCGGAGAGCGTCGTATCGCCGGTCGCGAGACGCGCCGTCACCGTCACGCCGTCGAGCGAGCCTTGGGGATGAGCGAGGGCGACGTCGACGAGGACCGTCGCGGCGGTCTCGTCCTTCGGGACGACGACCGGCGCGATCGTGACGGTGTCGGGCGCCCCGGCGAACGAGAGGACGACGTCCCCGCTCGCGCCCTGACGTTCGAGCGTAACGGGGATGCTCGTCTGCTCCCCTTGAACGACGACCTGCCGCCCATCCGCCACCCCGACCCGCGCGGCGACGACGGCGTCGCCGACTCCTTCCGGCTCGCACGTCGCGACGTCGACGCAGGTCCTCTCGCGCGCGCACGCCCCGAGGAGGACCCCAACTCCCAGCGCCCCCGCCGACCCCACGCCGACGGCGACTCGAAGCCAACGCGCCGTGCTCATGCCCACGTCAGACTACTGCCACACGCGCGCGATGCGGCTCCGTTTGTCGGTCCCGCTGGCGCGGCCGCCGCCGACCGCGATGACGCTGCCGTCGGGTTGCACGAAGGCTCCGTAGATCACGGCCCCGTCGGCGCCGGTCTGCAAGGAGTGGGTGACCACTCCGTCGGGCGCGAACGACGTGTCGTCGACGCCCTCGTCGCTCATCTGGTGGATGCGGACATAAGCGGGCGCGTGAATGGTCGTGACGCGGAGGGTCTTCTCCGACACGAGCACGAGCGACGGACGGATGCCGCCGAGCGGCTTGGCCGTGCCTATGCTCAGGGGGAGCGTCGCGAGCGTGCTCGGATCGTAGCGCCGGATGCGCGTCAGCCCGACGTTCATGTCCTCCGCGGCGACGAACGCGCTGCGCGCCGCCGAGACGGCGGTCGCCGGACGGCCCTCGTTGGGATCGAGCACGCGTCCGTGGGCCGACGTCGTCGTTCCATCCCACTTGACCACGGTGACCAGCGGCGAGAACGTCAGCGGCGCCGCGGCGTCGACGACGGTGTAGCTGACGAGGACGCTGCCCGACTCGAGCGTGATCGCGCCGCCGAAGCTGTAGCTCGGTGAGCCGGAGCCCTCGCGCACGACGTGCGTTCCGGGCGTCGTGCGGTCGCGGAAGAAGGTGGTGTCGATCGCTCCGCTCGGCGTCAGGTGGGTCAGGCGAAGGGACGATGTGGTATCGCACTCGACGCCGCAGCGCTCGGTGACGAAGACCGAGCCGTTCGACTCGACCGCGACGTCGACGAACGACGTCTTGGACTTCCTCTTGATCGCCGCCTCCGCGATTCCGCCGTTGCCCCAGGTCGGGTCGAGCGCGCCCTCCGTCGTGAAGCGCGCGACGCCGCCGCCGGTGACGTAGAGACGTCCGGCGCCGTCGAGGGCCGCGCGCGTCTCGTCGGCTTTGTCCGTGAACGTCGCGACGGCGCCGGTTCCGCCGCCGTAGGTCGCGTCGACGGTGCCGTCGGTGTTGAAGCGCACGGCGCGGACGGCGTTCGTGCCGGTGACGGCGAGCGCGATGACCTTGCCGTCGCGCTGGGCGACGGCGTGGGTGAACGGGGTGTTCGGCAGCGTCCCGACCACGACGCCGCCGCCGAAGGACGTGTCGAGCGAGCCCGCCGGTCCGCGGACGAAGAGGCGGATCGATCCTTCTCCGAGCGCGGCGCCGCTCGTGAGCGCCGTCACCGCGATCGGCGGAAGAGGACCTTGCGGCAGATCGACGGCGACCTCGGCCGTGAACGCCCCCGCCGTCTGGTCCGCCGGGATCGTGATCGTCGGGACGTGGACCTTCGGGTTGGCCGCGAACGGCTGGAGGACGACGCTGCCGGTGAAGCCGCCGAGGCGCTCGATCGTGACCGGGACCGCGGCGCTCTTGCCTTGCGTGACGACGACGGGGTCCGCTCCGAAGACGACCTTGACGCCGGGCTCCTCCGGCGTCTCCGCGTCGGTCACGCCGCCGTTCGCCGACGGAACGTCACGGGGCGCTCCGGAGCCCGAGCTCGACGGTCCCGCCCGCCCGCACGACGCGGTGTTCGTGCAGTCGCCGTCGCCGTCCCCGCACGCCATCGCGCCGAGCGCGAGGATGAGGAGCGGCGTTTTCGAGAGAGTCCCCCAATTCGTAGCAGCGTGGTGTCCCATTCCCGCGTCATCGGCCATCGCGCGCCGCGGTTGCGTGGCACGTGATACCGTCCGCCGAAATGAAGGTCCGCGTCCTTGCGTCCGCCGTGCTCCCTGTCCTCGTCGCGTGCGCCGCGGCGCCGCCGCCCGCGCCGCCACCGGCGCCGAAGGTGGCGGCCAGCGCCGTCGCGCCGCCGCCTGCTCCGCCGGCGGTGAACGACGAGGACTTCGCGTGGCTCGAGGACGTGAACGGCGAGAGGTCCATCGCCTTCGCGAAGACGCACAACGCACTGTCGGAGGGGCAGCTCACCGCCGAGCCCGGGTTCAAGGCGCTCGAGGAGCGGCTCGCCGCGATCTACCTCTCGAAGGACAAGATCCCCGCCGTCCACGTCGAGAACGGGAAGCTCCGGAACTTCTGGACCGACAAGGAGCATCCGCGCGGCGTGTGGCGCGAGACGACGCTTGCAGAATACAAGAAGGCGGCGCCCGCCTGGACGACGCTCCTCGACGTCGACGCGCTCAACAAGTCCGAGGGCCAGAGCTACGTCTACAAGGGCGCGCAGTGCCTGCGGCCGCTCTACAAGCGGTGCCTCGTCAGCCTCTCGAAGGGCGGCGGCGACGCGACGATCGTGCGCGAGCTCGACACCGACAAGAAGGACTTCGTCAAGGGCGGCTTCGAGCTCCCGGAGGGGAAACACGACCTCGCGTGGAAGGACGAGAGCACGATCTACGTCGGCACCGACTACGGGCCCGGCTCGCTCACGCGCGCCGGCTACGCGCGCGTCAGCAAGGAGTGGAAGCGCGGCACGCCGCTCTCCGCCGCGAAGACCGTCTTCGAGGGGAAAGAGACGGACAACGGCGCCACGTGCGGCCGCACGTGGGACCACAAGAACCGGTTCCGTGACTTCTGCACGCGCTCGATCGACTTCGAGCGCAAGGAGCTCCACTTCCGCGAGGGCGACAAGCTCGTTCGTGTCGACAAACCCGAAGACGCCGATTTCGGCGTTCGCGACGACGACGTGTTCATCCGCGTGAAGAGCGATTGGACGCCGGTGCCCGGCGGCAAGACCTACAAGAACGGGACGCTCCTCACGACCAAGTACGACGCGTACCGCGCCGGGAAGCGCGACTTCCAGGTCCTCTTCGAGCCCACCGCGCGCTCCGCGTTCGCGGGGTGGACGAGCACGAGGAACCAGGTCGTCCTGACGACGCTGAACGACGTCCGGCGCGAGGTCACCGTCTTCAAGCGCGCGAACGAGAAGGCGCCGTGGGTCGGGACGCCGATGAAGGAGAGCGCCGGCTCCATCGTCGTGCAGGCCTACGACCACTGGACGTCGGACGACGTCTGGATCTGGCTCGAGGACTTCACCGTCCCGAGCACCTTGAGCCTCGGCAGCCTCGTCACCGGCAAGCGCGAGGAGCTCAAGAAGATGCCGTCGTTCTTCGAGGCCGACGGCCTCGAGACGACGCAGCACTTCGCGACCTCGAAGGACGGCACGAAGGTCCCGTACTTCGAGGTCGGCAAGAAGGGCCGCGCCGCCGGCGCGACGCTGCTCGAGGCGTACGGCGGCTTCGGCCTCTCGCAGCAGCCGGGGTACCGCGCGTCGGTCGGCGCGGGCTGGCTCGAGCGCGGCGGCACCTTCGTCCTCGCGAACATCCGCGGGGGCGGGGAGTACGGGCCGGAGTGGCACCACGCCGCGATGAAGGAGAAGCGGCAGAACGCGTACGACGACTTCATCGCCGTCGCGGAGGACCTCGTCGCGCGCGGCGTCGCGACGAAGCAGACGCTCGGGATCCTCGGCGGCAGCAACGGCGGCCTCCTCACGAGCGTGATGCTCACGCAGCGGCCGGAGCTGTTCGGCGCGGTCGTGAGCCGCGTGCCGCTCACCGACATGAAGCGCTACCACAAGCTCCTCGCCGGTGCGTCGTGGATGGGCGAGTACGGCGATCCCGACAAGCCGGAGGAGTGGGCCGCGCTCGCGAGGTACTCGCCGTTCCAGAACGTGAAGCGCGAGGCGTCGTACCCGCCGGTCCTCTACACGACCTCGACGAAGGACGACCGCGTCCACCCCGGCCACGCGCGGAAGATGGTGGCGAAGCTCGAGGCGCTCGGCCACAAGCCGCTCTACTACGAGAACATCGAGGGCGGGCACGGCGGGGCGGCCGATCGGACGCAGGCCGCCCACGTCGACGCGCTGATCTACACGTTCCTCGCGACGCGCCTCGGCCTCGAGAAGAAATAGATCCTCTCTCTCGCGCGGCCGTAGAGGCGGCCATGCGCACCTTCTTGGTCGCAGCCGCCGCGTTCGCGCTGGCGGGCTGCGGGACCGCGGCGATGCCGCGAAACACGGCTCCTTCCGCGGCCGCGAAGACGCCGCCGTCCCCCGGCCGCGTCGTCGTCTACCGGAACGGCGTCGCCTACGTCGAGCGCTTCGCCGACGTCGAGGGCGAGACGATGACCCTCGCCGTCCCGCGCGAGAAGGTCGACGACTTGCTGAAGTCGCTGACCGTCTCCGACCTCGCGACCGGCGAGCCCGTGCCCGTCTCCTACGTGCCGAACGGCGACGAGGGCGGGCTCATGGCGCTGAAGATCGGCGGCAAGCCGACGCCGACGAAGCGCCGGCTTCGCCTCACGTACGTGACGGGCGCGCCGGCGTGGAAGCCGAGCTACCGCGTCGTGGTCGGCAAGACGGGGGAGGTGGAGCTCCAGGCGTGGGCGATCGTCGACAACGCCTCGGGCGAGGACTGGAAGGACGTCCGCCTCGGGGTGGGGGCGAGCTCGGCGATGAGCTTCCGCTTCGATCTCCGCGGCCTCAAGGTGGTCGAGCGCGAGGCGCTCTCTTACAACGATCAGTTCGCGCAGCAGCGCGCGGTCGCGAAAGCGGCCGCACACGCCCCGGCCGCCGCGGCGGCGGCGCTCGAGCACGACGACGGGGCGCTGTCGGGACCGCCGAGCACGGAGCCGATCGGGACCTCGCACTTCGAGTCGGATGCGCCGATGACGGTGCCGAAGGGCACCTCCGCGATGGTCGCGATCCTCAAGGCCGCGACCGAGGGCGAGGTCGTCTACCTCTACGATCCCACGAACCCGCGCGGCGACGCGCGCTTCCCGTACCGCACGATCCGCTTCCGCAACCCGAGCGACGGCGCGCTCGAGAGCGGGCCCGTCAGCGTCTTCGGCGACGGCCGCTTCGTCGGCGAAGGCCTCGCCGATCCGGTCCCCGCGAAGTCGATCGCGTTCGTGCCGTTCGCGCTCGATCGCCAGATCGCGGTCGACCAGACGACGAGCGAGCGCGACGAGATCACGCGCATCGCGGGGGTGAGCCACGGCGTCTTCAAGACCGACATCAAGCACACGCGGAAGAAGACCTTCGCGTTCACGAACCGGATGGGCGAGCGCGCGACGGTGTACCTCAAGTACGCGGTGACGCCGGGCTACAAGCTCGCGAAGTTCCCGGACACGCGGAGCCCCGCGCCGGGCGCGAGCGACTCGAGCGATCACCTCGCCGACGCGAGCCTCTTCAAGGTGGACCTCGAGCCGAACGGCAGCGCGGAGGTCGAGATCGAGGAGGCGACGGCGTTCCCTCGCAATACCGACATCCGCGCCGCCGGCGCGCTCGAGCTCGTGCGCGCGTACCTCGCGAAGAGCGACGACGCGCTGAAGACGCGCGTCGAGCACCTCAAGGACCTCGGGCTCACGATGGCGAAGACCGAGGACCAGATCACGGTGACGCAGCACTCGATCCGCGAGGAGCAGACGCGGATCGAGGAGCTGAAGAACCAGCTCGCGACGCTGAAGGCGGTGAAGAGCGGCGGCGCGCTGGCGCAGACGCTGGAGAAGAAGCTCGCCGAGCTCACCGCGAAGAACAGCGCGCGCACGGTGGAGGTCGTCGCGCTGCAGGAGAAGCTGATGGTCGCGCAGGTCGAGCTCCAGGCCGCGGTCGCCGACCTCACGTTCGACGGCGATACGAAGAAGGTCGCTTCCGCGCCGTAGAAGCTCGCGCTACAACGCGGCGGTGCGCCTCGCGTCGGTCAGCGTCGACCTCGACGAGATCCATCACTACTTCGAGATCCACGGCGTCACGCCACGTGGCGGGGCCGGCACGCTCGTCTACGACGTCGCGATCGACCGCCTCCGCGGCCTCGCCGACGCGGGCGGGTTCCCGCTGACGCTCTTCGCGATCGGTCGCGACCTCGAGCGCTCCGCGTCGCGCGATCGGCTGCGCGCGGCGGCGCTGGACGGTCACGAGATCGCGAACCACTCGCTCGATCACCGCTACGACCTCGTTCGCCTCGGCAAGGAGGAGATCCGGCGGCAGGTCGTCCACGGCGCCGCCGCGATCGAAGCGGCGTGCGGCAAGCGCCCGGTCGGCTTTCGCGCGCCGGGCTACACCGTCAGCGACGAGGTCTTCGAGGTCCTCGCCGAGGAAGACGTCGCCTACGACGCGTCGGTGTTCCCGTGCCCCGCGTACTGGACCGCGAAGACGGCCGCGATCGGGCTCATCGCGCTGCGCGGCCGGCGGAGCCGCTCGATCGTCGACACCCCGAACGTCCTCCGCGCGCCGACGCGGCCGTACCGCACCGGCACGCCGTACTGGCGGCGCGGCGGCGGCGTGCTCGAGATCCCGGTCCAGGTCACGCGCGGCCTCCGCCTCCCGTTCATCGGCACCTCCGTGACGCTCGCCGGCCCGACGCGCGCGCGCTGGCTCGCGAAGATGTGCGTGGGTGAGCCGCTCGTGAACCTCGAGCTGCACGGGATCGACGTCCTCGACGCCGCCGACGGCCTCGAGGAGCTCCTGCCCCATCAGCCCGACGTCCGCGTCGCGCAGGCGCGGAAGGTCGACGCGATCCTCGCGGCGTGCGCCGAGCTAGCGGCGGCGGGCTACACTTTCGTGACGATGCGCGAAGCCGCGGCGACGTTCGCGTGAAGCGCGCCGCGATCACGATCGGGATCGCGGCGCTGCTCTCGTCGCCGCTCGCGCGGCCGGTGGGCTGGGACGACTTCCCGATCTCGAGCTACCCGATGTTCTCTCGCGACATCGGGCGCACCGCGACCCTCGCGCACGCGCTCGTGGTGCAGGCGGACGGCGGTCGCGCGCCGGCCGCGCCGTCGCTCGTCGGGACGCCGGAGCCGATGGTCGCGGGCATGATCGTGATGCGCGCGATCGACGGCGGGACCGCGCGCGCGCTCTGCGCCGGCATCGCGGCGCGCGCGACGGAGGGCGTCGCGATCGAGATCGTCACGAGCGAGTTCGACTCGACCCGCTACTTCCAGGACGACGAGCGCGCGCCGCTCGCGCGCACGGTCCACGCACGCTGCGACGTGCCGAGGCGCCCGTGACGTGGAGGCCGGTCGCGCCGCCGGAGCGGCTCGCCGCGGTGCGGTTCCTCGTCGGCCTCTTCGCGACCTTCTACGTGCTCGGGCGCATCCGCTACGTCGCGGACTTCTCGCGCTACCAAACGTCGAGCTTCGCGCCCGCCGGCGTCGTGCGTCTGCTCTCGTCGCCGCTGCCGCCCGCGGCGACGTGGACCCTCGCGCTCGCGTGCGTCGCGCTCGGGCTCGCGTTCACGCTCGGCAGGCGCCTCGCGATCGTGGCGCCCGCGTTCTTCGCGTCGCTCTTGTGGGTCCTGTCGTACGCGAACTCGTGGGGCAAGCTCCTCCACTCCGAGAACCTGTTCCTCGTCCACGTCGGCGTGCTCGCGCTCGCGGGCGCGCGCCGGGACGAGGCGACGGCGGGCTGGGTCCTCCGCACGTGCGCGGTCGCGACGGCGGTGGTGTACTTCGTGGCGGGCGTGTCGAAGCTGCGGAGCGGGGGAGGGGCGTGGCTCACCGGCGAGGCGCTCGGCGCGTGGCTCGCGTGGGACGCGCTCCGCAAGATCGAGCTCGGCTCGCTCTACTCTCCTCTCGCGCCCGTCGTCGCGGGCTCGCGGCCGCTCCTCCAGATCCTTGCGATCTACACGCTCTTGGTGGAGCTCGGCGCGCCGGTCGCGCTCGCGTCGCCGAGGGCCGGGCGAGCGTGGGCGCTCGCGACGTGGGCGTTCCACGCCGGGATCCTCGCGACGATGGCGATCGGCTTCTTCTACCCGCTCAGCGGGATCGCGTTCGCGCCGCTCCTCGCGGTCGAGCGGCTGCCGGTGCTGAGGCGGATCGTTCAGCGCGTCGTCGGGTGAAACGGCTCGAGCTCGATGCGCTCGGGCGCCGGGCGGACCGGCGCGGTGACCTTCGCCTGCGCGGAGGAGTCGTCGACCGTCATTAGCGCGGCGTCGGTCGACGGCGCGAGGACCGCGGTGCCGAGCCAGAGGAACACGACGGCGAAGAAGCCCATCCCGAAGAAGCCCGCGAGCGTCCCCGCGCCGGCGATGGTGTTGCCGGTGAGCGTGCCGTTCGAGCGCGCGATGTCGCGGCGCGCGATCGAGCCGACGATGACGGCGGGGATGCCCGTCGCGGGGCCGAGCACGAAGCTCGTGAGCCCCAGCAGCACGGAGATGACCGCCTTCGCGTCCGTCTGCTGCATGGGCAAGTGCCGCATCGGCGTCATCTCCCTACAGCATACCCGCGGACCGGCGACGCGCACGTCGGGCCCTCACTTTTCTGATCCGCCACTGGAATTTTGCGGTGTGGTGCTGTCGCTCACGCGGCTCACGTTGGCGGTGTCGACCGCGGAGTTTCGAATGAAATCGCGGGCTACCTGGCTGTCGCCGGCGAGGAGCGCGTCGGGCGGACCGGCCGCTTCGACCTGCCCCTGGATCACCAAAACGGCCTGGTGCGCGATGCGGAAGCAGCTCGCGATGTCGTGCGAGATCACGATGCTCGTCACGCCGAAGCGCTGCCGCATCTCCTCGATGAGGTCGTCGACGAGGCGGCTCGTGAGCGGATCGAGGCCCGAGGTCGGCTCGTCGTAGACGAGGATCGGCGGCTCGAGCATGAGCGCGCGCGCGAGGCCGACGCGCTTGCGCATGCCGCCCGAGAGCTGCGACGGAAACTTCGGCGCGACGACGTTCGGATCGAGCCCGAGGATCTCGAGCTTGCCCATCACGCGCTCCCTGATCTCCTTCTTCGAGAGCTTCGTGTGCTCGACGAGCGGGAACGCGACGTTGTCGAAGACGCTGATCGAGTCGAGGAGCGCCGCGTACTGGTAGACCATCCCGAACTTCATGCGGACGCGGTTGAGGTCCCGCTCCGACACGCGCGTGACGTCCTCGCCGTCGATGAAGATGTGGCCGCTCGTCGCGCGCTCGAGGCCGACGATGATGCGGAGGAGCGTGGTCTTGCCCGCGCCGGAGCCGCCGATGATGACGGTGGTCTCGTTCTTCCTCGCGACCAGATCGATCCCCTTGAGGATCTCCTGCTCGCCGAAGGACTTCCGGATCTGCCGCAGGACGACGATCTCGTCCGGCATCGGCTTCCGCGCGAGGTCGGGTCCGCGGACGAGGGTGACCTCCTGGTCCGGCGGAGGTGGCTCCTTGGCGTGGCGATCCCCCGGATCGACGCTCCGCTGGTCCTTCGCCGCCACCGCTCGAATGTCCCTTTCGCAGACGGCGCGCGCAAGCTAAACGTCATCCACCATGACGCGCGATCAGATCGAAGCCATCCTCAAGAGCTCCGGTGCGAAGTCCGACAAGGACGGCTTCTCGCTGCCGGAGGGGTCGAGCGTGACGCTGCACGTCGCGCACGACGGCGCGAGCCTCGCCTTCCAGAAGCTCGAGAACGTGAAGTTCGACGGCGAGCTCATCTATGGGAAGAACCCGAAGCAGACGATCGCGATCGTCACCTCCGACGTCTTCGCGGTCGCGCTCGAGGGCGGCAACGACAAGGCGCGCCGCCCCGCCGGCTTCGCCGCGGTGTGACGACGACGATCCGCGTCGCGACGCGCGAGGACACGGCGACGCTCGCGCGCCTGCGCCGCGCCGGCTTCCTCGACGCCGACGACGCGAGCGGCCATCGTTTGCTCGTCCGGCCGGCCGCGCGATGACGATGCGCGCTCTCGGCGTCGCGATCGGGTGGCTCGCGGGCTCGGTCTTGCGCGTTCGCCGCGCGCACGTCGAGGCGGCGATGGTCCGTGCGGGCGTGGCCGACGCGAAGGGGACCGCGGTCCGGATGTACCGCGCGCTCGGCGTCGCGCTCGTCGCGTTCTTGCGCGGGCGGCCGCTGCCGGCGATCGACGAGGAGCCGCTCGCGGCGGCGATCGCGCGCGGACCGGTCGTGCTGTTCGCGTCGCACACCGGGAACTGGGAGCTCGCGGCGGCGGCGGCGGCGCGGCTGCTCGCGGCGCGCGGGCGGCGGCTCTCGGTCGTCGCGAAGCCGATGAGCACGCGCTGGATCGATCGGCTCCTCGCGCGGCTCCGCGCGCGGCTCGGCGTGCACGTCATCGCGCCGGAGGGCGCGCTCGCGGCGGCGGGGCGCGCGCTCGCGGCCGGCGACGTCGTCGCGATGCCGATCGATCAGGTGCCGGATCGGCCCGGCCTCGCGGTGCGTTTCCTCGGCGCGCGCGCCGTCGTGGACCGCGCGCCGGCGATCGTCGCGTGGCGGTCGCGCGCCACCGTCCTCGTCATCGGCGCGACGGAGGGCCGCGCCTCCGTGCTCGACGTGATCCCCGCACGTTCCTGCAGCGATCGCGCGGGTCTTTGGATCGACGCCGCCGCGCGCCGCGCGACCGCGGCGCTCGAGGACTTCGTCCGGCGCGAGCCCGCTTCGTGGATGTGGCTCCACCGGCGCTGGCGCGACTTGTCGCCCCTCGCCGCGCAGGCTAATCGGGGCCCATGGAAGACGCGCTCGTCATCGCGGGCAGGAGCTTCGGCAGCCGGCTGATCGTCGGCACCGGCAAGTACAAGGACGTCGCCGAGACCGAGCGCGCGATCGACGCGTCGGGCGCGGAGATCGTGACGGTCGCGCTCCGTCGCGTCGACCTCGCCGACAAGTCGAGCGGCTCGCTCATGTCGCTCCTACAACGGAAGAGCTGGACGCTGCTCCCCAACACCGCCGGCTGCTACACCGCGGACGAGGCGGTGCGCACGCTGCGCCTCGCGCGCGAGCTCGGCATCGCGTCGATGGTGAAGCTCGAGGTCATCGGCGATCCGAAGACGCTCTACCCCGACAACGAGCAGACGCTCGAGGCCGCGAAGACGCTCGTGAAGGAGGGCTTCACCGTCCTGCCGTATTGCATCGACGATCCGATCCTCTGCCGCAAGCTCGAGGACCTCGGGTGCGCCGCGGTCATGCCGCTCGCGGCGCCGATCGGCAGCGGCCTCGGCATCCGCAATCCGCACAACCTCTCGATCATCCTCGAGCACGCGAAGGTCCCCGTCATCGTCGACGCCGGCGTCGGCACCGCGAGCGACGCCGCGATCGCGATGGAGCTCGGCTGCGACGGCGTCCTCATGAACACGGCGATCGCGCACGCGAAGGACCCCGTGCTGATGGCGACGGCGATGAAGGACGCCGTCCGCGCCGGACGTTTGGCGCGGCGCGCGGGTCGCATGTCGAAGACGCGCTACGCGAACGCGTCGAGCCCCACCGCCGGTCTGATCGAATGATGCGCGCGCTCGTCGCCGGCGCGCTCGCGCTCTCGATCGGGACGACCGCGCCGTTCCAGTGCGGCGGCGGCGGGTACGAGTCGGGCAAGCCGACGCCGAACGACGGCGACGCGCTCTACGACCTCGCGCAGGACTTCCACGCGAAGGGGAACGAGGAGGCCGCGAAGCAGACCCTGCGCTACCTCGTGGAGCACTTCCCCTCGAACCGGCACGTGCCCGCCGCGCGGGCGGAGCTGGGCGAGAGCAAGTGATCGCGCCCTCGATCATCCTCGTGACGGATCCGCGGTACACGCTCGACCGCGCGTGCGAGGTGATCGAGAAGGCGAGCGCGGCGGTCGATCCCGGCGCGCTCATGGTGCAGCTGCGCGACAAGGCGGCGTCGATCGCGGAGCTGACGAAGGCCGCGCGCCGCCTCCGCGACGTGACGAAGAAGGCGCGCGCGCCCTTCGTCCTCAACGCGGCGCGCCCCGACGCGCGCGACGTCATCGAGCTCGCGCTCGACAGCGGCGCCGACGGCGTGCACGTGGCGGGCAAGCGCGAGGCGGTCGCGGCGGTCTGCGCCGTCGCCGACAACGCGTGGATCTCCGCGCCCGCGCACTCGAGCGACGACGTCTCCGCGCTCGCCGGGAACGTCGAGGCGCTCCTCGTGAGCCCGATCTTCGCGACGCCGGACAAGGCGACGCCGCGCGGACCGAAGGCGCTCGTCGAGGCGAAGCGGCTCGGCCCGCCCGAAGGCGGCGCGCGGATCTACGCCCTCGGCGGCGTCGGGCCGGACAAGGTCGAAGCGTGCGCGGTCGCGGGCGCCGACGGCGTCGCCGTCATCCGTTCGCTCTTCGATGCCGCCGATCCCGCCGCCGTCGCGCGCGTCCTCGATGCGCCGTTTCGACGCGGCGCGGCGCGGGCGCGGCGATCGTAGCGACGTGGCGCGTCCGGCGGTAACCTGGTCCGCCATGTCGACGTACGACGAGACGCTGAGCATCACGACGGAGATCCTGAGGAAGCACGTGGACAGCGGCCGCGCGATCGGCCCGAAGGACCACATCCAGAACGATCTCGGGCTCGACTCGCTCGGCGTGATGGAGCTCGTCGCCGACGTCGAGGACCGCTTCGAGGTCTCGATCCCCAACGACGTCCTCTCCGACATCGCGACGGTCGAGGACATCGCGAAGGCGCTGATGAAGCTCCAGGAGTCGAAGCAGGCGAGCTAAGCGCTCGCTTCGAGCGGGCCGATGTCCTCGCCCGACAGGACGAAGAACGCCTCGCCGTAGGACTTCAAGAGCTCGAGGGCGGTGTCCATGTCCTCTTGCGTGTGGCCGCGCGTGATGTTCACGCGGAGCCGCTCCTCGCCCTGCTTCACCGACGGGTAGACGAGCGGCACCATCATCACGCCGCACTCGAGGAGCGCGACGTGCATGAAGAGCGTCTTCCGCTCCTCGCGGCACATGACCGGCATGATGTGCGTGTTGCTCGTGCCGAGCTCGAAGCCGGCCTCCTTCAGCTTGCCGCGGAAGTACTCCGACTTCTGATGGAGCTCCTTCACGAGGGCGGGGCCGTCGCTCTCGAGCATGTCGAGGATCGTGCTCGCCGCCGCGACGACGGGGACGGGGAGGGTCGCGCTGAAGAGGAAGCTCCGCGCGCTGTTCTTCACGAGGTCGGTGACGTCCTGCGAGCCGAGGAGGATGCCGCCGATGCCGCCGAACGTCTTCGAGAACGTCGACACGACGATCGGCACCTTGCCGTGGAGGCCGAGCTCCTCGACGATGCCGGTGCCCTTCGCCCCGAGGGTGCCGGTGCCGTGCGCGTCGTCGACGAGGAGGACCGCGTCGTAGCGCGCGCAGATCTCGACGAACTCGGCGATGTGCCCCTTGTCGCCGTCGAGCGAGTAGATGCCCTCGACGAGGACGAGCGCGTTCTTGCGCTCGCGCGTCTTCAGGATGCGCTCGAGGCTCTTCGCCGAGTTGTGGTTGAAAAACCGGATCTCGGGCGCGCGCCCCGGCACCCCGGCGGCGAGGAAGGAGCCGTCGAGGATGCAGGCGTGGCTGTAGCTGTCGAGGATGAGGGTCGTGTCCTTGTCCGCGATCGCGGAGATGGTCCCGACCATCGCCTGGTAGCCGGTCGTGAACGTGAGGCAGCTGTCGAAACCGAACCACTTCGCGAGGCGCTGCTCGAGCTCGACGTGCTCGACCGTCGTCGCCTGCGGCCGCGCGCTCGAGAGGCCGCACGCGTACTTCTCGACCGCCTTCTTCGCCGCCTCCTTCACCTTCGGGTGATCGGTGAGGCCGAGGTAGTCGTTCGAGCTGAAGTTGATGATCAGCCGGCCGCCGATGCTGTTGTGCAGGCCGCCCTTCTCGAACTCGCGGAAGTACGGATAGACCTGGTTTTCCTTCGCCTCGCGGATGCGCGCGAGCTCCGCGTGGGCCTTCTCGTCGAGCCAGCTCATTCTGCGGCCCTTCTGGCACAGACCCGCCTTGCGCGCGAGGATTCCAGCGATCCAGCTATCCGTTTCGGCTGAAAATGTCCGAATTGCGCAAGGCGCGATCACCCCTGGGGATGCGTTGTCTGCAAAACAACGCCAGGGATCCATCTTGACAGCACGACTCGTGTGCTCGTTCGCGCAGATAGCGAAACACGCACGTTGGCGTGATGCATGCTGAACAACATCGCATGAGCAAGCGTCGCGTTCGTGGAGCCGCCCTCGTCGAATACGCCTTCATCCTCGTCTGCGTCTCGGCGCTCGCGGGAGCAGGCGCGAAGGGGATCCACAAACGCTCGGCGTCCACCGCCGGAAAGGCGACGACGGAGCTGAACATGACGGGCCTCGGCGGAGGTGGCGGCGGCGGCGGTGGATCGTCGTCCAGCTCGGCGGAATCCGGTACCGGCGGAAGCGGCTCGGGCTCCAGCGCCGGCGGCGGCTCCAGCACGAAGCCGAGCAAGAACCCGAACAAGGGTCCGAAGAAGATCGAGAAGAAGGATCAGACGCCCGACGACGAGGCCGACGCGACCTGATCCGCGGGCGGCGCTTGGCTTACGCGCTTCATCACGACCGCCGACGCGTTGCCGTAGTAGCCCATCGACGTGACGAGCACGGTCGCGACCTTCGCCGGGGGCTTGCCCGACGCGAGGCAGCTCGGCGGCGCGCCGTCGAGCCACGCGCACGCCGCCGCCATCGCGAGCGCCCCGCCCGCGCCGAGGGTCTCGCCGAAGACCTGCTTCGGCGCCGCGACCGCGACGTCGGGTCCGATCGCCTTCGCGATCGCGGCGCGCTCCTCGCGGTCGATGCGCTCGATCCCGGCGAGCCCCGACACGACGAGGTCGACGTCGCCCGGCGTCACGCCCGCGTCCTCGAGCGCGGTCCCGATCGCGCGCTCGAGCGACGTGCTCGACGCGAAGAGGAGCGACGCGTCGTCCTTCGGTCCGACGAACGCGGTGCCGTAGCCGTCGACGGTGGCGAGCACCTTCGCGCCCCGCTTCGTCGCGCGCTCGAGCGGCTCGAGGACGAGGAACGCCGCGCCCTCGCCGAGCCGCGTGCGGTCGCCGAAGCCGGGGACGGTGGCGCCGAGGACGCCGAGGCGATCGAACGCGAGGTAGAGCGCCTCGCTCATCGACTCACCGCCGCCGGTGAGGATCGCCTGCGCGCGGTTCGTCTCGAAGAAGATGTCCGCGCACGAGACCGCGTCGAGCGCGCCGCAGTTGCCGTCCGACACGCTGACGTTGAGCGCGCGGAGGTCCTCCCAGATGCTCACGTACCCGGCCGCGCTGTTCGAGACCGTGTTCGGGAACTTCGCCGGATTGATGTATCTTGCATCTTCCAGGACGGCGACGCGATCGAGCTCCGTGATCGCCTCGAGGCTGCCGTACGCGTTCGAGCAGCACACGCCGACGTCGGTCGGCTGGAGCGGTCCGAACGCGCCGTCTTTCTTCAGCCCCGCGTCGTGGAGCGCGAGGCGCGCGGCGACGACGAGGAGCTTCGTGAGGCGATCGAGGGTGCGGAGCCCCTTGTCGCCGAGGTGCTTCGTCGGATCGAAGGAGGGCACCTCGACGATCGGAGGATCGTGGTAGCCCGACGCGTCGAAGCTCGTGAGCGGCGGGCGGTCGGCGATCGTCCGCGGCGCGCCGGAGCGGAACGCCTCGAAGAAGTCCGGCGTGCTCGTGCCGAGCGCGCTCGCGATCCCGAGCCCCGTGACGGCGCGCGGCTTCATCACGTCACCGCCGGCAAGCGGCCCGGCTTCGCCAGGCACGTGACCGAGTTGTAGCCGCCGAAGGCGAGCGAGTTGTTCAGCACGATGTCGGCCTTGCCCTTGCGCGCGACGTTCGCGACGACGTCGACGTCGCACTCGGGATCGGGCGTCTCGTAGCCGATCGTGGGCGGGTAGAGGCCTTGCTCGAGGGTGAGCAAGCAGCCGATCGCCTCGAGCGCGCTCGCGGCGCCCATGCAGTGACCGAGCATGCTCTTCATGCTCGAGATCGGCACCTTCCGCTCGCCGAAGACGTCGCGCATCACCTTCGACTCGGCGCTGTCGTTGTGCTTCGTCCCGGTGCCGTGCGCGTTCACGAAGTCGATCGCGTCGGGCTCGAGGCCGCTCCGCTCGATCGCCTGCTTCATCGCGCTGATGCTGCCGGCCGCCTCGGGGTGCGGCCGCGTGATGTGGTACGCGTCGCACGTCATGCCGTGGCCGCCGACCTCGGCGAGCACGCGCGCGTTCCGCTTCACCGCGTGCGCCTCCGACTCGAGGACGAGGACGCCCGCGCCTTCGCCGAGGATGAGGCCCTGCCGGTGGAGGTCGAACGGCTGGCACCGCTCCTGCGCCATCGCGGCGAGGCGCACGAAGCCGGAGTACTGGAGCTCCTGCAGCATCTCGGCGGCGCCGGTGACGATGACGTCGGCCCGGCCGGCGCGGAGGAGATCGGACGCGAGCCCGATCGCGTAGTTGCCCGCGGCGCACGCGGCGGGGAGGGTGAGGACCGCGCCCTCGGAGCCGACGGCGCGCGCGACGTGAACGGAGAGGAGGGTCGATCCGTACTTCGGGATCCACGCGCGGCGGACGCCGGCGGCGCCCTTCGCGATCCACGCGTGGTCGAGGTCCTCGAGCACGTCGGCCTCGCCCATCGTCGTGCCGAGGACGACCGACGCGCGCGGACCGTGGAGCGCTTGCTCGGGGAGCGCGGCGTCCGCGATCGCCATGCGCGCGGCGGCGAGCGCCATCTGCGAGCAGCGGCCCATGCGCCGCGTCTCCGCCGCGCTCAGGTGATCGCGCGCGACGAAGCCCTTCACCTCGCCCGCGTTGGAGCGCCCGAGGCTCGACGCGTCGAACGACTCGACGGGGGAGATCCCGCTCTTTCCTTCGGCGAGCGCGCGGAAGAAGGCGTCCTTACCCAGCCCGATCGAGCTGACGACACCGACGCCCGTGATGAAGACGCGCACGGGCGGCTTATACCTCGCGAGGCTTTCGAGCTGCAATCGGCGGAAATCCCGTGATTCATCGCATGGTTGAACCACTTGGCGCGGTGCGTAACGATGTTCGCGCGCGCCGCACATTACGCAACACCTGATCAGCGTTTGACGCCTTGCGCGATCGTGTCGCGACAAGTAAGAGACGCGCGCCCAATGACGGATCTCGCCCAGGAAATCGAGCGATCGCGCGATCGCGATCCGTCGCGCGTGCCCCCGACGCTCGCCGAGGCCCTCCGCCAGCTCCGCGATCGCACCGAGCGCGGCTTCGTCTTCGTGCGGGCCGACGGCAGCGAGCGTTTCTGCTCGTTCAAGGACCTCGGCATCGAGGCGGAGAGACGCGCGGCGCAGCTCCACGCGCGCGGCCTCACGAAGGGCGATCGCCTCGCGATCGCGGTGCCGGATCCCGACGAGTTCGTCCTCTCGTTCCTCGGCGCGGTGATGGGCGGCATCGTGCCGGTCCCGATCTCGCCGCAGCTCTCGTTCAAGAACATCGAGGGCTACCACGACACGGTCGCGCACATCGCGAACGCGTCGGGCGCCTCGCTCCTCCTCACGACCACCGCGACGAAGCAATACGTCGACCCGGCCGCGCCGCGCGCGCCGAAGCTCCGCGGCGTGCTCACCGTCGACGAGCTCGCCGCGACCGACGCGCCGGCGACGGTCGACGTGCAGGTAGAACCCGGCGATCTCGCGTTCCTCCAGTTCACGTCCGGCAGCACGTCGCGGCCGAAGGGCGTGATGGTCACGCACCGGAACCTCGCCTGGAACAGCGAGAGCTTCATGATCCACGGCCTCGCGAAGGACTCGTCCTTCGACAAGGGCGTGACGTGGCTCCCGCTCTTCCACGACATGGGGCTCATCGGCTTCGCGATCGGCACCTTGTTCACCGACATCCCGGTCGTCTTCCTTCCGACCGCGAGCTTCGTCCGCAACCCGCGCATCTGGCTCGACAAGATCCACCAGCACCGCGGCACGATCACGTACGCGCCCAATTTCGCGTACCAGCTCGTCACGAAGCGGATCAAAGACAAGGACATCACGGAGCTCGATCTCTCGTGTCTCCATCGCGCCGGCTGCGGGGCGGAGCCGATTCAGGCGCGCACGCTGCGTGAGTTCGCGGCGAAGCTCGCGCCGGCGAAGTTCGACGCGCGCGCGTTCCTCCCGTCGTACGGGATGGCGGAGGCGACGCTCGCGATCACGTTCGTCCCGCACTTCACGGGCGTTCGCACCGACACGATCGAGAAGGCGTCGCTCGAGAAGGGCGAGGCGAAGCCGGCGGCCGAGGGTGAGGACCAGAGTCAGGGCCAGGAGCTCGTGAGCTGCGGGCATCCGTTCCCGGAGCATCACGTCGCGGTCGTCGACGAGAACGGCGCGAAGCTCGGCGACCGTCAGGTCGGCCAGATCATCACGCGCGGCCCCTCGGTCTCGGCGGGCTACTACAACGAGCCGGAGCTCACGGCGGAGGCGTTCAAGCCGGGCCCCGACGGCGCGACGTGGCTCTACACGGGCGATCTCGGCTACACGGTCACGCGCGCCGACGGGAGGCCGGAGGTCTTCATCTGCGGCCGGCTGAAGGACATGATCATCGTGCGGGGGCGCAACTTCTACCCCAACGACCTCGAGTGGGTCGTGAGCGAGCTTCCCAGTGTGCGCCGCGGCAACGTCGTGGCGTTCTCGGTGGATGTGGACGGACCGGAGGGGAGGGCCGAGCAGCTGGTCGTGGCGGCGGAGGCGTTCCAGTCCGACGCGGCCGCGCTCGAGAAGGCGATCGCGGAGGCGATCCTCTCGAATTTCTCGCTGACTACGCACGAAGTGGCGATCGTCCCGCAGGGGACGCTGCCGCGTACGTCGAGCGGCAAGCCGCAGCGGCGCAAGACGAAGCAGATGTATCTGGACGGCACACTGCCGCGGGCCCGCGCCGTGCAAGACAACACCGGAAAGCCGGAAGACGCCGGTGCGAGCGCGTAGCGCGCTTCGCAGAACGTTCGAGACCACGAAGTCATGCCCAGTCGTTCCGAGCTCCTCGACACCTTCCGCAACACGGCGACCGAGGTCGCGGAGCGGGACTTTCAGGGAGTGATGGAGAGCTCGAAGATCGCGGAGCTGGGGATCGACTCGCTGGGGATGCTGGAGATCATCGGCTCGCTCGAGCGCGAGCTGCGCATCCAGATCCCGGACGAGTGTCTCGCCGGCGTCGTGACTGTCGAAGATTTGCTCAACGCCGTCGAATCGAGGAAACAGGAGCAGAGGACCTGATGACGAACCTTAAAGAAGAGCTCCGCGCGCTGATCGCCGAGATCGCCGAAAAGGACGAAATCCCCGACGACGTGGCGTTCAAGGACCTCGGCATCGACTCGATGATGGGCGTCGAAATCGTCGCGGCGATCGAGCGCAAGTACCAGGTGAAGATCGCCGACGCCGAGCTCGTCGAGGTCACCACCCTCAACAACGCGATGGCCCTCGTCCAAAAGAAGCGAGGCGCCGACACCGACGCCACCGTCAACGCCGCGGAGTAGCCATCGCAGCGTCCGCAAGGGCGGCGGCGGTTACGCCGACGCGACGCCGCATACCGAAGGCGTAGCGGCGGACTGGAGAGTCGTGCACGCCTAAAGAAAATCTCGACGTGGAGCGCGTCGCTTGCGAGTCGCCTCTACAAGCTCGCCTATCGCCCGCGCTGTCTCGACCGCCGGACGCGGGCGAGTGGCTGACGCTGAGGGTACCGAGAGCCTAGATGGCCGGAGTGATCTTCGCGGCGGGTGGGGGCTCGAAGTGGCTCATGATCGCCGGCGTGACGTGGTAGCTCAGGATACCCGCGAGGACGGCGGCGAAGAGCCAGAGCGCGAGGGGGGCGCCCTTCGGCTTGCTTCCGTCGGCGTTGGGGGCGAGCACGGTCTGCATCTGGACCTGCGCGCCGCCGTTGGCGGGGCGGAAGTGCGGGATCGGCGCCGGGGCCGGGGCGGGGCCGCGCGCGGAGGCGGACGGCGGGGGACGGCGGGTCGGGCTGAGGCCGCCCTGGCCGCTGAGGCCGTCGGGGAGGACGTCGTGGCACTCGCGATCGAGCGCCATCGTCTGCATCTCTTCGTCGACGTCGCCACGCTTCGCGCGGATCGACGGGCTCGCGCCGGTGTACTGCGGGACCGGCGTGTTGAGACGATGACTGTTGCCGGGGGAGGCCGGCGTCATGCTCTGCGGGCCGGTCGTGTTGCGCGGACGCGAGGTCGCCATCGGCGCGGGCGTCATCGACGGCGTGGGGATCGGAGCCGGCGGCGGCGTGGTGGTCGCCTTGCGAACGCGGGGCTTGCCGAGCGCGACCGGGGCGCCCGTGTCGTCGCCGGTGAACGCCTTCGCTTCGCCGGTGAAGCGGAGCTGGCGAGCATTGCCGGGAAGGACGAACGACATGGACCCGATCTGAAGCGAGCACGCTTCGTTCCATCCCCCGACCCGCAAAATCACCGGGAATGTGGTCCCCGCCGCATCCCGTCACGCCCTTCGACGTGGATCCTCGGTCCATCACCCATTGCGCAACACCTCCGGTGCGGGGCTCTGACCGATGGGCACGCTCGAACGCGCTATGCTCACCGACGTGACGCTGTTCGAGGAGCTGATGGCGCTCGTCGACGAGCTCGATCGTGATTCCGTCGAGTATGCGCTGGTAGGTGGTCTCGCGGTCGCGGTGTGGGGAGCTCCTCGCGCCACCAAGGACATCCGGGCGCTGCCGATGACCTTTCGTGATGGAATGCGGCTCCAGCGCGTCAGTCGTGCCGAGCCAGGCAAGGCAGGAACGCCAAGCGAGATCATGACGCTCGACCTCATTCTCGCCGACGAGCCGCTGCTCTCGGCGTGGACCTCGCGACAGCGCCTCACCGCCGGGGGTCGCGGGCTCTCGGTCGTCTCGCGGGATGCTCTCATCGCGATGAAGGCGGCGGCGGCGCGGCCGCTCGACGTCGCTGACATCGAGAAGCTCAGGGAGATCGACCGATGATCCCCTCGCCGGAAGAGGTCGAAGCGCGTCTCCGGCGAGCGAGCGCGTTGAGCGATCTCCGGGCCGATCGGCGCCTCGACGCGAAGATCGACCTGTCTCCGGACGCGATCGAAGCGCGCCTCCGAGAGGCGTCGAGCCTGCTCACCACGTGCCTCGAGCTCGCGCGGTTCTCGCGTCGCGAGGACGGCGACTAACGAGCTCCGCTTCACGATGCGGCAGCCGTCGTTCTCGTGCATCATGCACGTAAAGTCGCTTCGACTATCGAGCAGGGTCCGTGGGCTCGAGGGGAGGGTCCGGCGCTGGGGGTAGCGCTGGTGGCTCGTCCGTGGGCTCGGGCGGTGGGTTCGTGGGCTCGGGAGGAGGGGGCGGCTCCGTGGGCGCGGGGCTCGGCGGGCAGCCGCCGCGGTCCGTGTGGCCCGCGAGCTCGGGGCAGAGGTCCTCGTGGTCGGGGACGCCGTCGTGGTCGTGGTCGCGGAGCTCGGTGACGTCGGGGCCGAGCCACTCGACGGTGAAGACGCCGCGGACGTCGGCGGTGCCCATGCCCCGGACGAGCGCGAAGCTGACCGCGGCGCCGAGGCGGAGCGGGCCCACGTCGTCGTGCAGGCCGACGAGGAGCTCCACCGGCGTCGCGCGCTTCGCGAGCTCGGAGTCGATGACCGACGATGCGACGAGCTCCGGGCCGAGCGTCATCTTCCGCCACGTCGCCGCGACGCCGGCGGCGGCGTTGACCTCCGGGCCGACGCGCGAGCCGCCGAAGTAGGCGTCGCGGCGAAATGTGTAACCTACACGTGTCGAGGCGAGGAGCCAGCGGTAGCGGGCGGCGGCGGAGAGGTTGATCGCGAAGCGCGTGAAGTCGTCGCTCGCGTAGGCGGCGGAGGAGCCGGTCGGGAGCCAGGCGACGACGCCGCCCGCGATCGCGAAGCCGTTCACGTCGCGCGACGGCGAGCCGAAGAAGCGGAGGTCGAAGCTCGCGCGGACGTCGCCGACCGCCGGCGTGACCGGCGCGAGGTAGCGGATGCCGGAGAGGCTCGTGTTCTCGCCCCGCTGGTAGGCGACGACCGGCACCGAGAGCGCGAACCGCGCGCCCGGCACGAGCGCGACCGAGGCAGAAGGATGGAGCTCCGTCGTGTGGCGGACGAGCGTGTTGCGCCTGCCCTGCGAGAGGTCGCCCCACGTGTTGAGCTGCGGCGCCCAGCTCGCCGCGACGCCCGCCGCGACGAGCGGACGCGTGTCGGCCGGATCGGCACGGCCGAGGTCGAGCGAGTCGGCGTAGAAGAAGCGGCTCCCGCGCGGCGCCGGCTCGAAGCGCGAGAGCGCGACGCCCTGCGCGCGCGCGACGGACGCGAGGCTCAGCACGCTCAGCATGCACAGCGCGCCCAGCGCGCTCGGCACGCTCGCGAGGGTGCAGAGCGGGAGCCGCGTGCGCATGCTTCCAGGGTGCTACCAGAGGCCGGCGGCCCCTGGTACAAACTCCGGCTCCCCATGACGACGACGCCTCGCTTCGACAAGGTCCGCACCGAGCTCGATTTCCCGCGCGACGAGCGAGAGATCCTCGCGTTCTGGAAAGAGGGGAAGATCTTCGAGAAGTCGCTCGCGAAGACGAAGGGCGGCGCCCCCTTCGTCTTCTACGAAGGCCCCCCCACCGCGAACGGCCTCCCGCACAACGGCCACGTCCTCACGCGCGTCGTGAAGGACCTCTTCCCTCGCTACAAGACGATGCGCGGCTACCACGTCGCGCGCAAGGCGGGCTGGGACACGCACGGGCTCCCGGTCGAGGTCGAGGTCGAGAAGGAGCTCCACATCCACGGCAAGGCCGCGATCGAGGCCTACGGCGTCGAGCCGTTCGTGAAGCGCTGCATCGAGTCCGTGTTCCGGTACACGAACGTCTGGGAGTACAACACCGAGCGCGTCGCCTACTGGGCCGACCTCGAGAACGCGTACGTCACGTACCACCGCTCCTACGTCGAGAGCGTGTGGTGGGCGCTCTCGCAGCTCTTCGAGAAGGGCCTCCTCTACCAGGGCCACAAGGTCGTCTGGTGGTGGGCCCAGGGCGGCACCGCGCTCTCCTCCGCCGAGGTCGGCCTCGGCTACAAGGAGGTCGACGATCCGTCCGTGTTCGTCGCGTTCCCCCTCGCCGGCCACCCGAAGCGCGCGCTCGCGGTGTGGACGACGACGCCGTGGACCCTGCCGTCCAACATGTACGCGGCGATCAACCCGAAGTACGAGTACGCCGTCGTCAAAGGCGATCCCGAGAAGGTGAAGTCCGCCGCGACGAAGAAGGCGCTCGAGATGGAGCTCGTCGTCGCGAAGGACCTCGTCGACGCCGTCGCGAAGAAGCTCGGCACCGACCTCACCGTGGTCGAGACGCTCCCCGCCGGCGCGCTCGCAGGGCAGCGGTACGAGCCGCCCTTCGACCTCTTCAAAGAAGGCGCGCCCGACACGGCCTGGCGCGTGATCACCGCCGACTTCGTCACGCTCGACGCCGGCACCGGCATCGTCCACATCGCGCCCGCGTTCGGCGAGGACGACTTCCAGGCGCACCGGAAGCTCTACGGCGCGGACGCCGCCATCTTCTGCGCGGTGAAGCCGGACGGCACGTTCATCGACGAGATGAAGGACGTCGGTCGCGGCTACGCCGGCCGCTGGGTGAAGGAGGCGGACAAGGACCTCCAGGAGGACCTCAAGGCGAAGGGCCTCCTCATCCACGCCGAGCAGTACCGCCACCCGTACCCGTTCTGCTGGCGCTCCGACCAGGACCCGCTCATCCAGCTCGCGCGCCCCGCGTGGTACATCCGCACGACGCAGCTCAAGGACCAGGCGATCGCGAACAACCGCGCGGTGAGCTGGCTGCCCGAGCACATCAAGGAAGGACGCATGGGCGACTTCCTCGCGAACAACGTCGACTGGGCGCTCTCGCGCGAGCGCTACTGGGGCACGCCGCTCAACGTCTGGATCAACGACGTGACCGGCAAGATGGAGACGCCGTCCTCGGTCGACGCGATCCTCGCGAAGAACCCGCGCGCCTTCGATCACTGGAGCGAGGCGAAGAAGAAGGACCCGTCGCTCAACGACCACCTCATCGTCCACAAGCCGTGGATCGATCAGGTCACGTGGCAGAACCCGGGCGAGGAGGGGACCTACCGCCGCGTGCCCGAGGTCATCGACTGCTGGTTCGACTCCGGCTGCATGCCGTTCGCGCAGTGGGGCTTCCCGCACAAAGGCCAGGAGGAGTTCAAGCAGAGCTTCCCCGCCGACTTCATCAGCGAGGCGATCGACCAGACCCGCGGCTGGTTCTACTCGCTCCTCATGATCTCCACGCTCGTGTTCGACGAGGAGACGCAGAAGAAGTACGGCCTCGCGCCGGTCCGCTCGATCCCGCATCCGTACAAGACGTGCATCGTCCTCGGTCTCGTCTCGGACAAGGAGGGCAAGAAGGAGTCGAAGTCGAAGGGCAACTACACGAGCCCCGACATCATCCTCGACAAGGTCGAGATGCAGTTCGCCGTCGCCGGCGAGCACAAGGGCGTCGCCGCGGAGAAGGGGACCGCCTTCATCGCGAAGGAAGACCTCGAGGGCATGGACCTCAAGGAGGGCGCGAAGGTCATCGTCGGGAAGGACACCACGATGACGGCGAAGATCGGCAAGGGCCTCCCGCGCCGCGTGGTCGTGCTCCACGAAGCCGACCGCGCGGAGTTGAAGCTCACGCTCGCCCCCGCGAGCCTGAAGCCCTCCGAGGTGCCGTTCCTCCCCGAGCATCAGCGCGTCGCGCTCATCGATCCGTCGATGCCGTCGCCGGGCGCGGACGCGTTCCGCTGGTTCTTCTACGCGTCGAACCCGCCGTGGTCGAACACGCGCCACTCGCTCGCGAACGTGCGTGAGCTCCAGAAGGAGACGCTGGTCAAGCTCCGGAACGTCTACTCGTTCTTCACCATCTACGCGAACATCGACGGCTTCGACCCCACCCAGGCGCCGATCCCGCCGAAGGAGCGGCCGGAGATCGATCGCTGGATCCTCTCCGAGCTCCACCTCATGGTCGACGCCGTCACGAAGGACCTCGACGGCTACGACCTCTACACCGCGACGGGCCGCATCACCGCGTTCGTCGACGCGCTCTCGAACTGGTACGTCCGCCGCTCGCGCGATCGCTTCTGGTCTCCGCTCGAGGAGGGCAGGCTCGGCGCGAGCAAGCGCGCGGCGTACGAGACGCTCTACACGTGCCTCACGACCGTCGCGCGGGTGATGGCGCCGTTCACGCCGTACCTCAGCGACACGATCTGGCGGAACCTCGCGGTGAAGGGCGCGGGCCACGCCGACGCGTCGGTCCACCTCACGACGTGGCCGGCCCACGACGCGGCGCTCGTCGATCGCGGCCTCTCGCGCTCGATCGAGGCGGTGCGCGACCTCGTCAGCCTCGGCCTCCAGGTCCGCACGCAGGCGAAGCTGAAGGTGCGCCAGCCGCTCGGCGTCGCGAAGCTGATCCTCGCCGACGCGACGATGGCGGACCGCCTCGCGCCGTACCACGAGATGATCGCGGACGAGCTCAACGTGCTCGAGGTCGAGGTGCTCACGAGCCAGGCGGACGAGTACGTCACGTACAAGGTGAAGCCGAACTTCCGCACCCTCGGGCAGAAGGGGATGGGGAAGCAGGCGCAGGACCTGAAGAAGTCGATGGGCGCGATGAGCGCGGCCGACGCGCAGGCGCTCGTCGGCAAGCTGCTCGCCGACGGCAAGGCGAACGTGCACGGCGTGGACCTCGATCGCGAGGACGTCGAGGTCGCGTTCGACGCGAAGGAGGGCTGGGCGGCGGCGGGCGGACGGATCGGCGTCGTCGTACTCGACACGCGCCTCGACGACGCGCTCAAGGACCTCGGCTACCTGCGCGAGCTGTTGAACCGCATCCAGACCGCGCGCAAGGAGCTCGGCCTCGAGTTCGTCGACCGCATCGCGCTCACGATCGAGGGCACCGACCGCACGAAGCGCGTCGTCACCGCGAACGAGAAGGTGATCGTAGGCGAGTGCCTCGCGACGACCGTGACGCTCGCTCCTGCCGGCGCCGCCGCGCGCGAGGTCGACGTCGAAGGCGATCAGGTCCGGCTGACGATCGCGCGCTCCTAGCGGGGTCGTGATGCGCGTTCGTAGTCAAGAAGATCCAACGCGCGCACCTATTATTCGTCGCGCGGTCGATCGAAGGTCGACTCACGTCGTGCTGTGATAATCCTCGGCGGGGGAATGGCGACGCAGACGGGCAAGGCGAAGCGCATCGATGTGCGTCCGGCGAAGCCGTCGGTCGCGCGCACGGAGATCGTCGACAAGGCGACGCGGGCGCGCTTCGAAGACGAGCTCGACGCCGCGCTGAAGCGCAAGCCCGCGAGCGAGGTGAAGCTCGGCGGCGCGCTCCGCGCGATCGGTCGGCTCAGCCCCGCCCTCCGCGGCACGATCGCCGAGGCCGCGTCGGTCATGGTCCGGCGCGGCTCCTTCGCGCGCGAGCTGTACGCCGCGAGCATCCGCACCGTCGCGGAGGAGAACGATCCGCGCGCCGCCACGATCCTCAAGGCCGCGCTCGCCGCCGACGACGCCGGCGGCAACGCCACCCTGAGCGCCGCGTGCTTCTGTCGCGATACGTCCCTCGCCGCGCCGCTCGGGAAGCTCGCCGCGAGCCGTCAGTCGCACCTCGCCTTCGGCGCCGAGACCGCGCGCGTGTGCCGCCGCGAGTCGAACGGCGCGCACCTCACCGCCATCGCGCCGATGATCAAGGAGAGCCACCGCATCTCGCTCTGCGTGGACCTCTTCGTTCCGCTCACGCGCGCGGAGCCGATCGCCGTCTCGGTCGGGCCCGCGCTCGCGGTGCTGCGCGGCGCTGAGCGTCACCTCGGCCGCTGGCTCGTCCTCGCCGACGTCGCGGCGAAGGCGGGAGACGACGGGCCGTTCCTCGAGGCGACGCAGAAGGCCAACGTCGGACCGACGAGCGCGCGGGCGGCGTGGTCGCTCGTCTCGTGGGCCCTCGCCGAGACGCGCGCGAGCGTGACCCCGAACGCGCCGGCGGTGCCGTCGCCGGCGACGCGCCCCACCGTCGAGCTCGTCGCGCGCCTCTCCGATCGGCCGAGCGCCGATCGGGACACCACCTTCCTCTTCCGCATGGCGCACGCTCGCGCTCCGAGCTGCAAGCCCATGCTCGAGGGCCTCGCGAAGACGACGCCGCTCGCGGACGAGGTCGCGGTGCGCGCCGCCTCGTACCTCGCGCGCGACCACGGCCGCGACGACATGCGCGCCGCCCTCGTCGAGTGCGCGCTCGACGGCAAGCGCGACGAGCTCCGCGGGCTTGCCGTCGCGGCGCTCTGGGACTCCGCCTCCGGGCCGGAGCGCGCCGCCGTCCGGCAGAAGGCGCGCGACCTCTCGGACGAGCTCACGACG
Organism: Labilithrix sp.; assembly: GCA_019637155.1. NCBI lineage: Bacteria > Pseudomonadati > Myxococcota > Polyangiales > Labilitrichaceae > Labilithrix > Labilithrix sp. The sequence continues at coordinate 126,803 of JAHBWE010000015.1, read as the reverse complement.
TCGCGCTCGCTCACGAGCGTGGCGTGGGGCGCGCTCGTGCGGGCCGCCCACGCGACGCACCGCGAGGCCGACTTCGTCGTTACCTCCGAGACCGCGCTCCGCTGGATCCAGTGGGGTTGGCTCGAATAATCGCGAATCGAGGCTACACTCCATGAGTTGGTCTCGCGCGCTTTGCCTCTCGCTTGCCTCGTCCTCCTCGGAGGCCTGACGACGCGGGCGCACGCGCAGGAGCGCGCGGCGAAGGTGACCTCGCAAGCGACCGACGGCGTCACGCCGCCGATCACCGAGCGCATCTCCCTCGTCGCCGATCGCGACGACGACGACGCGGACGATCGCGCCGACGCGACGACCGACGTCGTCACCCCCGCCGCGCGCGTCGACGCGCTCACGCTCGAGGGCCGCTTCGCCGGCGCGACGCTCACGCCCGCGAAGGGCCACGAGCACGCGCGGCTCTTGAGCGGCGGCCGCGTCGTCGCGTGGGGCGAGCGCGTCCCCGCCGGCGCGCAGGTGCAGGGGGTCTCGGCCGGCAGCGTGCTCCTCACCGTGCGCTGGCCCGATCGCCGCGAGAGCGGGCTCGCGATCGACGTCCACGGCGTCGGCATGCGCGACGGCCAGAAGCGCGTCGTCGATCTCGCGACGGAGCGGGCCTCGCTCGATCGCACGCCGCCGGCGCGCATCGATCTCGAGGACGTCGAGCAGATCGTCGACGATCCCGACGCGCTGCGCGTCGTGCTCTCGTCGCCGCTCGGCGCGTCGCTCGGCACGATCGCGGTCGAGTCCCTCGCCGCCGACGGTACGTCGATCGACACCCTCTCTCCGCCCTTCGCCCGCGCGGCGTGCGACGCCGGTCGCGCCGACCTCGCCTGCGTCGCGAGCGCGCCGCTCCGCCTCGTCGTCGACGACGTCGACCGTCGCCACCCGCTCGTCTCGATGCGATCGCTGAAGGCCGAGGTCGGCGGCGCGATCGTCGTGCGCGACGCGAAGGGGAAGAAGCTCCAGGCGATCCGCGTCGCGGGCCCGCGCCACACGAGCGCCGGCGCGATCGGGCGTTACCGCGTCACGATCCGGCCGATCGTCATGCGCCTCACGCCCGGCGGCGCGCCGTCGGTCGGCGGCACCGACGCGGGCGCGATCGCGGCGGTCCGGCAGGAGCTCGCGGTCGCGTCGGCGACGTGGGGCCAGTGCGGCCTCTCGTTCGGCGTCACCTCCCAGCTCGACGTGAAGCTCGTGAACCCGCCGCCGGCCTACCTCGTCGCGCTCGGCGACGACCTCGGTCTCCCCGCGACCGGCGGCGACGTGCGGCTCAAGATCGAAGGCAAGGCGGTCGCGTTCACGCTGAAGCCGGGATGGTCCACGCGCCAGGCCGCGCTCGAGCTGCAGCGCGTCGCGCTCGCGGCCGGCTTCAAGGCGGCGGTCTCCGAGAACGCGCGCATCTCGTCCGGCGCGGCGCCGAGCGTCGACGTGCTGCTCCGCAAGGCCGATGGCCAGCTCGCGAACGCGGAGCTGTCTTCGTCGACCGAGAAGACGATGACGGTCCGCGTCGGCGCGGTCGACCTGAGCGACGGCCTCCAGCACTTCGGCGACACCGACTCCGTCGCGGGCACGCTCGAGGAGCGCGCGCTCGTGAAGGCGGTCGACGACGGCGATCCGCGGACGATCGAGGTCATCGTCGTCCCGTTCTTCGGCGGCGGCGGCCGCATCGGCGAGTCGTTCATCGGCAGCGACGGCTCCAGCATGCGCAACGTCGTCATCCTCGATCGCGCCGGCGTGCGCGCGCGGCGGACGAGCCTCACCCTCGCGCACGAGCTCGGGCACGTGATCCTCGACGAGCCCGGTCACCCCGACGACTACGGCGTCGACACGCCGACGCTCCTCATGGACTCCGACGCCTCCGACGCGTCGCCGTTCGGTCCGCGCCGCATCACGGACGAGGACTGCGCGCGCGCCGTCCGGCAGTCGGGTCCGTCCGCGCGGATCCCGCTCCTCACGGAGTGGAAGCTCGCGCCGATGCGCTACACGCGGTAGGCGCGCCGATCAATCGGGGTTGATGTCGACGAGCTCGGTGCCGCCGGCGTACGCGTAGCTTACGCGGTAGTCGAAGCCGTAGACGAGGACGCTCACCGGCGCGTCGGCGACGACGCGATGGACTCCGTCGTTCTGCTCCCCGGGCTGGACGTTGTCGGGCGGCTGGCGCGCCGGATCGAGGATCGGGAACGAGAGCTGGCAGCGGTACACGGTGAAGCCCGTCGTCGCGTCCGCGTTCACGTCGCAGAGCCCGGGGCCCGCCGGCAGCCCGTCGACGAAGACCGAGACGCCGTTCGGCGCGGTGACGACGAGGAAGTCGAACGCGTATTTGTCGGGCGTGAGGACGACGTATTCGCTCCGCCATTGCTCGATCGGCGGGACGAGGAGCAAGCTCGGATCGCCGCCGGGGAGGCCGCTCTCGATCCGGATGCCGGCCGCTTGCTGGCCGACCTGCACGTCGGCGACGAGGACCGGCGCCGACGCCTCGAGCCGGAAGTCGCGGAGCGCGTCGATGATCACGTTCGCGCCGGCGCCGTCGAGGTCGAAGGCGTCCCACGGCGGATCGAGCGTCGTCGTCACGTGGGTCGTCCCTTCGGTCGCCGCGACGACGCGGTAGAGCTCCGGCTCCGGCGAGAGCCCGACCGGCGCGCCGGCGGCGCTCACGGCGCGGCTGCGGTTCGGCATGCGGCCGATCGCGTAGCGTTTGCCGACGACGCGGACGGGGACGACCTGCGTCTCGAGGTGGTCCGCGCAGCACTGCCGGTCGCGGAGGACGTCGTAGATCGGCGCGTCGCTCGCCTCGCTCCCGACGTAGACGACGATCGCGCGATCGGCCTGCACGGTGGAGCCGGTGAAGTCGGCCTTGAAGTCGCCGGTCTCGAGGTTCAGGACGTCGAAGGGCTGGAGCGTGACCTCGATCGGCGTCCCCTTCGCGATCCCTTGCGGGAACGGACCGCCCGCGATCACGCGCGCGGTCGGCGTGATCTTCACCTTCGTGTCGGGGGCGGTGCCGACGACGGTGAGGAAGGCGCGGAGATGCTGGCCGTAGTTCGTCGCGGGCTCGTCGGTCTGCGCGATCGTCTGCGGCCAGCCCGCGACGACGTAGCGGACGCTCTCGCCCGCGAGCGCGGAGGTGGGGAGGAGCACCGTCGCGTCGTTGGAGCGCACGTTGACGTTCTCGAGCGGGTTGAACTGGTACGCGATGATCGGCGCCGTCGAGCGAAGGCGGAACGCGCCGCGCGTGAGGGCGGTCCCGGTCCCGGTGTTCGGCATCCCCGGCGGCGAGCCGTCGACCTCCTTCGGCCCGAGCTTGATGACCTCGAGCTGTCCGGGCGGGAGCGAGACGGTGAGGACCTTCCGCGGATCGGCGGCGGGCGTGCCGGGCGCGGAGAGGTCCTCCTCGACCGTGATCGTCGCGGCGAGGGTCGGGTGCGGGTTCGTCACGATGACGGCGAACTGCTGGATCGCGGCGTTTCCGTCGGGGAGCACGACGTTGTCGAGGTCGACCGGCCAGTACTCGCAGCCGACGTTCGAGCGCTTCGCCCGCGCGTCGGCGCAGAGATCGACGCACGCGCCGCGCTCGCAGGCGATCCCGGCCGCGCCGTCGCAGCGCTCGGCGACGTCGCGGGTCTGCCCGTCATCGGCGCACTTCATGACGTCGTTGCCCTCGCACTCGAGGGCGCCGGGGACACAGAAGGAGCACGCGCCGAGGACGTCGGCGCAGGCGAGCCCGCGCGCGCCGCAGTCGTCGAGCACCGTGATCGCGCTCGCGTCGCAGCGGGTGAGCTTCGCGCCCCGGCACGCGATCGCGCCCTCGGTGCACGTCGCGCCGAGCGGCTCGAGGACGTCGCGGTACGCGGGATCGAAGCGGCACGCCGCGACGAGGAGCCCGACGGAGAGGAGGACGACCGCCCGCCGCATCCGTCAGTTCGGGTCGACGTCGACGAGCTGCGTGCCCGCGGCGTAGGCGTAGCTGACGAACCGATCGAAGCCGTACACGATCACGCCCACCGGCACGTCCGACTGCACGCGATGGACGCCGTCGTTCTGGCGGCCGGGGAGCAGCTCCGCCTTCGCCGCGTCGTAGGCGGGGAAGGAGAGCTGGCAGCGAAAGACCTGGAACTCGAAGCCGTTCGGCGCGACCTCGCAGAGCTTCGCGTCGACGGGGAGGCCGTCGAGGAAGACGGTCGCGCCGGCGGGGGCGGAGATGACGACGAAGTCGAACGAGTATTTGTCGGGCGTGAGGAAGACGTTGTCGAGGCGCCACTGCTCGACCGGCGGCAGGAGCGTGATGCTCGGATCGCCGCCGGGGAGGTTCGACTTGATCCCGGCCGCGTCCTGGCTCGCCTGCACGTCGGCGACGATGACGGGTTTCGTCGCGTTGAGCACGAAGTCGCGATCGGCGGCGAACGTCTTGTGCGCGCCCTCGCCGTCGAGGACGAAGGTCGCGGGCTCGCCGCCGAGCGTCGTCGTCACCGTCGTCGCGCCCTCCGCGGTGGCGACGACGCGGTAGTACTCCGGCTCGTTGAACGGCGCGATCGCGGCCCCGGCGGAGGCGAGCGCGCGCGTGCGGCTCGGGACGCGTCCGATCGCGTAGCGCTTGCCGACCGCGCGGAGCGGCGTGAGCTGGTCCTCGAGGTGGTCGGCGCAGCAGTAGCGATCGCTGAGCTTCTCGAAGAACGGGGCGTCGCTCGCCTCGCTGCCGACGAACACGACGACGGGACCGTCGGCGTCGATGAGCGAGCCGGTGAAGTCGGCGTTGAAGTCGCCGGTCTCGAGGTTCAGGACGTCGAACGGCTGCAGCGTCGCGTCGACCTCGCCGTCCTTCGGCACGCCGTCCTCGAACGGGCCGCCGGGGACGATGCGCGCCTTCGTCTTCAGGTGGACCTTCGTGTCGGGCGCGGTCCCCACGATCGTGAGGAAGGCGCGGAGGTCGGAGCGGAAGGTGGTGTCCGGCACGTCGCTCCGCGCGATCGTCTGCGGCCAGCTCGCGACGACGTAGGAGCGGCGCCCGGTCGTGGTCAGGGCGAAGGTCGGGAGGAGGAGCGACGCGTCGTTCGAGAAGACGTTGACGTTGTCGAGCGGGTTGAACTGGTACGCGACGATCGGGACGTGCGACCGGACGCGGAACGCACCTCGCGTGAGCGCGGTGTGGGTGCCGTTGTTCGGCGGTCCGTCCGGCGTCGAGCCGTCGACCTCCTTCGGGCCGAGGCGGAAGACCTCGAGGCTGCGCGGGCCGACCGACGCCTGCGCGACGGTGCGGACGTTCGCGGGCTCGCCCGGCTTCGCGGTGTCCTCCTCCACCGTGACGCGCGCGACGATCTGCGGATGCGGGTTGCTGACGATGATCGCGTATTGCTGCGCGGCCGCGTTGCCGGAGGAGGTCACCGCGTTGTCGAGGTCGACGCCCCAATACTCGCAGCCGACGTTCGACTTGATCTGCGCCGCCTCGGTGCAGAGGTTCACGCAGCCGTCGAGCCGACACTCCTCGCCCTTGTCGCCGTCGCAGGTGACCATCGTCTCCCCGAGCTCTCCCTCCGCCGTGCAGCGATGGAGCTCCTGCCCCGCGCACACGGTCCCGCCCGGGAGGCAGGGCGTGCAGCGGAGCAGCGACGGCGCGCAGGTGAGCGAGCGCGCGCCGCACTCGTCGATCGGGACGAGCTTCTTCCCCTCGCAGCGCGCGAGCGTCGCGCCGCTGCACTGCACCACGCCTTCGACGCAGGGGTCGACGATCGGCTCGAGCTCGTCGCGGTACGACGGATCGAACCGGCACGAGCCGGCGGCAACGAGGAGCGCCGCGGCCGCGAGCGCGCGTGCACGCATCGTCACTTCCCCGGCGGGGCGTAGACGCCGACGACGGTGTCGGCGGCGTAGGCGTTCCACGCCCCCGCGCTGAGCTGCCCGCTCCGCAGCGCGCCGTACTCGAAGCGATCGATGCGCGCGCTGTAGACGTTCGTGACGACGCGGCCCTCGCGGATGCCCACCGGCGGATCGTCCTCCGTCCCCGCCGTGAGCGCGGCGAGGTTCGGGAGGTCGAACGCGGAGACGTTGCCGGGCGCTATGATGGTCCAGACCACGAGGCCGTCGGCGGAGGAGACGGTGAGCTCGTTGAGGCTCGCGTTCGCGCCGACCCCTTCGACCTCGACGCGCGTGCCGTTCCAGACGCCGGCGCTCGGCGCCTTCGGCACGGGGACGGGGAGGAAGCCGCCGAGCGACACCGGGCCGTTCGCGTCGCTCGTGCGCACGCGCGAGACCACGCTCGCGGGGAGCTGGAGGAAGTCGCCCGTCGCCGCGATCCCGCCGATGACGTACTGCTCGTTCGCGAGCGCGCGATCGAGCGCGGGCACGCCGACGAAGGAGATCTCCTCGGGGGTGGGGAGCGCGCTCGTGCGCGTGCCGCGCGGAAGGATCGCGTAGCCGCTCGCGCCGAGGGTGAGCGCGATCGACGCGTTGAAGCGATCGGGGCCGCGCATCGCGGGCGGCGGCGGGTTGGCCGCGATGCGCACCTCGTGATCGAACAAGATGTCCATCTTGATGTCGATCGCGCTGACGCGCTCGCGCGAGGGGACGTTGACGCCGCGCACGACGCCCATCGAGTACGGCGTGAACTGCGGGTTCGCCGGATCGCTCCGGTCCTCGAGCCCCGCGATCGCGTACACGGTCGCGTTGCCGGGGAAGGTGAGGAGCGAGTACTTGTATCCGGTGGTGCCGTCGGTCTCCGGCGTGATCGCCTGCGAGGCGGGCGGGAGCTGGAACACGCCGTTCGGCGACGTCGACGCCTCGAAGAGGTAGGCCGCGCGTCGCTCGGTCGGCTTCTTGGGGAGAGGGACCGTCGTCCACACGCCGCGGTCGAACTCCTGCGTGCCGCTCGGGAAGATGACCTCGCCGTCGACGAAGCCGCCGAGGCGCGGGCCCGCGCCGCCCGGGAACGACACGGGGTCCTCGAGCTCGTCGATGAGCTTGAGGCACGCCGGCTCGAAGACGAAGGGGAGGTACACCGTGACGGTGTCGACCGGCACGTCGACGTACGTGATCGGCGCATGGCACTTCGCCGCCACCGTGATCGTGACCTTGTCCGTCGTGATGTCGGGGATCTCGACGACGCCGCTCTCCGCCGTGCGCCTCCGCGACGCGAGGTCGTCGCCGACGATCACGTGCGCCCCCGGCAGCGGGATGCCGAGGAGCTGATCGAACGCGATCACCTTGATCCGCCCCGCGAGCGCGCCGCCGGAGAGGCCGCCGCGGAAGCCGTCGACCGAGTCGGAGTAGGTGAAGGCGTCGCGCACCTGGACCGGCGATGCGCCGGGCACGGTGACGACGAGGTCCTTCGCCCCGGGCGCGCCCGCCGGCGTGACGCACTCGAGCCGCGTCGCGGACCTCACGACGACGTCGGAGCACGCCGCGCCGCCGATGCTGACGGTGGTCCCGGCGACCCAGCTCGTCCCGCTGCCTTCGAGCGCGATGCGCGTCCCGCCGCTCGTCGCGCCGGAGGACGGCGAGATCACGACGGGGTCGTAGAAGAACCCGTTCGCGAGGACGCGCTCCATCCCGGTCTTGTCGTCGCGGACCTTTACCTCCGCGAACCCCGGCTCGCCCGGCGGCGTGTCGATCGCCGCGCGCGTCGGATCGCTCGCGAGGACGCTCTCGCTCGGCACCTCGCGCTCGCGAACGAACACGCGCAGCTTCGAGGAGAAGCCGCGCCCGTCGATGCGCGTCCGCGTCCCGCCGGTGAAGGGCCCATGCGACGGCGTGAGCCCGACGATCGCGAACGGATCGCCGAGGTCCGCGTCGACGCGCACGGCGCCGCCGTCCCCGCCGAGCTGAAAGTCGGGCGCCGCCGCGTCGTCGAGCGCGAGCCCCGGCCCCGCGCCCGGCAAGCACGCCCCGAAGACGCCGAGCGCGACCGGACCGAGCGCCACCCCAAGAAGCCAAGCGCGAACACGAGCCACGCCCGAAGACTACGTGGCCTCGCGCCGCCGGGCTAGACGGCGAGCGCGCGCATGTTGCCGAGCGCGCGTTGCATGAGGGTGACGGCGATGCGCTTGCGATCTTCGCCCGCGGGGCCGACGCAGGCGGGGCAGCCGCTCGCGCACGGGCAACCCTGCACGAGGCGGAGCGCGCGCGCGAGCAGGAGGTCGCGCTGGGCGAAGATGCGCTCGGAGAGCCCGATGCCGCCGGGCGTGTGCTCGTACAAGAAGAGGGTCGGGTCGTAGCCCGGGGCGGGGCCGCCGCGGACGCGGCGCGGGACCGCCACGACCTCGCCGTCCTCCGTCACCGTCGTCTGCCCGTCGAGCGAGCTGTCGCCCATCGTCGTGCCGAGGTCGCGCGGATCGCACATCAGCGCGAGCGTGGCGACGGTCTCGAGCGCGACGCCGATGCCGCGGAGGCCGTCGATCGCCGCGGCGCGGCCTTGCGGGATCGAGGCGCAGACCTCCTCCGGCACGGTGAGCCAGAACGCGGTCGTGTGCATCTGCATCTCGGGGAGACGCACGTCGCCGTAGCCCGCGTTCTCGTGCGTGTAGAACTTGATCTTCTTGTAGCCGACGACCTTCTCCACGACCGAGACCTCACCCCAGCCGGTGGGCCACGGCTCGGCGAGGTGTCCGGTGCCGAACTCCTCGAGGACGCTCACCGTCGTGTACGTCATCGCGTCGGTCCAGTAGTCCGGCTTCACCTTGCGCACGAAAGCCTTGTGGTTCTCGTAGTCGAACCGCTCGACCTGCCAGCACTCGCCGTCGTGCTGGTAGATCGCCTGCTCGTGCACCATCGAGTGCGCGCCGCGCCAGTCGATCTCGGCGAGCGTTTTGTCGCGCTCGGCGTCGATGATGACGACGTTGTCCCAGCCGACGCTCCGGAGCGACACGTTGTTCGCGGGGTACGCGTCCGCCGCCCAGTGGAACGTGCCGTTGTTCTCGTGCACGACCTGATGCCGCTCGAGGAGCTCGAGCGCGGAGGCGGTGCCCTCCGCGTCGAGGTTGCCGAAGCGCTCGCCGCGCTTGAACGGGAGCTCGAACGCCGCGCACTTCACGTGCTGGACGAGGATCTCCGGGTTGTCCGGATCGATGCGCGCCTCCTCCACCGGCGCGCCGAGGAGATACCCCGGCTCGCGCGCGAGGAACTGATCGAGCGGCGCGCTCGAGGTGACGAGGACGCAGATGCTCCGGCCCTTGCGCCGGCCCGCGCGCCCGAACCGCTGCCACGTCGCCGCGACCGAGCCCGGGTAGCCGGCGCACACCACGGCGTCGAGCGCGCCGATGTCGATGCCGAGCTCGAGCGCGTTCGTCGCGACGACGCAGAGCACCTCGCCCTCGCGGAGCTTCCGCTCGATCTCGCGCCGCTGCTCGGGGAGGTAGCCGCCGCGGTAGCCCATGATCCGAGACGCGTCGATCTCGGGCTGCACCCTGTCGCGCAGGTACCGCAGCATGACCTCGACGTTGTTCCGCGACTGCCCGAACACGATGGTGGGGACCTTCGCGCGTACGAGGTCCGTCGCGAGCATGACGGCTTGCTTCACGTAGCTCGCGCGGATGCCGAGCTCGTCGTTCACCACCGGTGGGTTGTAGAGGAACACGCGCCGCTCGCCCTCGGGCGCGCCGCTCTCCGTGATCGCGGCGATCTCCTCCGGATCGAGCGAGAACATTCGCGCGGCGTGCTCGCGCGGGTTGCCGATCGTCGCGGTCGCGCCGATGAGGATCGGGCTCGACCCGTGGAACCGCGCGACGCGGAGGAGGCGCCGGAGCACGTTCGCGACGTGCGAGCCGAAGACGCCCTTGTACGTGTGGAGCTCGTCGACCACGACGAGCTTGAGGTTCTGGAACGTGCGCGCCCACGCGGTGTGATGCGGGAGGACGCCCGCGTGCAGCATGTCCGGGTTCGTGAGGACGATGCCGGAGCGCTCCCGCGCCGCCCGCCGCGCGTCGCCGGGCGTGTCGCCGTCGTAGACCACCGCGCCGCGATCGTTGCCGGCCGCCTTCATCAGATCGCGGAGGCTCGCCTCCTGATCGCGCGCGAGCGCCTTCGTCGGGTAGATGTAGATGGCACGCGCGTCCGCGTCCGCGATTTGTGCCGCGAGCACAGGGAGATGGAAGCAGTAGCTCTTGCCGCTCGCGGTCGGCGTCGCGACGACCACGCCGCGGGCCCCGCTCTCGACCGCCGCGTACGCGCGCGCCTGGTGCTCGTAGAGCTCCTCGACCCCGCGCCCGCGCAGCGCGAAGGCGAGCTGCGTGGGGAGCGCCGCGGGGAAGGGCGCCATGCGCGAGGCCTTGCCGGGCACCGTCTCGTCGGCCATCACGCACGGCCGCACGATCCGGCTCTCGAGCCAGCGATCGACGACCGCATCGACCCCGCGCGGGCTTTCCCAGGGCGCGGCGACGCTTCTCCGGCGGTTGGGCATGGGGAAGGGATACTAAACATCCGCCGCTGAACATGCAAGCAGGTGTCTGCCGTTTCCTTCTTTTCGTGCGAAAGGCTCGTTTGCGAACGGGATTTCGAGTAGCGTGCGCGGCTCCCCGCGGTGCTGAACATCCGCGCAACAGAATGAGCGAACCCGAGTCGAAAGAAGACGCGCCCGCTACGGCAGAGGCTGCCCCCACCGAGCCCGCCGCCGCCGCGGAGCCGCCCGCCGCCGCGGAGCCGCCTGCCGCCGCGGAGCCGCCTGCCGAGCCCGAGCTCGCGCCCGGCGTCGAGCGGCTCGGCCGGCCGGACGGCACGTCGAAGGCGATCCCGGAGACGATCCTCGGACCGCGTCCGTCGGCGGTGTTCCTCGCCGTGGTCTCGATCGTCTCCCTCGTCTCGGACGTCGGCACGAAGCTCTGGGCGGAGAAGCGCCTCGTCGAGTACCCGACGTTCGTCACCGTCATCGACAACCACCTCATGTTCGTCCTCGCGAAGAACAAAGGTGGCGCGTGGGGACTCTTGCAGGGCGAGAGCGAGAACGTCCGCCGCCCCTTCTTCCTCCTCGTCTCCGTCGCCGCGATCGCGTTCATCGTCACGCTCTACCGCCGGCTCCAGCCGCGGCAGTACGCGCTCAAGTGGGGCCTCCCGCTCGTCCTCGGCGGCGCGCTCGGCAACGTGTTCGACCGCATCCGGTACGGCTACGTCATCGACTTCATCGACTACCGCGCCGACTGGATCAAGAAGCTCAACGAGCTCGTCGCGAAGTATTACCCGAAGCACGTCGTCACCGACCACTGGCCCACCTTCAACGTGGCCGACATCGCGATCTGCGTCGGCGTCGCGCTCATGGCGATCGACATGCTCACGTCCCGCCGCGGCCGGCGCCCGACCCCGCTCGCGGCCGACGTCCCGCTGGAGACCACCGACGCGGCGCTCGCGCCCGCCGGCCTCGTCGCGAGCGCCGCCCTCGACGAGGCGACGCCTCCCGCCGCCGACGCCGCGAACGCGGGCGAGACGAGCGCGCGCCTCGCCGACGGCTCCGAAGCCCCGCCCGACGCGACCGACATCCCCGAAGCCAAGCCGGAAGAAGGCAAGACCATCACCAGCGGCTGATCGCGACGCGTTCGCGCGAAGGCCCGACGAGCTGGCGTGTCAGAGCTTGCCGGCCCGGAGCAGGCGCTCCGCCAGCTCCGCGCGGCGATGGCGCCGGCTCCGCTCGGCGAGGATGATGCCCTCGAGGTCGCCGAACGCCTTGTCGATTTCGTCGTTGACGACGAGGTAGTCGAAAAAGCCGTAATGCTCGATTTCCACCTGCGCCGCGGCGAAGCGCTTCCGCACCATCTCCTCGGTCTCGCTGTTGCGCCCCTTCAGGCGGCGCTCGAGCTCGATCATCGACGGCGGGAGGATGAACACCGCGATCGCCTCCGGGACCTTCGCCCGGATCTGGCGCGCGCCCTGGTAGTCGATGTCGAAGATGATGCCGGCGCACTGCGGGTCCGCCTTCGCGCGCTCGATCTCGCCGAGGCTCGTGCCGTAGCAGTTCTCGTGGACGTGCGCCCACTCGAGGAACGCCTCGCGCTCGACGAGCTCGTCGAAGTCCTTGCGGTTGATGAAGTGGTAGTCGCGGCCGTTCTCCTCCGTCGCGCGCGGCTTCCGCGTCGTGTGCGAGACGCTGAAGCGGAGGTTGGGGAACTTCTCGCGGAGCTTGCGCGTGAGCGTCGTCTTGCCCGCCCCGCTCGGCGACGAAAGGATGAGGAGCAGGAACGGATCGCTCATGGGAGGCGGGATGGTAGCTCGCTACTCGACGTTCTGCACCTGCTCGCGCATGCGTTCGATCTCGGTCTTGAGATCGACCACCGCGTGCGCGACGGCGACGTCCTGGCTCTTCGCGCCGATCGTGTTCACCTCGCGCGCCATCTCCTGGAGCAGGAAGTCGAGGCGCCGGCCGATCGCCCCGTCGCACGCGAGCATCCCCTCGAGGTGCGCGGCGTGCCCCTCGATGCGCGTGAGCTCCTCCGCCACGTCGGCGCGGTCGGCGTAGAGGACGACCTCCTGCGCGAGGCGCGTCGGATCGGGCTCGAGGCCGAGCCGCGCGATCTTCTCCGTCAGCCGCGCGCGGTAGGCCTCCGCCATCGCCGGCGCGCGCTCCGCCACCGCCCCCGCGAGGCGGCGGACCGAAGCGAGCCGCCGCCGCAGGTCGGCCGCGAGCGCGTCGCCCTCGCGCCGCCGCATCTCGTCGAGGGCGGCGCGGGCGGCGTCGAAGGCGGCGACGAGCGCGGCGTTCAGCGCGTCGTCGTCGTCGAGGGCGGGGACGAACAGGTCCGGCACCGCGCCGAGGAGCGAGAGCGGCACGTCGACGCCGGGCGCGAGCTCGTCGCGGAGCTCCGTCAGCGCGGCGAAGACGGAGCGCGCGCGCTCGCGATCGAGGACGACGGCCCCGAGCGCCCCGCCGTCGAGGCGCACCGTGACGTCGAAGCGCCCGCGCGTGAGCCGCTCGCGCGCGAGCGAGTCGACGACGTTCGCGAGGTCCGGCAGCTGCGCCGGCGCGCGGATCCGGAGGTCGAGGTAGCGATGGTTGACCGCGCGGATCTCGATCGTGAGCTTGCCGCCGGCGAAGAGCACGTCCCCGGCCCCGAAGCCGGTCATGCTCTTCATCTCAGGACAGGCCGCGCTTGCGCTTCACGATCTCCATCACGCGCGCGTGCTCGATGTCCCACTGCGCGGTGCCTTCCTTCACGTGGCGCAGCTGGGCGCGGACCTCGGTCTCGAGCTCGTCGTCGGCGCCCATGAATTTCTTGAAGATCGGCGCCATCTTGCGGCGAAGCGCGATGTCCTCGGCGAAGACCTCCTCGACGTGATGCGAGTGCATGAGCATCTCGACGACCTGATCGAGCAGGTAGTCGAGCGCCTCGTCGCCGACCTTGATGCCGTGGCTCTCGGCGATCTGCGCGCGAACCTTCTGGAATTCGGAGGGGCCACGCCCGGTCCGCTGGAGCAGCTCGCGGGTCTTGTCGTCGACGGTTTTCTCCGTATCGAGATAGCTCTTGAGGACCGCCTCGATGTCGGCGACCACCTCTTTCGGCGCGTCCGTCTCGATTTCCTTGCCCGAGACGAGCGCACGGACGACCTCCTGCGAAAGTGGTCCGACCTTGGCGCCGTAGAGCCGCATGGCGGTGCACCGTAGTCCACTCGTTCGCAAAAGCGAAGCGGGGTGGCGTATTCTTCCGCAGTCCGCGATGACCGTCTGTCCCTTCTGCAAGAAGGCCGTGGTGAACCCGAGCGGTGGGCCATGTCCGTCGTGCGGGAAGGGACCCATCGCTGCGGCGAAGAAGCCCGCCGCCGCGCCCGCCTCCGACGACGACGAGTGGGACGCGATCGAGCGCGGCTCGGGCAGCGGCGCGTCGGTCGGCGCGAGCTCCTACTCGGGCGGCACGCTCGGCGGCCTCGGCGACGACGACGACGGCAGCTCCGGCATCTCGCTCGAGCTCGACACCCCGATTCGCCCCGCGGCGCCGCCGTCGTCCGGCTCGCTCGGGCCCGGCCCCGCCTCCGGGCCGAGCCATCCGCCCGGCCGCACCGGCGCCTCCGGCGCGTACCCGGCTCACTCCGAGCCGATGCCGCAGCCGCTCCCCGCGCGCTCGGGGAGGCCGACGAGCGATCCCCACATGGCGGCGCAGATGGCGGCGCAGCAGTCGACGCCGAACAACCTCGCGCCGCCGTCGTCGCCGCAGGTCGCGCCGCAGCAGGCGCAGCAGCCGCCGCTCGCGTTCATGCCGCCCGCGCAGCCGGACGCGGCGGTGATGATCGCGCGCTACCCGACGCCGCCGGCGAAGGTCTGGGAGACGCCGATCTACGCGATCCGCGTGCTCCTCCGGCAGTTCGAGCTGCGCCAGGACATCGCGTCGCTCCGCAAGAAGCGCTCCCCCGACGTCGCGCTCTACGAGCGCGCGCTCAAGACCCACGACGGAACGAACTTCGCGGTCGGCCTCGCGATCACGTGCGCGATGATCACGGTCGCGATGTTCGTCTTCTTCCTCCCCGTCATCCTGCGCTTCGTCCGCGATCCGGACTGACGGGCCCAACGACTCGACTCAGCGACTCAGCGGCGGCTCTTCGGGCCCTTCGGGCGGCGCCGGCTCTCGGGCTTCCGCTTCTCCGGCTCCGGCTCCTCGGGCGCCGCGGCGACGGGCGGCGGCGCGGGCGAGACCGGCTGCGGGGAGGGCGGGGGGACCGAGTCGCTGCGGACCACGTCGTCGCGGCGCGGCGGCGTCCGCATCTCGCGCATGCCGAGCTGGAGGCGGCGGATGACGGCCTTCTTCTGGCGGTCCTTGTACTTTGCATGCGATGCCTCGCCCTGCTCGTTCGAGGCCTCGGTCGCGCGGTCGATGACCTGGAACTCGCAGATGACGAAGACGACGGGCCCGAGCGCCCACGCCTGCTGCGGCGCGCGCTCGAGGAGCTTCCGCGGGAGGCGGACCGGCATGTCCACGACGTAGTGGATGACGTGGTAGTTGTCGGCCGAGAAGATGTTGTCGGTCGGCGTGAGCTCCTCGTCGGCGCCGGCCTGCATCTCGGAGAGGAACCCCTTGAGGTGGCGGTTCTGCTGGCAGTACCGCTTGAAGTTGAACATCGAGTTGATGCTCTGCCCCGGGATCACGTAGTTGAACGGGAACAGCTTCTTCGTGAGGTACTGGAGGACGGGGAAGATGTCCTCGCGCTCGCGGCACACGATGCGGAAGCGGAGCTTGTCGAAGATCTGCGCCGAGACCGCCTCGCGCTTCGAGAGGAGCTTCGTGTAGAGCGAGTCCTTGTTCTTGCGGCCGCCGACGAACTCGGTGATCGGGAAGCCCTCGGCGAGCATGCTCCCGATGACGCGGTAGACCTTCTCCTCGACGAGGTGGAAGATCTCGGCGTCCGACATCGGGAGCATGAAGAGCAGCTCGCGCCCGTCGAGGTGATGGATGATGTGCGTGCACTTCAGGATCGTGCACGCGCAGGTCTGACGATGGCCGCGCCCCGTCGCGAGGAGGAACAGGTCCTCGATCGACGCTTGCTCCACCGGCTTCGGGATCGGGTACTCGAAGTGGCGCCGCAGGTAGTTGATCGCCTCGCTCTTGATCGCGTTCATCCGCGCGCGATCGGCGGGCTCGTCGGGGTGGAACTCCTGCGCGCGGAGGAAGTCGCGGACCTCTTCTTCGTCGGCGAAGTTGAGCCGATGCCAGTCGACGACGGAGTCGCCGCGCAGCACGAGGCGCACGGCTTCGAGGTCGGCGAGCGTGAACTCGTCGAGCTCTTTCAGTCCGTCCGTCCGCACCAGCGCCATGGTCGACCGCGCAGCTTAGGCGATCATCGCCCCATCGGGGGAGGGGGCGGAGGCGGCAGCGGGTTCGGCGACGGCGCGGGCCCGAACGAAGGCGCGCTCGACGGCTGAGGCTTGCTCGCCGGCGCCGGCGACGGCTTGCCGTGCGAGCCCGCCGGCGGCGGGCGATGCGACATGGGCGCCGGCGACGGCGAGCTCGTGCCCGGCGTCGACGACGGCTCGCGGGTCCCGCGGGTCGTGAAGCCCGGGCTGTCGCACGCGGCAGCCGCGGCGACGAGCGTGGCGAAGGCAGCGATGGCGATCAGACGAGGCACGGCCGTCCGACCATCGGACGCTAGATCAGGCGGCCTTGTCGAGCTGCGCGACGTCGGTCGTGCCGGCCGCGGGGGCGTGATTCCGCCCGAGCGACAGGGTACCCACGAAGATCGCGACGGTGACGGCAAGGACGGCGACATGGCCCATGAGCGCGCCCGAACAGCCGGCGATGGCGATGGGTGCGAGCGCTGCGAGGTACCAGGGAGTGAGCTTCATTCCATACTCTCCGCATGAGTGAGGGCAAGCTGCACCCTACATGTAAGACAAGCTACGACACTTAGCGGTGAGGGGGAAACTTCTAGTCGGTTCGGGCGCGCCCCATCAATCAGAAACGGCATCGTCTACGCGGCGACCTTTCGCACGAAAGGTTCCATCTTCGCGCCCAAATGTAGGTGTTCACTTCCAAAAGCAGTTCCGAACATTTCGCCGCGCCTGCGACACAAACCATCCCGCCCGACCGCGTCCCCGAGCCAACGCCCCCGTGTCCCCCCACCCACGCCCGAACCCACCCAGCTGTCAAGGCCAGGCTTGCTCGCCGTCCGACCCGAACGGCGCATTCGTACCCATGAGCGTTTCGATATGGGCCTCGCACGGCCTCCGGCCTTTCGCTACGTCGTCGGTCTGGGGCGCTGGCGGCCTCTGCCTTTCGCTACGTCGTTCCGGGGCGCGGTCACGCAGCATCAGACGCGCGCCCCCGGCGCGCAGCGCGCACTCGGGCCCGCGCGTAGTCCCCTCGCAAACCCGCGCGGCCCGCAGCTCGGCGATGAAGCGGCACAGAACGGGCGCCCGGACCCGAGCTCGGAACCGACCACGCAACGCAAGGCCATACCCGAGCAGCGCTCAACGCACAGGCCGGAAGCCGCGCGCTCGGGCCAAAACGCCCAAGCGCGTGCACGAAGGCCATGTCCTGAGCGGGCCTGCGCAAGCGAGCGGGCCTGCGCACGCGAGCGTGAAAGCGCCTCGAGCTCAAGGCGCAAGAGCCATGTCCCGAGCACCCGCCCAGGGAGGGAGCGCCAAACGAGACCCGGAAGCCGCGCTCGGGCCGAAACGCCCAAGCGCGTGCGCGAAGGTCATGTCCCAAGCGGGCCCGCGCAAGCGAGCCCCGAGCGAGTCCGAGCGACCGCCCGCCCATATGGGCCCGGAGCCATATCCCGAGCGGCTACCCGACGGGGCCCCGGGAAGCGGCCGCGCAAGCGGGCGCGAAGCGCCCCGAGCGCGAAGCGCAAGGAGGCATATCCCGCGCGGCTACCCGACGGGGCCCCGGGAAGCGGCCGCGCAAGCGGGCGCGAAGCGCCCCGAGCGCGAAGCGCGAGGGCCGTGTCCCGGGGTGGGGGTGTCGGGGGCGAAGCCCCTGACGTTAGGTCCGCGCGCGCGAGCGCGAAGCGCCTCGAGCACGCAGCGCAAGGAGCCATATCCCGCGCGGCTACCCGACGGGGCCCCGGGAAGCGGCCGCGCAAGCGGGCGCGAAGCGCCCCGAGCGCGCAGCGCGAGGGCCGTGTCCCGGGGTGGGGGTGTCGGGGGCGAAGCCCCTGACGTTGGGTCATTGAGAGATCGGGAGACACGGTTTATCGTCGGCGCGTGCCGCGGCTCTGCTGGCTCTGGCTCGTGGGCGCGGCGGTCGCGACTGCGGGGTGCACGACGGTCGATCCTGGGCCGAACTTCGTCGTCCCGGACGAGAACTTCGATGCGGACTTCTTCTTCTGTCGCGTCGAGCCGGAGCTCCTCGTCGCGAAGAAGTGTGGGCCCGGCGATCCCGCGTTCGGCGACGCCGCGAACGGCTGCCACTTCAACTCCGGCGCGGTGAGCGGCATGGCGATCGCGAACCACGCCCCGATCGACTGCGCCAACGGACGACCCACCAGCCGCGCGCAGATCGGCGCGGGCGGCGCCGCGCAGGGCAACCTCCAAGCCGTCACGCTCGTCATGAGCCGCGACGTCAACACCGCGCCCCTCCTCCTCCGCCCCACCGGCCAGAACCACCCCCGCAAGGTGTTCGACCCCAACGATCCCGTCGTCGAGGTCCTCCGCGAATGGGCGCTCCGATGATGCGCCGCCTCCTCGCGCTCGCCGTCGCCTGCGTCGCGCTGCTCGTCGCGCGCGTCGCGAGCGCGGCCGAGGACCCGGAGGCCTTCGCGCGGGTCGTCGTCGACTCGGCCGAGCTCCGGACCGGGCCCAGCATCTCCTCGCGCGCGATCTACACCGCCCACCGCGGCGAGACCTTCGCCG
Source organism: Labilithrix sp. (assembly GCA_019637155.1). NCBI lineage: Bacteria > Pseudomonadati > Myxococcota > Polyangiales > Labilitrichaceae > Labilithrix > Labilithrix sp. Next base: position 108,523 of record JAHBWE010000015.1, on the reverse strand, counting down.
TCGACGGTCGGCAAGGGACCGGCTTCTGGCTCGCCGTCGTCCTCCCCGACGGCCGCCGCGCCTTCGGCATCGGCGACGAGATGCAGGTCTTCGCCGTGCGCCCCGGCGAGCCCGACGCGCCGTCGCGCCCCGGCCTCTTCGCGACGCCGCCGCTCGAAGGCACCACCGCCGGCTTCGCGATCCTCGGCGGCATCCTCGCGATCCCGATCCGCGACGACACCACGCGCGCGTTCGGCTACCTCGAGGCCCGGCCCTCGCTCGTCGTGCACCGCACCGTCACCCTCGACGGCTACATCGGCAACGCCCTCACCGCCGACGGCTCCCAGATCCTCTACGGCGGCGGCGTCACCGTGCACTTCGCGCCGAGCTGGGCGATCTGCCCGTTCCTCGGCATCGGCGCGGGCGGCATCAGCACGCGGCCGAACACCGACTCGTTCGTGCTCAAGAGGGAAGACCTCTACATGGCGCGCGCCGGCGGCGGCATCCTGATGGCGCTCCGCGGCCGCATCCTCGTGCGCCTCGAGGTCACCAACATGACGCTCTTCGACGCGGAGAGCTTCAAGAACGCCCAGACCTACGCCGGCGGGTTCGGAGTGTACTTCTGATGAAGTTGTATTTTGCATGTTTCGTCGCGCTGAGCAGCCTCGCCGGTTGCGTCACCGTGAAGCCCGCCCAGCGCTCGGTGCTGGCGGATCCGATCATGCAGTTCGAGGGCGACCCGCAGGCCGCGGCGCAGCTCCGGCACGCGATCGACAACCGCGAAGGCTCGTACGGCGGGGGCGGCGTCTCGGGTGGAGGATGCGGCTGCAACTAGGGCGGCTGCTGTTTGCTTGTGCAGTCACCGCGCTCGCGTCGCTCGCGAGCCGGGAGGCGTCCGCGCAGGTCGCGGAGGTCGACACCGCGCACACGCTCTACCACGAGGCGCCGACGCGCTCGAACATGACGGTCTACACCCCGGGCGTCGCGGCGCAGGCGACGCCGTGGGAGTGGATCACGATCCGCGGCGGCTACGAGGCCGACGTCGTCTCGGGCGCGAGCGTCGCGACCAAGGCCGGCCCCGCGTACCAGAGCGTGAACGCCGGCGCCGACGTCATCACCACCGCGAGCGTGCGCGACGTGCGCCACTCGCCGAACGGCGGGCTCACGCTGCGGAAGGGCGACGTCGCGTACACCGCCGCGTACACCTACGGGACCGAGAACGACTACCGCTCGCACAACGTCTTCGTCGGCGCGAAGACGGACGCGTACGGCCACAACACCCAGCTCGAGATCTCGTACGCGCGCAACTTCGACTCCGTCTGCAACCGCGTGCAGGCGGTGAACGACACCGCCCCGCGCTTCCGCGCGCTCGAAGACTCGAGCGGCTGCTTCACGAAGAACCCGCTCCGCGCGCGCGAGCGCCTCGACATCGACGGCTTCCAGGCGAGCTGGACGCAGGCGTGGACGCCCGTCTTCGCGACGCAGCTCGCGTACACCGCGCAGCTCATCGAGGGGTTCCAGTCGAACCCGTACCGCAGCGTCATCGTCGCGCAGGGCCTCAAGGCGCAGGAGCATCATCCGGAGCAGCGCGCGCGCCAGGCGCTCGCGCTCCGGATGAACTTCTACGTCCGCCCGATCAAGGTCGCGTTCCGCCTGACCGGCCGCATCTACCGCGACACCTGGGACGTCACGAGCGGCACCGGCGAGCTCGAGGCCGAGCGCTACCTCTTCGAGAGCTTCCGCGTCACCGCGCGCGGCCGCTACTACAAGCAGAGCGGCGCGCTCTTCTGGAGCGACGACTACACCGGCGGCGATCCCCCGCTCGGCCCGAAGGGTCAGTATTTCACCGGCGATCGCGAGCTCTCGCCGTTCTGGAGCCTCGGCCTCGGCGCGCGCGTCGCGTACACGATCCGCCCCGCCCCGCGGTTCGAGGGCGGCAAGCCGCGCCTCCTCGGCATCCTCGAGAGCGCCAAGGTCGGCGCGTCGTTCGACCTGATCCAGTTCTCCTACGACGAGTACACCCTCGCCGGCCGGCCGATCGAGAACGCGCGCGCCTTCATCTTCGGCCTCACCGCCGGCGCGCTGTTCTGAGCCGGGATCACACGCACCACTTGTGATCGATCACGCGCGGATCGAGCTTCGCGATCCGATCCAGCAGCGGCGGGAGCGCGCCCGTCTTCGCGCGGAGCGCCTCGAACGCGTCCATCAGCTCTTTACGCGTCGCGGTCGCGACGTCGATCTTCGGCAGGCCTGCGGTCGTCATCGCCTCGTCGATCGCCGCGCCGTACGCGCGCGCGACCTGCGCGCGGACGCTCTGCTCCCAGAAGCGGATGCGGAAGACCTGCCCCTGCCGCTCCGCCGCGCGGGCGCGCTCCGCCGGATCGGCGTTCCGGTGCGCCGCGACGCTGCCGTAGGCGTCGTACGCCCGCTCGGCGTTCGGCTGATGCGCGTGCGTCACGCGGATCTTTCCCGAGACGAGGTCGGCGAAGACGTCGTCCGCGTCGCGCGCGTTCTCGCGCCGCTTCTCGAGCGAGACGGTCTCCCCGATGACGCCCTGGCTCTTCGTCCACGCCGTCGCGGGCGCCCGCGCGAGGAGGACGTTCTTGTCGATCGACTCCGCGCGCCCCGCCGTCGCGGTCTTCCAGGCCTTCATGTGATCGACCGGCCCGAGCGGCGAGAACCCGCCGTAGCCCCAGATCGTCTTCACGTGCTGGAAGACCCCGCGCCAAGAGGCCGGATCCTGCACCTCGTTCTCGGAGTAGCAGCCGCCGACGTGGACGTCTTCGATCTGCTCCGCCGCGCGCGGGAACGCCCGCGCCAGATCGCGGACGTCTTGGAGGTTGAACGCCGCCGTCCCCGCGTCGTTGTACATGTGCCCCATCATCGAGTGCCCCGAGATCACGAGGCGGGACGGCACCGACGCGCCGCGCTCGGCCGGCGCCCACGCGAGCGCGAGGCGCGCGAGCTCGTCGCGGCCGATCGGGTCGGCGCGCTTCAGCACCGTCGTCACGGTGGTGCGCTGCGCGGGCGAGAGCCCGTGCTCCGCGGCGAGGGCGGCGGCGAAGGAGTGGACGCCCACGTCGGTCGCGAGGTCGTGGTCCTTGCCTCCGCAAGCGACGATCGACGAGCCCGAGACGGCGATCGTGACGTCCGCGGCGAGCGCCGCCGACTCCGCCGCCGCGCTCGGGTTGAGCCCGAGGTACAGGATCCGATCGTTGGGCGGCGGCGGAGGTCCCGCCGTCGCGTTCCTCGCCGCCGCCGCGAGCATCGCGTCGCGGACCGCGTCTTCGCGCGCGGACGGGAGGCGCTCGAGAACGGTGGGAGGAGACGCCGGCGCGGCATCCGGCGGGGGCGTGGGATCGGGCTCGCGCCAGCGGAGGTGCCCGACGCCTCGGACGTATTCGGTCATGGGCGGCGAGTCGGCCGCCGACGCCGCCGGTTGCTCGTTTCAGCGGATGTAGCGGAGGATCCCCTGGATCGGGATCCACGCCATCTCCGGGCGATGCGCGACCTCGCTCCGTAGCTCGGCGAAGGCCTTCTCGATGATGGCCGCGTCGAGGAGGACGCCGAGCATCGGCGGCGGCGCGAGGAAGGGCTGGCCCGTCGCCGTCTCGAGGTAGCCGCGGAGGTAGGCCGCGGTCGCCCACGTCTGCCAGAGCCAGCCCCACGGATCGGCGCGCGTCTGGTCCTCGGGGCGGAGCGCGAGGAGCGACGTCGCCGCCGCGTAGTGGAACGATCGGATCATGCTCCCGACGTCGCGCAGCGCGCCGCGCTTGCGCCGCCGCTCGGTCAGCCGCCGGTCGCGCCCGCCGCCCGCGCCGATGAGCATGTAGTCCTTCCCGGTGAAGAGCGCGCGGCCGAGGTGGAGGTTGCCGTGACCGCGGACCTGGAGCGACTCGATGCGCGTCGTGAGGATCGGCTCGAAGCGGGCGAGGATCTGCGGCTCGATCGCGGCGAGGCGCGCCGCGCTCTCACGCGTTCCGGCGGGCAGGGTGTCGAGCGCGCGGCGGAGCGAGCCGAGCCCGCGGCCGACGAGGTTGCGCGCGCTCTGGTACTTCGAGCGCTGGTCCATCACCGAGTACGCCGTCGGCGCGAACGCGGGGTCCTCCGAGCGCGCGAGCGCGATGTGGAGCTCGGCGGTGCGGCGGCCGAGGAGGACCGCCCAGTCGCGGTAGGCGCCGGCGATCTCGGCGTGCTGCGCGGGCGGATCGAGCATCGCGAGCTCGAGGAGCGACGCGGAGGGGAGCGCGGGCGCGGCGATGTCGGCCGGCTGCGCGAGGACGTACTCGTAGACGCGGCCGACCTCGCTCCGCGCCTGCTGCCAGGCGGTGCCTTCGTTGACGACGTACTCCTCGAGCAGCGCGAGCGTCGCGGGCTCGCCGCGGCCGACGCGGCGCTCGACGAACCCGAGGACCCGCGGCGTGATCGGGGTCTCGGTCCCGCGGAAGAAGCGCGCGACCTCGAGCTCGGGCTCGGTCCCTTCCTCGACGCGGTAGAGCAGCTTGAGCACCGCGCGGTCGCCGTAGGCGATCGTCACGCCGAGGCGATCGGTGCCGAGCACGCGCGGCTCGCCGAGCGTGCTCGTGTCGAGGCTCGCCCCCGCGACGAGGCCGCCGACGATCTTCCCGCTCGAGGCGGCGAAGGTCGTGCCCTTCGTCGCGGCCTCCACCAGCACGCGCGCGGCGGTCTCGGTCGTGGCCTCGACGAGCGCCTTCCTCTCGCCGCTCGGGAGCTGGAGCCCCGCGACGAGCGACGCGTTCGGCGGGGCCTCCGCGACGACCGCGAGCGGGATCGCGAACGTCTCCGGCTCCTGATCGCCGTACTCCACGCGCGTGAGCACGTAGACGAGCGGCTCGTCGCCGTCGGTGAGGGTGACCGACTCGATCACCTTCGCCGCGACGATCGACGTGTCGGCGAGGCCGCGCCCGACGAGGAAGGTCGGCAGCGCGTCGTCGAGGAGCGAGCGTTCGTCGCCGAACAGGAGCGACTGCACGCTCGTGCAGAGCAGGTTGATCGGCCCGGCGAGGCTCGGCCGCCCCTCGGTCGCGCCGCGCGGCACCTCGATCGAGAACCAGTAGAAGTCGTGCCCGCCGAGGGTGAGCATGTAGCTCTGCGAGCCGTTCACGGTCGGGAACCGCGTCTTGCCCATCAGCTCGACGGGCACCTTCCCGTCGAAGGCCGCGAGATCGAGCTCGGCGTACTGGACGTGACGGGAGAGGTTCGCGACGACGAGGATCGTCTCGTCCTCCCACTGGCGGATGAAGGCGAGGACGCGGGGGTTCGAGGGGTGGAGGAACTCCACCGTCCCGCGACCGAACGCGCGGTACCGCTTCCGGAGCGCGATGAGCCGCTTCGTCCACCACAGGAGCGAGCTCCCGTTGGACTGCTGCATCTCCACGTTGAGCGCTTCGTAGTGGTACTCGGGGTCGATGATGATCGGGAGGATGAGGCTCTGCGGGTTCGCGCGCGAGAAGCCCGCGTTGCGGTCCGCGCTCCACTGCATCGGCGTGCGCACGCCGTTGCGATCGCCGAGCCACACGTTGTCGCCCATGCCGATCTCGTCGCCGTAGTAGAGGATCGGCGTCCCCGGCATCGAGAAGAGGAGCCCGTTCAGGAGCTCCATCTTCTTGCGGTCGTTCGACACGAGCGGCGCGAGGCGGCGCCGGATGCCGAGGTTGATGCGCATCTTCTGCTCGTGCGCATATGCACGATACATGTAATCGCGCTCCTCGTCGGTCACCATCTCGAGCGTGAGCTCGTCGTGGTTGCGGAGGAACATGCCCCACTGGCAGGTCGGGTGCAGCTCCGGCGTCTGGCGGAGGATGTCGATGATCGGGAACCGGTCCTCCATGTGAATCGACATGAAGAGGCGCGGCATGATCGGGAAGTGGAAGTTCATGTGGCACTCGTCGCCGTTGCCGAAGTAGGCGGCGGCGTCCTCGGGCCACTGGTTCGCCTCCGCGAGGAGGAGGCGGTTCGGGAACTTCGCGTCGACGTGGGCGCGGAGCTTCTTCAGGAACACGTGGGTGCGGGGGAGGTTCTCGCAGTTGGTGCCCTCCTCCTCGTAGAGGTACGGCACCGCGTCGAGCCGGAGGCCGTCGACGCCGCGCGCGAGCCAGAAGTCGACCGTGTCGAACATCGCCTGGTGGACGGCGGGGTTCTCGAAGTTGAGGTCGGGCTGGTGCGCGAAGAAGCGATGCCAGTAGTACGACTTCGCGATCGGGTCCCACGACCAGTTCGAAGGCTCGAAGTCGCGGAAGATGATGCGCGCGTCCTTGTACTTGTCCGGATCGTCGCTCCAGACGTAGAAGTCGCGCTCCGGCGACCCCGGCGCCGCGCGCCGCGCGCGCTGGAACCACGGGTGCTGGTCCGAGGTGTGGTTCATCACGAGCTCGGTGATCACGCGGACGCCGCGCCGGTGCGCCTCCCGCACGAACTCGTCGAAGTCCTCGATCGTGCCGACGTCCGGGTGCACGCCGGTGTAGTCCGCGCAGTCGTACCCGTCGTCGCGCCCCGGCGAGGGGTAGTGCGGGAGGATCCAGATCGCGGTGACGCCGAGATCGGCGAGGTAGTCGAGCTTCTGCCGGAGCCCCTGGAAGTCTCCGATGCCGTCGCCGTTCGCGTCGAAGAACGAGCGGACGCGCGCCTCGTAGATGACGGCGTCCTTGTACCAGAGGGGATCGTCGGAGAGTCCTCGGCTCGGGCGGATGCTTTTTGGTGTCATGTCGGAGAGCTGAAATCTCTCACTCGCCGCATGCGCGCTCAAGGCGGTGAGTTGCCGCTAGCCGCGGGCGCATATTTTTCAGGGAAGGTTTTTCGCTCCGGAGGGCGAGGCGGCGTGCACTTTTCCCGTTGCGCTGGATCGGAGCGCGACTATGACCCGCCGCATGTTTCGTCGGATGACCTCGCTCGGGCTCCTTTCCTTCGCGCTCTCCGCCGCCGCGTGCGCGGCGCCGGACGAGTCGACCGCCGAGAGCGAGGACGCGATCGCGACGTCGACGCAGCTCGTCGCCTGCAGCAAGCCCGTCGGCACCGACGACGGCGAATGGATCGTCTACGTGGAGTGCGTCGGCGCGAGCGGGGAGGGCCGGATCGTGCGCCGGAGCGTCCGCGGCGGCGGCGCGGCGACGCGCGCGGGCAGCTACAAGGCGACGGACAAGGTCCTCGCCGCCGGCACGACCGGCAAGTACGTGTACTGGGCGCTCCGTCACGCCGACGGCTCGTACGACTTCAACGTCGCGACGTTCCGGACGACCTGGGACGTCGTCGTCACGAAGATCCCGCTCGAGGGCATGCGCGAGCCCCTCGAGGGGATCACGATCACGGAGGCCGGTGACATCGCGTTCCTCGCGTACGCCAGCGGCGGCCAGAAGCTCGTCGTCGGGAAGGTCGGATCGACGACCCCGCGGCTCGTCGAGCACGTCCCGTACGTGAGCGCGTCGGCGGTCTCGCTCTGGAGCACGACGTCGTCGCGCCGCATGCTCCTCAGCCAGGGCGGCCGCACGCTCCGCGTCCTCGATCCGGTGCCCTCGACGCCGACGTTGAGCGCGTCGGTGAGCCCCGCCGCGCCGGTCCTGACCTCGCTTCGCGACACCTTCGACGGGTACGGTTACCTCGCGAAGGTCGGCCGCTCCGCCGACGGCTACTCCGTCGCGCGCGTCGAGGCCAAGACCGGCGCCGTCCGCGTGATCGCGGGCCCGTTCAAGCAGATCGCCGACGTCGCGAAGGTCGCGGCGTCGCACGTCGTGTACTCCGCGCAGAAGCTGGACGGGACCTGGGCGATCGAGCGCGCGAGCCTCGGCGGGACCGGGGTCCCGCGCACGCTCGTGACGGATCCGGACCTGCTCTGGTTCCGCGTGAGCACCGATCGCTCGACGCTGGTCTTCCGCGGCGGGCCCGAGCGCGGCTCGAAGCCGAACTGGCTCGGCGTCACGCCGGTCGACGGCGCGATCGCGCCCGCGGTCGCGATCCCGAAGGAGGAGAACCTCGAGCTCCAGCTCGATCGGACGACCCCGGCGACGAACCGCTTCGTCCTCGGCGTGAAGGACCGCGCGACGCGCGCGGAGTCGATCCGCCTCGTCGACGACCGGACCGGCAACACGCTCGGCGCGTTCGACAAGGGCGTCGACTACAACTACTCGTTCAGCGTCGAGCTGAGCGGCGACGGCCAGGTGCTCTACGCGCCGAGGTCGTGCGACTCCGGCGGCGGCGAGCTGATCACGCAGCTCTGGCCGAGCCCCACCGTCCTCACGGGGTGCCGCACGAACACCGACGACGAGCTCCTCCCGATCCCGAACAGCTCCGCGATGATGCTCTCGACCCGCACCGGCGCGCGCTCGGTGACGGTGTTCCGTCCCTGAGCCCGTAGCAGCACGGCTCCGTCGATCGGCGCTCAACGCGGCAAGAGCGCCGAGGTGTCCACGCGTTCGTAGATCGCTTCGACCGTGATCTCGCCATCGCAGATGCGAAGAGCGCCCGAGGAATACTGTTCGCTGATCCAGCCGCTGCTCGTCCTCCTGTGAAGTTGGATGAGCCTCTTTCGTTGCGAGACCAGGACGTACTCGCGCAAGGACGGAATGGCCTTGTACGCCGGGAGCTTCTCATGGGTGTCGATCTTCGACGTGCCCGGGGAGAGGATCTCGAAGATGGCGCTCGGGTTCGTAAGCGCGCGCCCGATCTCCTTGTCGTAGATCGCCGGCTCACAGAGCACGATGACGTCGGGACCGAACGCGTCTCCGGTGGCTTCGCAGTAGACGCCCACCGGCCCCAGCACCTGGCACCGGCCCTCGAGCGTGCGCATGAGCTCTCCGATGAGGGATCCTTGGAGCGCGCCGTGCCGCAGCGAAGGTTGGTTCATCGCCACGATTTCTCCGCTGAAGAGCTCGTAGCGCGTCTCGGGGAGGCCCTCGTACTCCCAGAATTCTCGGAAGGAGACCCCGATCTCCTCGGCCGGTTCGCCCATCGCTTCACGATCGTAGCACCCTCGGCGCGCGCGCCGCGTGGCCTTGCTCAGTCCTCGGCGTCGTTGCCGCGGAGGCCGTGCTTCTTGGCCATGTCGTGGAGGTGCTTTCGGTCCATCTTCGCCTCGCGCGCGGCGGCGGAGATGTTGCCGTTGTGGCGTGAGAGCAGCCACTTCACGTAGCGCTTCTCGAACTCCGCGTCGTACTTCGCGCGCGTCTCGCGGTAGCTCTGGGTCGGCTCGAAGTGGAACGCCGCCTCCGCGCCGCCGTGCGCGGTCGGCAGCGTGACGACCCCGATCTCGGTCGAGCCCATCGCGTGCGCCATGTAGATCGAGCGCTCGAGGACGTTGCGGAGCTCGCGCACGTTGCCGGGCCACTCGTGCGCGACGAGCGACTGCATCGTGTCGGACGGCACGGTGAGCCCCTCGCCGCCGGCCGCCTTCAAGATGTGCGTCACGATGTTGGGGATGTCCTCGCGCCGCGCGCGGAGGGGAGGGACCGTGACCGGCACGACCGCGAGGCGGAAGTAGAGGTCCTCCCGGAACTTGCCGGCGCCGACCTCGCGCTGGAGGTCGCGCTTCGTCGCCGCGATGACGCGCACGTTGGTCGCGAGCGTCTTGTTCCCGCCGACGCGGCGGAACTCGCGCGTCTCGAGCACGCGGAGGAGCTTCGGCTGCACGTCGAGCGGGAGCTCGCCGATCTCGTCGAGGAACACGGTGCCGCCGTCGGCGAGCTCGAACGCGCCTTGGCGGGTGGAGACCGCGCCGGTGAACGCGCCGCGCTCGTGCCCGAAGAGCTCGCTCTCGATGAGGGAGTAGGTGACCGCGCCGCAGTCGACGACGAGGAACGGTTTGTTCGCGCGCCCCGACGTGCTCGCGATCGCGCGCGCGAGGACGTCCTTGCCGGTGCCGGTCTCGCCCTCGAGGAGCACGGTCGCGTCGGTCGGCGCGATGCGCTCGAGCACGCCGAAGATCGTCCGCATCGGCAGGCTGTGCCCGATCGCGCCGCCGAAGCTGGTCTTGTCGCTCGGGAGGACCTCGACCTTCTGCGCCGCGGGACGGAAGTGGATCTCGACCTCGCCGACCTTGAGGACGTTGCCCGGCTGGAGCGTCGCCTCGCGCACGCGCGTGCCGTCGATCTTCGTGCCGTTCGTCGACTCGAGGTCGCGCACGTGGAGCCCGTCCGGCGCGCGGAGGATCTCGCAGTGGTGGCGGGACACCGTGTCGTCGCCGAGGACGAGGTCGTTGTCGTTCGCCTTGCCGATCGTGAAGCGGCCGCCGACGACCTTGCTCGTGCCCTTCGCCGATCCGCTGAGCACGACCGCGAGCACGCCCGCCGGCGCGCCGACGACGCTGGCGGCGGCGCGCGTCGAGACCTCGGGCGAAGGCGCCTTGGCGGCGGGGACGGGTTCCTTCTCTTCAGTCATGAACGATGGCGCTCGAGACGTCGACCTGGGCGCTGCCGCCCTTCAGCGTAACCTGCCTTTCGACGGAGCGGTGAATCTCCGTCGAAGCGTCGGGCGGCGTCGCGGCGACGTCGACGCGGAGCTGGTAGTCGCCGTGCGGGAGCTTCGGCTCGTGCGCGACGACGCGCGGCGCCTTCCCCGGCGCGTAGGTGAAGTGGGTCTCGTCCGCGACGTCGCCGCCCGCGCCGAGGTACGAGAGCGTGACGCCGGTCACCTCCGGCGCGCCGCTCCCGAGGACGACGCGCACGTGCTGCTCCTGCGGCGCGTCGTTCGCGAGGAAGAAGGCGATCGCGAGCCCGACCGCGAGGAACACGAGCGAGCCGATCCGGCGCCGGTTCATTCGCTCCTCCGCTTCAGTTCGCGCGGAACGAGCGGACGCGCGTGACGAGGCCCTGCACGACGTCGGGCGGGAGATCGAACTTCGGCATGCGCCCCTTGCCGTTCGTGATCGCGGCGGCGATGTCCTCGTCCTTCAGCTTGTCCTGCACCGCGGGCGTCGAGAGGTCGGCCGCCTTGAACATCGGACCCTGCGGGCCGTCGCCCTTGCCGGCGGGGCCGTGGCAGGTCGCGCACTGGTTCCGCCACGCGATCTCGACGAGCGCCGGCGTCCCGCCCGCGTCGCCCTTCTCCCCCTGCTTCGCGGCGGGGCCGCCGGTCTTTTTTTCGCCGTCGTGATCCGCCGGCGTCCACTCCTTGAGCTCGACCGAAGGCGGCCGATCGCAAGCGGCGAGGCAGGCCGTGGCGAGGAGGGAGAATCCGAAGAAAAGGCGGGAGCGGGGCAGGCCTCGTCCTTTACCGCGGACCTGCGCGAGAACCAACCTTGTCGCAACGAAGAGCCGGCGCTAGAGCAAAGAGAAGGAGGCGTGGACCGGCTCGCCGGCCGCGACCAATCGACATGTACAGCTCGGGTCCGCAGAAGCCGTCACCGGCGGCGAAGAAGGTCACCGTCCCCGATCTCCGCGCGCGCAAGGGCGGCGCGAAGATCGCGATGGTGACGGCCTACGATTATACGATGGCGCGCCTCGTCGACGAGGCCGGCGCCGACATGGTCCTCGTCGGGGACTCCCTCGGCATGATCGTGCAAGGTCTCTCGACGACGATCCCGGTCACGCTCGAGGAGATGGCGTACCACTCTCGCGCCGTCGCGCGCGCGCTGACGACGGCGCACCTCACCGGCGATCTCCCGTTCATGAGCTACCAGGTCTCGCCCGCGCAGGCGGTCGAGAGCGCGGGCAAGCTGATGAAGGACGGGGCGTGCGAGAGCGTGAAGCTCGAGGGCGGCCAGGAGGTCGCCGAGCACGTGCATCGGATCGTGCGCGCGGGGATCCCCGTCGTCGGTCACGTCGGGCTCACGCCGCAGAGCGTGCACGCGCTCGGCGGCTTCAAGGTGCAGGGGAGGGGAGAAGGCGCGGAGAAGGTCCTCGCCGACGCGATCGCGGTCGAGCAGGCCGGCGCGTTCGCGATCGTCCTCGAGGCGGTGCCGCCGGATCTCGCGGAGCGCATCACGTCGCTCGTCTCCGTCCCGACGATCGGCATCGGCGCCGGCGCGGGGTGCGACGGTCAGGTCCTCGTGTGCACCGATCTCCTCGGCCTGTCGCGCGGGCATCAGCCGAAATTCGCCAAGAGGTTCGCGAACCTCGGTGACCTCGCGGTCGACGCGATCGCCGCCTACGTGGCCGACGTCCGAAGCGGCGCGTTCCCCGCCGCCGCCCACAGCTACAAGCCGAACGCCGTCGCTTCGCCGTCGCGGAGCCCGATGCTGCGGCGCGATCTCGGGATCGAGGTCGAGGACCTCGACTCGCCGCTGCCGCTCGACCACTGGCACTAGATCACTGCTGCAAGCGCGCCGCAGACTCGAGTAGGCTGCGCGGCCATGCGGAGCCTTGGCGGTCGGATCGAAGCGAGGACGTTCTATTTCTTCGCGCTCGTGATCGCGTCGTTCGCGGTCGCGTGCTCCTCGTTGCTCGACTTCGATCAGTTCGAGGTCGGCGCGCTCGACGACGCGGGCTCGAACGTCACCGACACGGGCTCACCCGACGGCGGGGACACGCCCGACGCCTCCGACACGGACGACGGCGGCTGCTTCGATCCGGCCGGCTTCGGCGGCCGCGGCTGCTGGCGCTGCGCGCCGACGAACCAGGACGAGATCCTCAACGCGTGCACGGCGTCGGACTTCGTGCCGTTCGACAACGCCGCCCGCATCGCGGGCTACGATCCGAACACGCCGCAGCCGCCGCTCGTCGACGGTGGACCGACGCCGCCTCCCTTCGACGCGGGCGCGCCGCCGCCACCGGTCGACGACGCGGGACCGGCGCCTACCGCCGCCCCGTGTCCGCTGAACCTCCCGAACCCGGTGATGATCCTCGGCGCGACCGGCTTCCCGATGGACGTCATCGCGAAGGCGATGGGCTCCGCCGCGCCAGGCGCGGGCGCGACGATGTACTACTCCGAGAAGTCGTCGTGCGTCGGCGTCGCGAGCCGCATCCTCAACACGCCGAAGCTCTCGGGCGAGATCGTCTACTACGACTCCGCGGGGACGGCGCGAAAGTGCACGCTCGAGGAGGAGCACCCGGCCGACATCAACCTCTCCGCGCTCTTCGCCGACAGCTGCGCGGGGCAGGAGGGGCTCTCGCAGAACGTGCAGCTCCCGCCCGACGTCCAGGATCTGCTCGGGCCCGTGAACCCGATCATGCTCGCGACGCCGAAGACCTCCACCGAGCTCGTGATCAGCGCCGAGGCGGCCTACAAGGTCTACGGCTTCGGCGCCGCGTCCGGCGTCGCGCCGTGGACGGACGAGCTCTACATCTTCCGCCGCACCGCCAGCTCGGCCAACCAGCAGACCGTCGCGCGCTCGCTCGGCCTCCCGATCGGCGGCCTCCGCGGCCGCGACTCGAGCGGCTCGAGCAACATGAAGAACGCGCTCCAGTTCTCCGACAACCCGGTCAAGACGATCGGGATCAGCGCGTCGGAGATCGTCGACATCAACCGCGACGTGATGAAGGCGCTCGCGTTCCAGCACTTCGGACAGAAGGTCGGCTTCTATCCCGACAGCTCGCCGGGCGCGTTCAATCGCCGCAACGTCCGCGACGGTCACTACTTCCTCTGGATCCCGCTCCACGTGCTCGTCCGCACCGTCGCGGGCGATCCCGTCGCGGCGCAGAACCTGGTCCTCGAGGCGAACGGCGCGACGGCCACCGCGCGCAACGCGGCGGTGAAGCTGCTCGCGTACGTCATGGTCAACCGCCAGGAGGCGCCGGTGAAGTCGGTCGATCTCTTCGGCGCGCTCAAGGTCGTCGGCAACGTCCCGCAGTGCGCGATGCGCGTGACGCGCGCGAAGGAGGGCGCGCCGCTCACCCCGTTCGAGCCGTCCTTGCGCTGCGACTGCGCGTTCGAGGCGGCGTCGCCGGGCGAGACCCCGGCCGGCTGCCAGAGCTGCACCGAGTCGTCGACGTGCCCTGCGTCGCGCCCGACCTGCAGCTTCGGCTACTGCGAGTAGCCCGTGCCATCGAGCCACGGCGCCCGGGTCATACCTCGGAGCCACAAAGTGCCGGTTTGTCAGGGAGAACGCGTTGCCGGCTATCCCGATCCGTGGTCCCATCGGGAAACACGAGAGGATGCCCATGGATGAACGCGGTGCACGCCGGCTCGAGCTCGTGAAGACGGAGGCCGAAAACAGTCCCCTCACCAGCAGCGGTGTCGTCGCGTCGAAGTCGGACGCGGCGGCGGTGAAGGACTTCGGGCTCACGACGGGCCAGCTCCTCGACGGCAAGTACCTCGTCGGTCGCGTCATCGGCTCCGGCGCGGTCGGCATCGTCTTCGAGGCGAAGAACGTCGAGCTCGACGAGACGGTGGCGATCAAGTGTCTGCGCCCCGAGATGCTCGTCGACAACGCGATGGTCGGTCGCTTCGCGCGCGAGGCGAAGGCGGCGGCGGCGATCAAGAGCGAGTACGTCGCGACGGTTCATGACGTCGGCACGACGCCCGAGGGCATGCCGTACATGGTCATGGAGTACCTCGACGGCAAGGACCTCGGCTCCGTCGTCGAAGAGACCGGCACGGTCGGTCCGCGCACGGCGGTGGAGTACGCGCTCCAGGTCTGCGAGGCGCTCGCGGTCGCGCACTCGAAGGGCATCGTCCATCGCGACATCAAGCCGGAGAACCTGCTCCTCACCGAGCGCGCGGGCGGCATCCGCATCGTGAAGGTGCTCGACTTCGGGATCTCGAAGGCGGCGCTCAGCGGCTCCATCTTCAAGAACGCGGTCCCGCTCGTGAAGACGGTGAACCTGATGGGGACGCCGCTCTACATGTCCCCGGAGCAAGTGCGCGTGACCGACAGCGTCGACGTGCGCTCCGACATCTGGTCGCTCGGGATGGTCATCTACGAGATGCTCACCGGGCAGACCGCGTTCGACGGCCAGTCGATCACCGAGATCTGCGCGGCGATCCTCGAGGCGCAGCCGCGTCCGATCGAGATGTTCCGCAACGACCTCCCGTCCGGGCTCGTCGAGGTCATCACGAAGTGCCTCCAGAAGGACGCGAACAAGCGCTTCCAGAACATCGCGGAGCTCGCGGTCGCGCTGATGCCCTTCGGTCCGAAGCGCACGCGCCTCAACGTCGAGCGCGCGGTCGCGGTGCTCCAGGCGGCGGGGCAGGCGACCGCGAACCTGCAGGTCAACAGCACGATGCCGCCGGCGCCGTCGGACTTCCTGTACACGCCGATCCCGCGCGCGCCGGGCCTGCCGACCGACACGTCGTCCCCGCCGATCCCGCCGAGCAGCGTCCCGATCGCGGCGCCCTCCGCGCCCGCGTCGGCGCCGCAGGTGTCCTCGATCGTCGCGGCGACGGAGAGCGCGCCGCCGCCGGAGAAGAAGCGCGGGTTCGCGATCGTGCTCGGCGTCCTCGCGGTCGCCGCCATCGTCGCGGGCGCGCTCGCCGCGACGTACCGCGCGTCGCCGCCACCGGCGACCGCCGCCGCTCCGGTCGCGACGCCGGAGACGAAGACCTCGCCGCCGGCGCCGGTGACGGCGGCCGCGCCTCCCGCGACGACGACGACGGCGGCCGCGCCGTCCGCCGCGCCGGTGGAGACCGCCGACGCCACCGCGACGCCGGCGCCCGCGACCGCGGCCGCTCCGGCGCAGCCCTTCGTCGGGTTCCGTCCCGCGACGGGGACGAGCCGTCCGGCCCTTCCGCGCCCGAAGCCGTCGTCCGCGAAGTCCGCCGCGCCCGCTTCGGAAGAGCCGGATCTGGGCTACTGATCGCGCGCGCTTCGTGTAGCCTGCGACGATGTTCGCCAGGGGAACGAGGGTCGTCGTCGCGACCGCCATCATCACGCTCTGCCCGCTGACGGCGTTCGCGCAGGAGGAGCCGAGCTCGGCGGACGTGAGCGCCGCGCGCGCGCTCGGGCAAGAGGGCGTGAAGCTCGCGGACGCGGGCAACTGCCAGGACGCGATCGAGAAGCTCGCGCGCTCGGAGAAGCTCTTTCACGCGCCGACGACGCTCGCGCGCCTCGGCGAGTGCCAGGTGCAGGTCGGCAAGCTCGTCGAAGGCACCGAGAACCTCAACAAGGTCGTGCGCGAGACGCTCGCTCCCAACGCCCCCGCCGCGTTCGCGGCCGCGCAGGAGCGCGCGAAGAAGGTCCTCGCCGAGGCGAAGCCGAAGATCGCGAAGCTCAAGATCGCGGTCGCGGGCCCGGAGGGGCAATACGTCGTGAAGCTCGACGGCGAGGTCGTCCCGCCGGCGAACCTCAACATGAACCGCCCCACCGATCCGGGCGAGCACGAGGTCGAGGCCTCCGCGCCGGGCTACAAGACCGCGCGCGCGAAGGTGACGCTCCAGGAGGGCGGCAACGACTCGGTGGCGCTGACGCTCGAGGTCGATCCCAACGCGCCGAAGCCGGAGCCGGTCGTCGCTCCCGCGCCGGCGCCGCCGCCGGTCGCGCCGCCGCCGCTCCCGCCGCCCGCGCAGCCGGAGCCGCGGGAGCAGCCGAGCCGCGTCCCGGCCTACGTCGGCGTCGGCGTCGGCGCCGCGGGCATCGCGGTCGGTACGATCTTCGGCCTGATGGCGACGTCGAAGAAGAGCGAGATCGAGGACCAGTGTCAGGGCACGCGCTGCCCGTCCTCGGTCCAGGGCGACGTCGACAGCGGTCGCACGATGGGCACGATCTCCACCGTCGGCTTCGTCGTCGGCGCGGTCGGCCTCGTCGCCGGCGTCTACTTCTACCTCACGAGCTCGCCGAAGACGGGCAGCACGCCGCCCGGCACCTTCGTCGGCGCGAACGGCGTGCGCTTGTCGTTCTAGTTGCAGGGGGCTGCGCCCCCTGCACCCCCGCGAGCAGCCGTCGGAGGCGGGCGCCTCCTCCGCCGCTGCTCGCCCGAGCCTACGGCTCGGTGCTCGATGTGCTCGATGTGCTCGATGTGCTCGAGGGCAGCGTGCGCTGGGTCGAGAGCCAGACGGTGAAGGTCGTGCCGCGGCCTTCTTCGCTCGTCACCTCGATGCGGCCGCCCATGCGCTCGATGCAGTCGCGCGAGATCGAGAGGCCGAGGCCGGTGCCGCTCCGCTTCGTGGTGAAGAACGGATCGAAGATGCGCCCGAGGTGCTCCGGCGCGATGCCCATCCCGGTGTCGGAGATGTCGACCGCGACCATGCTCTGATCGGCGTTCGTGCGCGTGTGGACCTCGAGCACGCGCTCCTCGGCGGGGCGCGACTCCATCGCCTGCGCCGCGTTGACGAGCAGGTTGATGAAGACCTGGCAGAGGCGCGACTCGCTCGCGAGCACACCCGGCACCTCGGCGAGCTCGACGACGAGCCTCGTCGGGAGGCGGATCACCTCCGGGTTCGCGAGGCGGAGCGCGGTCTCGAGGACGGCGCGCGCGTCGACGTAGAACAGCTCCTGCGCGCCGACGCGCCCGAGCGAGCGGAGGTCCCACACGATCTGCTGCATGCGCGCCGCGCCCTCGCGCGCGTCGGTGAGCGACCTCATGCGCCGCTCCTCCGACTCGCACTTGTCGCCGATCGCGAAGTCGAGGTTCGCGAGGACGTACGTGAGCGGGTTCATGATCTCGTGCGCGACGCTCGCCGCGACCATGCCGACGCTCGCGAGCCGCTCCTTCTCCGCGAGCTTCGTGATCATCGTGCGGCGCTCGGTGACGTCGCGCGCGACCCAGAGGATGCGCTCGCCGCCGAGCGGCGCGAGGACGGTCTCGTACCAGACCTGCGTGCCCTTGAACTCGCTCCGCGTGTCGAAGCGCACGGGCTGCCCCGTCTCGAGGACCTCGCGGTAGCGCTCCTTCCAGTGCTCCGCGTGTTGAGGATCGACGTGCTGCCAGCCGTAGCTGCCGATCACCTCCTCGAGCACGTAGCCGGGGAGGAGGCGGTTGATCGACTGGATGCGCGCCTCGCGATCTCCGATCACGACGAAGTCCGGCATGTTCTCCGCCAGGAGCCGCCACTTCACCTCGCTCTGCTGGAGCGCGATCTCCGCGCGCTTGCGATCGGTGATGTCGAGGAACGTCACGATCGCGCCGGTGAGCGCGCCGCTCGGGGCGTTCGTCGGCACCGCGCGGAAGACCGCCCACGACGTCTGGCCGTCGGGGCGCCGGATCCCGATCGTCGTCGGCCCTTGCGGCTTGCCGGTCGTGAGCACGAGCGCGACGGGGTAGTCCTCGAGCGGGCAAGGGGAGCCGTCTTCGTGGAGGGTCTCCGCGTCGAAGTCGGCGATGTACCGCTTCGTGAGGATGTCGAACTTGTAGCCGAGGATGCGGAGCGCCTCCGCGTTCGCCTCGACGATGGAGCCGTCCGCCGCGACGTGCACGACGCCGCCGGGGACGGCGTCGATGATCGTCTTCACGAGGCTCGCGCGATCGAGCACGTCCGCGCGCGCGGACGTACCCGAGACGGGCGGGAGCGACTCCGCCGGCATGGATTCCTTCTTCGTCACCGTTCGGCGCTCAGGTGCCGTCGTGGATGCCGCCGGGGAGCTTGTTGCGCCCGGCCTTCACGCGATCGTTCCACGTCTCCTGCGGCTTGCCGCTCGGACGCTCCTCCATCGTGATGCACCCGGGGACGGGGCACACGAGCTGGCAGAGGTTGCAGCCTACGCACTCCGGCTCGTCGATCCACGGGACGCGGTCGCCCGCGATCGCGCCGATCGGGAGCGGCTTCGGCGCCTTCGCGGGGCCGTGCGCGTGCGCGTGCGGCGGGCGCGGCTTGTCGTCGGGGCCGGTGAAGATGCACTGGTGCGCGCCGTCGTGGCACGCGGTCACGCAGAGCTGGCAGCCGATGCACGTCTTCGGGTCGATGCTCGCGACGAGCTTGTACGAGAGATCGAGATCGCCCCACTCCTGGTAGGCCGAGGTCGCGCGACCGCGGAGGTCGTTCACGCTCTTCATGTTCATCGAGTCGAGGTACTCGGAGAGGCCGTCGATCATGTCCTCGACGATGCGGTAGCCGTAGTGCATGACCGCGGTGCAGACCTGCACGGAGGTCGAGCCGAGGGCGATGAACTCGGCCGCGTCGCGCCAGTTCGAGATGCCGCCGATGCCCGAGATCGGGATCTTGATGCCCTCCTCGCGCGCGAGGGCGGCGACCATGTGGAGCGCGATCGGCTTCACCGCGGGGCCGCAGTAGCCGCCGTTGGTGGAGGCCTTGCCGACGCGCGGGTTCGGGACGAGGCGGTCGAGGTCGACGCCGACGATGCTCTTGATCGTGTTGATGAGGGCGATGCCGTCGGCCTTCCCCGCGACCGCGGCGAGGCCGGCCTCGACGATGTCGCCGGTGTTGGGGGTGAGCTTCACGAGGACGGGGAGCTTCGAGAACTCCTTCGTCCAGCTCGTGATCTCGGCGAGGAGCTTGGGCTCCTGACCGACGGAGGAGCCCATCCCGCGCTCGCACATGCCGTGCGGGCAGCCGAAGTTCAGCTCGAAGCCGTCGACCCCGGCGTCCTGGCACTTCTCGATGAGCACCTTCCAGTCGTTCCTCGTCTCGGTCATGAGCGAGGCGATGACGACGTGCTTCGGGTACCGCTTCTTGACCTCGCGGATCTCCTTGAGGTTCACCTCGAGCGGGCGGTCGGTGATGAGCTCGATGTTGTTGAGCCCCATCAGCTTGCGGCCGTCGTAGTCGACGCCGCCGAAGCGGCTCGTCACGTTCATGATCGGATCGCCGAGCGTCTTCCACACCGCGCCGCCCCAGCCGGCGTCGAACGCGCGCATGACCTGCTCGCCGCTGTTCGCCGGCGGAGCGGACGCGAGCCAGAAGGGGTTCGGGCTCTTGATGCCCGCGAAGTCGATGCTGAGATCAGCCATGGTTCTTCTTCCTTCTACTTCGCGGCCCAGCGGGCGATGAGGGTACGAGCAGCGTTGCGGCCGTCGGCGACGGCGTTGACGACTTCCTTGCCGCCGTTGATGCAGTCGCCGCCGGCGAAGACCTTCGGGTTGCCGGTCGCGCAGGTCTTCGGGTCGGCGACGACGACGCAGCCGCGCTTGTCGAGCTCGACGCCGCCGAGCTCCTTCGCCATGTCGCGCAGCTTCGACTGGCCGATCGCGAGGAAGACGTAGTCGCAGGGGAGGTCGTGCTCGGTGCCGGGGATCGGCTTCGCGTCCTTGTCCGTCTGCGCGACCTTGAGCGCGACGAGCTTGCCCGCCGCGTCGCGCACGTACGCGACCGGCTGCACGTGGCCGACGAGGCGCACGCCTTCCTTCCGCCCCGCCGCCATCTCGTGCGCGTAGCCGCTCATCTCGGGGACGCCGCGGCGGTAGGCCATCGCGACGTCGGCGCAGCCGAGGAGGGCGCACTCGCGCGCGACGTCGATCGCGGTGTTGCCGCCGCCGACGACGATCGCTCGCTTGCCGGCGTACTCCTCGCGCTGGCCGCCCCCGAGCTCGAGCTTCATCTTCTCGATCCATTCGGTCGCGCCGTAGACGCCGGGCCCGTCCTCGCCCGGGATCCCCAGCTTCGTGTCGGCGCCGAGGCCGATCCCGAGGAACACGGCGTCGTAGGTCTCGAGCAGCTTCTTCGTGGAGATCTTCCCGGGCCCGTCGTCGCCGCCGACCTCGATCCCGGTCTGCACGTCGACGCCGAGCTCGCGCACCCACTCCACTTCATGGAGCGCGTCGTGGGAGTGGAGCTTGTACGGCGCGATGCCGGTCGTGTTGAGGCCGCCCGCGTACGGTCGCTTCTCGAAGACGACCGCCTCGTGGCCCTCGAGCGCGAGGTAACCGGCGAAGGCGAGGGAAGCGGGACCGCCGCCGATCGCGGCGACCTTCTTCTTCGCCGTGCCGACGTCGACGTTCTTCTTCAGCACCGGCGCCGCGTCCTTCGCGGTGGCGGTCTCGGTCGCGAAGCGCTGGAGGCGTCCGATGTTGATCGGGTCGCGGCCCCAGCCGGTGTAGACGCAGTCGCCCTGGCAGAGCACCTCGACCGGGCAGACGCGGGCGCAGGAGTAGCCGAGGAGGTTCTGCTCGAAGATCGTGCGCGCGCTGCCGCGGACGTTGCCGGAGGCGATCTTCTTGATGAAGGTGGGGATGTCGATCTCGGTCGGACACGCCTTGATGCAAGGCGCGTCCGAGCAGTAAAGGCAGCGGTCCGCCTCCGTCTTCGCTTCGGCCGCGGTGTAGAGCGGCTTCTTGTCGGGGAGGGCGTTCTCGAGGCGATCGGTCGGTAGCTTGGACAAGGTCATTGGCTTGGTCCCTCAGGAAGCGAACGCGGCGAGCGACTCTTCGAGCGCCTTGAGGCCCTCGTCGATCTCCGACTTGGTGACGTTGAGCGCGGGCGCGATGCGGATGACGTTGCCGTAGAGGCCGCCGCGTCCGATGAGGAGACCACGCTTCTTCGTCTCCTCGAAGAGGCGCGTGGTGGCCTCGACGTTCGGCGTGCGGTCCTTCGCCGTCTCGTCCTTCACGAGCTCGAGCGCCTGCATGAGGCCCTTGCCGCGCACGTCGCCGATCGTCTTGGGGAAGCGCTTCTTCAGCGCCTCGAGGCCCTGCCGGAGGAGGCCGCCCATCGCGGTCGCGTTCTCGGTGAGCTTCTCCTCGACGATGACGTCGATCGTCGCGTTCGCGGCCGCGGTCGAGATCGGGTTGCCGCCGTACGTCGCGATGTTGCCGACCTTCCACGTGTCGGCGACCGGCACGGTCGCGAGGCACGCGCCGATCGGGAGGCCGTTCGCGATCCCCTTCGCCATCGTCATGATGTCGGGCTCGACGCCGTCGTGGTGCTCGATCCCCCACATCTTGCCGCCGGTGCGGCCGAAGCCGGTCTGCACCTCGTCGCAGATGAAGAGGCCGCCGTACTTCCGGACGATGTCGGTCGCGACCTTGAAGTAGCCGTTCGGCGCGACGATGAAGCCGCCGACGCCCTGGATCGGCTCCGCGAGGAAGCCGGCGATCTGGCCGGTGGTCGTCGTCTGGATCAGCTCCTCGATGTCGGTCGCGCACTTCATGCTGCAGTGCTCGGGCGTCGCGTCGAAGGGGCAGCGGTAGCAGTACGGCGAGTGCGCGTGCTTGATGCCGGCGACCTGGCTCTGCACCGCGCGGTAGTTCTTGTTCGCGGTGAGCGACTGCGCGAGGAGCGAGCGCCCCGAGTAGCCGTGGCGGAGCGCGATGAGCTCCTGCCGCCCGGTCGCGATCTGCGCGAGGGCCACCGCGGTCTCGTCCGCCTCGGTGCCGCTCGCGGTGAAGAACGCCTTCCCCGCCTTGCCGATCTTGCCGGGCGCGAGCGAGAGCAGCTTCTCCGCGAGCTCGACGATCCCGACGGTGGGGTAGAGCGTGGAGACGTGGCCGAGGCGATCGATCTGGGCGTGGAGCGCGGCGTTGACCTTCGGGTGGGTCTGCCCGAGCGACACGGTGAGGATGCCGCCGAAGAAGTCGAGGTACTCGCGACCGTCGAGATCCTTGAGCCGCGCGCCCTTGCCTTCGTCGAGACAAACGGGCTCTTCGTAGAAGGTGCCGACGCTCGGAAAGAGCACCTCCTTGTGCTTCTTCCGGAGCTCCGCGCTGCTCCATTTTCGATCCGCCATCCGGTCGCCTCCCGCCGAGAAAGGCAAATCATCTCGGAGATTACGGCGCTAGGCAAGCATCACGGCCGCAGGCGCGATCACGGCTTCGTGAGGTCGCCGTACGCGTCGGGGCGGCGATCGCGGTAGAACTGCCACGTCTTCCGCACCTCCTCGATCAGGTCGAGATCGCAGGTGGCGGTGACGAGCTCGCTCTTGTCCTCCGAGCCGACGCTCAGCATGTTGCCGCGCGGGTCGACGATGTAGCTCGTGCCGTAGAACTTGCCGATGTTCCACGGGGCCTCGGTGCCGACGCGGTTCGAGGCGGCGACGAAGTAGCCGTTCGCGACCGCGTGCGCGGGTTGCTCGAGCTTCCAGAGGTACTGCGAGAGCCCCGCGACGGTGGCGGACGGGTTGAAGACGATCTCGGCGCCGTTCAAGCCGAGCGCGCGCGCGCCCTCGGGGAAGTGGCGGTCGTAGCAGATGTAGACGCCGACCTTGCCGTAGCGCGTCTGGAAGACGGGAAATCCGAGGTTTCCGGGGCGAAAGAAGAACTTCTCCCAGAACTGCGACGTGTGCGGGATGTGATGCTTGCGGTACTTGCCGAGGTACGTGCCGTCGGCGTCGATGACCGCCGCGCTGTTGTAGTAGACGCCCGGCTGATCGCGCTCGTAGAGCGGCACGACCATCGCCATCTCGTACTTCTTGCAGATGGGCTGCATCAGCTCGGTCGTCGGACCCGGGATCGCCTCGGTCGCGTCGTACCAGAACTTGTCCTGGCTCGGGCAGAAGTAGGGACCGTTGAAGATCTCCTGCAGCCCGAGGATCTGTACGCCCTCTTTTCCGGCTTGCTCGATGAGCGGCATGTGGGCGTCCAGCGCGGCTTGTTGCGTCTTCTGGATGCTCCACCCGTCTTCGTAGGGAGTTGCGGCTTGAATCAACCCGACCTTCACGTTGCGCGGCATGGCCGTGTCGTATCACGCGCCGGCCGGAACATTTGGCGCGCCGTGGTTACGGTAGAGGCTCATGCACGGTTGGGCGACTTGCGACACGGCTCGCTGCGAGCGTTGCTCCGTGTATACCCCCACGACAGAGCTGATCTTTTCGGCCGGCCGGGCCTACTGCACGTCGTGCGGCGTGCCGGCGGTGGCCGATGTCGGAGATTGGGAGCTTCACGCGCCAAAAACGCTCGAGCACCACGCTCGCGTCGCCGCGCTCGTGATGCTCGTCGTCACCTTGTGTTTTCCGCTGGCCGCCTGCGTCAGCCAGCTCTGAGCGTTCAGGGCGCCGCGTCGGTGCCGGCGTCGGGCGGGGGAGGAGGCGGCGGGGGCGCGTTCGTCGGGAGGTCGGCGATGTAGATGCCGCCGCCGCCCTCGGCGGGGCGCGCGTAGCGGAAGATGACCTTCGACTCCTTGTAATAGACCTGCGTCGCGAGCGCGAACGTGAGCGACTGCGGCTTGCCGCCGGCGACCATGTCGGGGACGAAGCCGACTTGGTAGAAGAACGTGCCGGGCTGGTTCGTCGCCGTCTTCTGCGTGTAGATGAGCGCGCTGCCGTTCGGCGCGGCGCGGAAGCCGTACGCCGGCTTCGTCGCGTCCTTCACCGCACCGGCCGCGAGGTCGCGGACGCGGTACGTGTCGTTCGCGACGTAGAGGAGGTTCTTGTTGTCGGAGGTGAAGATCGCGTTCGGGATCTTCGCGTCGTCCCCGAGGATGACGGGCGCGGGCGCCGGGTCCGTCTTCACGTCGAGGAGCACGTCCTTGACCGACGCGGCGGCGCCCTTCTGGACGTAGCCGATGTACTGGCCGTTGGCGCTCGCGCCGAAGAGCTGCGCCGCGTCGGCGGCGAGCTCCTTCGCCGTGCCGGTGAGGTCGGTCTTCTGCTGCTTCAGCTTGCCGTCGGCGGTGATCCAGAAGAGCTGGTCGCCGATGATCGTGCCGCTGACGACGCCGTCCTCGATGTACTGCGAGGAGGGCGGGGTGGCTTGGAGGTTGATGAGGCGACCCTTGCCGCCCGTCTCCGCGGGGCTGAGCTCGACCGCGAAGGTGAGGGGACCGGGCGCGAACGGGGTGTCGCCGCGGAGCGTGTCGGCCGAGTTGACGTCGATGCCGTCGACGCGGAGCGGGCCGGTGCTGGTGAGGAGGACGAGGCGGGCGCGGCCGACGGTTGGGGAGCTGCCGAGGCAGTACTTCACCCAGAGCGAGCCGGCGCCGCCGGGGATGAACTGCGGTGGGCACGTCTTCGACGCGACCATGTTGAGCGCGAACGTGCCCTCCAGCGCCTGGCGCTGCGAGCCGTCGAGGTTCATGCCGACGACCGCCACGGTCTGGATCTTCTTCGGCGTGCTCGCGTCGAACGTCGGGTCCTTCAGGTAGTTGACGCGCTTCGCGTCCGGGCTCCCGACGAACAGCGTCGCGTAGGAGTTCGTGTCGAGCTCCTTGAGGCCGCCCTCGCGCGTCCAGACGTTGAGCTTTCCGACGAACTCGGCGTTCAGCTCCTTCCACACCGCGACGACGCCGCCCGACACGCGGAAGTTCTCGGTCGTGGGCGTCGCGCCGTAGCCGGGGACGTCCGCGATCTTGGTCGCCTCTCCGCCGGTGTACGGCTGGGCGAGGAGGGTCTTCGCCGCCGTGTCGTAGATGATGATGTCGTCGCCGATCATGCCGATCGGGATCGAGCTCGCTTCGGCGATCTTCGTCCCCTTGATGTCGAAGTTCTCGACCACCGGGCTCGGCTCGGTGCTGTCGTCCGGCTCGTCGGGCTCTTCGCCGTCGACGGGGACGCGCGGCCTCTTCGGGATCGTCGACCCTCCGTCGCCACCGCCGCCGTCCGCGGTGGTGTAGATGGTCTCCGACGGGCAACCGGAGAGGAGCCCCACCATCGTGGCGAGTGCAACGGAAGTAAGACCCCCAAGCAACAACTTCGAGCGCATGTGGGTGTTTAGCGTCCATCTGCCGACGAGCAACCCGTTTCGCGCGATTTTTATGTTGACGTGTGGTCCGCGCGCGATCCGCTCCATGGTAGACCGCTGAACGGTGGAAACTACGCAGGATCCCGTGGATTTCGAGAAGCTGGGCGCCTTCTACCTCGGCCGTACGGTGGCGCCGGAGCCCGCCGGGCAGCCCTTCCTCTACGACGCGCGCCACCTGACGACCCACGGCGTCGTCATCGGGATGACCGGGAGCGGCAAGACCGGCCTCTCGATCGGCCTCCTCGAAGAGGCGGCGATCGACGGCATCCCGGCGATCGTCGTCGACCCGAAGGGCGACCTCGGGAACTTGCTCCTCACGTTCCCGAGCCTCGCGCAGGCGGACTTCGCGCCGTGGGCGCCGCACGGCTCCGATCCCGCCGCCGAGGCGCAGCGCTGGAAGGAGGGCCTCGCGGCGTGGGGGCAGGACGGCGCGCGCATCGAGCGGCTCCGCGCGGCGGCCGACGTCACGATCTACACGCCGGGGAGCCGCGCGGGGCGGCCGATCTCGATCGCGGGCTCGCTCGCGCTGCCGTCGCCGGAGGAGCGCGCGGACGGCGAGGGGATGACCGAGCGCGTCGCGCAGGTCGCGACGAGCCTCCTCGGCCTCGTCGGCGTGCAAGCCGAGCCGGGCAAGAGCCGCGAGCACGTCCTCGTCGCGACGATCCTCCACCGCGCCTGGGCGGCGGGCGAGAGCCTCGATCTCGCCGGCCTCGTGCTCCGGATCCAGGATCCTCCGTTCGACAAGCTCGGCGTCCTCGGCCTCGAGTCGTTCTTCCCGAAGAAGGAGCGCTTCGAGCTCGCCGTCGCCTACAACGCGCTCCTCGCGTCGCCCGGGTTCGACGCGTGGCTCGAGGGCGCGCCGCTCGACGTCGGCCGCCTCCTCTGGACGAAGGAGGGAAGGCCGCGCATCGCGATCCTCTCGATCGCTCACCTCGGCGACGCCGATCGCATGTTCTTCGTCTCGCTCCTCCTCGGTCAGCTCGTCGCGTGGATGCGCGCGCAGCCGGGAACGCCCTCGCTCCGTGCGCTCTTCTTCATGGACGAGGTCGTCGGTTACTTCCCGCCCGTCGCGATGCCGCCGTCGAAGCGGCCGCTCCTCACGCTGTTGAAGCAGGCGCGGGCGTTCGGCCTCGGGATCGTCCTCGCGACGCAGAACCCGGTCGACCTCGACTACAAAGGTCTCGCGAACGCCGGCACGTGGATCATCGGCCGGCTCCAGACCGAGCGCGACAAGGCGCGCGTCCTCGACGGTCTCGAGGGCGCGCAGTCCTCGTTCGATCGCGGCGCGATGGACAAGCTCCTCTCGAGCCTCGGCAAGCGTCAGTTCCTCGTGCACGACGTCCACGCGCCGTCGCCCGCGGTGATCGAGTCGCGCTGGACGCTCTCGTACCTCCGCGGTCCGCTGACGAAGGAGGAGATCAAGCGGCTCGCGGGCCCGGCGCCGGCGCTGCCGGTGACGGCCGCGATGCCGGTCCGCGCGGACGACGGCGGCGCGCGGCCGGTGGTCCCGCCCGGCGTGCAGGAGGTCTTCTTCCCGACGACGCAGCCGGGCGCGCTCTATCGACCGATGGTGATCGGCGCGGCGCGCGTTCACTTCGAGGACGCGAAGACGGGCCTCGACTTCACGCGCGAGGTCATGTTCACGACGCCGATCGCGGACGGTCCGGTGCCGGTGCGCTGGGAGGACGCGAAGTGGGCGGGCGGGATCGCGCTCCGCGATCTCGCGAGCGATCCCGTCCCTGGGGCGCGGTTCGCGGCGCCGCCCGGCGGCGCGCTCGACGCGAAGAGCTACGCGAAGTGGTCGACCGAGCTCGCGAGCTGGCTCGCGCGCACGCAGGGGATCGCGCGCCTGAAGAGCAAGGAGCACAAGGTGATGTCCGCGCCGAACGAGGACGAGCGCGCCTTCCGCGCCCGGCTCGCGCTCCTCGCGCGCGAGCGGCGCGACGCCGAGATCGCCGACGTGCGCGAGAAGTACGGCAAGAAGCTCGAGACGCTCCAGGACCGCATCCGCCGCAAGCAGGACTCCGCCGAGCGCCACGAGGAGAGGGGCGGGTTCGCCGTCGCCGCGCTCGGTCTTCTCACCGCGCGGAGCGCCGGCGGCGCGCTGCGCAAGGTCGGCAGCGCCTCCCGCAACTCGCGCAACGCCGCACGCGACAAGGAGGACCTCGCGACGCTGACGGCACGCTACGCCGACCTCCAACGCGAAGCCCAATCCAAGCTCGCCGCGATCGCGACGACACACGACCCCGCGACCTTGCCGCTCGAATCGGTCGTGAACAAGCCAAAGAAGACGGGGATCACGGTGCACCTCGTCGCCCTCGCTTGGCGAGCTTAGGTATCTCTCAACGTCGGGGGCTTTGCCCCCGACACCCCCACCCCAGACACGGCCCTCGCGCTGCGCGCTCGGGGCGCTACGCGCCCGCATTCGCGGCCGCTTCTGGGGCCGGCTTGCAACGTCGGGGCGTTGCCCCGACACCCCACCCCAGACACGGCCCTCGCGCTGCGCGCTCGGGGCGCTACGCGCCCGCATTCGCGGCCGCTTCTGGGGCCGGCATGCAAGGTCGGGGCGTTGCCCCGACACCCCACCCCAGACACGGCCCTCGCGCTGCGCGCTCGGGGCGCTACGCGCCCGCTTTCGCGGCCGCTTCTGGGGCCCGCTTGCAAGGTCGGGGCTTCGGCCTGACACCCCCAGACACGCGGTCCCCCGCTGCGTGCTCGGGGTGCTACGCGGCCGCTTCTGGGGCCCGCTTGCAACGTCGGGGCTTCGGTCCGGACATCACGGCTCTCGCCTCGCGCGTGGGGCAGCCGCTGCCGGCGTCCCCTGCCAGCTTGTCCGCGGTTCAACGTCGGGCTTCGGCACCCGACCGTGGCCGCTCGCCGGCGCCGCCCCTTCTCGATGGCGGGGCGAAGCTGGGCCGAGGCGCCCCGCAACGCTGCCCGGGCAGGCCCTTAGCTCATTTATCGAATTTAACTAATTGACCGGTTTAGCTATTGGGGCGGTTGTGGTCTGTGCGTTCTGGGATGCTCGTTCGGACGCGCGAGGTTGGGTTAGTCCGTGTCGTGGGTGAGGACGAAGGTGAGGGCGGCGCTCATGACGTCTTCCATGTCTGCGGAGTAGGGGTGGCCGGTCTTTCGCATCACGAAGAGCTTCGCTGGGAAGGACTCGGCCTCGAGCGCGGCCTCCGTCTTCTTCATGCCGCGGATCTCGGTGCCATGCTCGCCGGCGATGAGCGCGACCGACCGCACGCCCGCCGCGCGGAGGCCCGCGGGCGTGAGCGGCGCGTTCGCCTCGATGAGCACGAGGTGGCGCCATCGCTTCGGGTGCGCGCGCGCGATCGATGGCGCGGCGTAGGCGCCGCGAGAGTAGCCGGTGAGGATGGCGCCTTCGCGCGAGAGCGGCTTCTTCTTCGCGACCTTCGCGACCGCGGCTTCGAGGTCCTTGTCCATGATGCCGACGAGCTCGCCCCACGACGGGGCCTCCCAGCTCGGCGGCCCGAGCGACGGATCCCCGCAGCGCGCGTTCCCCGTCGGACAAACCATGATGCCGGCCGCGCTGCCGGCGCCGATCCACTTGCCGCACGCGTACGACGGCGCTCCGCACACTCCGTGAAGGTGTCCGATGAGGCGCGGCTCGACGGAGGCCTCCTTCGCGAGCGCGTAGAAGACCGGCCGGCCGGCCTCGAGGGCGAGCTCCTCGTGCGGCCCGTCCACCGCCTCGCGCGCGAGCGGCCGGATCTCGACCGCGGCGTCGGTCGCGCCGGCGTCTTCCGCTTCGACTTCGACGACCGCCGGATCGGGCGCGCGCGGGGGAGCGGGCTGCGGCGCGGCGGCGTTCGTCGGATCGGGCGCAGGCGCCGGTGCAGGGGCCGGGCGCGCGCATCCCGGCGCCAGGAGAAGAAGGAGGAGCTTGCTCGCGGTTGCTTGCCGCACGGGGGTCAGGGAGAATCTAGCTCGAGACGACGAGGGCGGGGTTTTGGCAGACGTGGACGACTCACAGAACGACGAAGGGTTCACCGGTCGTCCCTCGTCGGCCGACGCGATCGATCTCCTCGATCTCGTGCGCGGCGCAGAGGAGGCGGCGACGCTCTCGGCGTCGTCGCCCGACGCCGAGGACGACAAGAGCACGCCGCCGCGCGCGGAGGAGTTCGTCGACGTCGGCGACGAGGCCGTCGACCTCCCGCCGTCGCTCCCGCCCATGCGCGTGGCGGAGCCGCGCGTGCCGTCCGTGCGGCCTCGCGCGGAGCGCCCTCGCCCCGTCGAGGACGTGGGCACACCGATGAGCCCGGCGCTGGCGATCGTCCTCGTCGTCCTCGCGGTGATCGGCGCGCTCTACGCGCTGCTCGCGCTTCCGCCGCTCCTCTAAGACCCGTCGACCCGGCCGGCTCACGGGCGGAAGCCGCGGAACTGGACCTCGAGCGACGCGCGCAGGAACGCGTCGAGCGCCTCGATCGGCACGTGCCCCGAGAGCCACGTCATGAGGACCATGAGATAGAGCCCGAACACGTTCTGCACGCAGACGATCGGGTTGAGGTTGGCGGCGACCTCGCCCTTCTGCTGCGCCTCCGTGAAGAGCACGGCGAGGCGATGGAGGAAGTCGAACGTGAGCGCGTTCACCTGGTCCGTGTTGGGCCCGCGCGCGGCGGGGAGCGTTCGCACGAACGCGGCGGCGAGCTTCGGATGCCTCGCGTACATCGCGAAGATCCCGCGGAACACGTGGAGGTAGCGCTCGAGGAGTGGGCCCTCCGGCAGCGTCGCGAGGCGCTCGGCGAGGACCTCCGCGAGGAGGTCGTGCATCACGAGAGAGAGGAGGTCGACCTTGTCCTTTGCGTGCACGAACACCGTGCCCGCCGCGACCTCCGCGCGCTCGGCCACCGCCTGCGTCGTCGTCTCGTCGAAGCCCTGCGTCGCGAACAGCTCGAACGCCGCCTGCTTCACCGCGGCCCGGGTCTCCGCGCGCATTTCGGCGCGTTTGCGCGGCGCCGCCGATTTGCCCTTGCGCGGAGCCGCCGGAGAGGTCATGAATTGAGTGTACTCACTGAGTACGCTCAGTCAAAGGAAACGGAAGCCATGAAGACGGTTTACGAGAACGAGATGACCATGCGGGCGGCGCGGGATCGGTACTTCGCGGTGAACCAGTTCGGGGCGGACGGTGGCTACGACGACGCGTGGGTCGACTTCTACGTCGGCCCGTTCTCCGTGCCCTTTCCGAACACGAAGGGACGTGCGCGCGCGCTCGCGCATCACGACGCGCATCACCTCTTGACCGGCTACGACACCGATTTCACCGGCGAGATGGAAATCGGAGCCTGGGAGCTCGGCGCGGGGTGCAAGGACTTCTACGCCGCGTGGTGGCTGAACCTCGGCGGGCTGGGGGCGGGCCTGTTCGGCGCGCCGCGCCGGACCTTCCGCGCGTTCGTGCGCGGCCGCCGCGAGCAGAGCACGTACGGCGAAGACGTCGCGACGCTGCTCGGCATGACGGTGGGCGAGGCACGCGCGCGCTTCACGCCGTGCACGACGCGCCCGAAGGCGACCCTCACGGACGTGGCGCTCTTCGCGCTCACCGCCGTCGCCGCGCTCGGCGTCGTCGCGGCCTCGATCGTGCTCGCCGGTCCGCTCGTGCCGGTCGGTCTCTTCGCGAAGTACGTCCTGAAGAAGGGCGGCAAGGCCGCCGCGACGGCGACGGCTTAAGCCTTCGCGACGACGTCGACGAGCTCCTCGGGGAGCGGCCGATCGAGCTCGACGCCGACGCGGTAGCGCCAGAGCTCGGGCGACGAGATCGGGTTCTCGTCGACGCGGGCCACGCGGCCCTCGACGTCGACGCCGCCGTCGTTGCCGTGCACCGTGATCTTCAGGCGGTCGCCCTTCGAGAAGTGGCTCGGCGTGACGATGAGCAGGCCCTTCGTGCTGAGGTCGCGCGTGACGCCGTGACGGTTGGCCTTCGCGTCGGTCGCGAGCCCCACCGCGAGCACCGCCGGAGTGCGTGTCGTTTCCCGTCGATCGTCTGCGCGGCTGGTCTGCATCATGGGCTGCTCGGCTCCTTCCGAATCTTCCGAATCTCGTGGCCGTTTTCCCCATGGCCACCGAAAGCGTTGGGTCGGCTAGCACCTATATCCCACCTTTGCATTCATGCACCGCGTCAATTCGGTCTTTTTTTCGCTGACGCGCCGAATTGCGCGCAAATTTCGCGGGCCTACGAGCGAAGAAAAATGGGGCGCAGGGCTGTTGTTGCGGTTCAGGCGGCCGTTCAGTGAGGCATGGGTAACTTGCCTCCGAGGTCGCAACCGACCGGGCCGTCCGTTCTCGTGATCGACGACGACGCGATGCTCAGACGCGCGCTGGTGCGCGGGCTGAAGCGTCGCTACTCCGTCAACGAGCGGGACGACGCGGAGGTCGCGCTCACCGAGATCGCGAACGGCCAGCGGTACGACGCGATCATCTGCGACCTCACGCTCGGCGGGATGAGCGGCAAGCAGTTCATCCTCGCGCTCGACCGGATCCTCCCGGAGCAAGCCGCGCGCGCGCTCATCCTCACCGGGGTCGCGCGATCGAACGTCGACGACGATCTCCTCGCGATCATCGGCACACGCTTCGTCGAGAAGCCCGCGACGCTGAGCGAGATCGAGATCGTCCTCGGCGAGATCCTCTGCACCCACGCGCGCGCGGCCTGAGCCTCCTCAGTCCGGCCAGTCGATCGCGTAGAGGACGAAGCGCTCGTCGCGGCCTTGCGGCTCTGCTTCGCCGACGCGGCGGAGCACGAACGTCGCGTCCCCGGCGCGCTCGCGGAAGCGCTTCACGTTGACCTCCCAGTCGGCGAAGTGCGTGACGCCGCGCGATCGTGCGAACGCCGCGAGGTGGTGCTCGCGCACCGCGCGCGCGGCCTCGCGGTCGACGACGCCGTCGAGGTTCACGACCGCGCGCCCGGTCCCGTCCGCGAACCACGCGAGCGCTCCGCTCTGGAACGAGCCCACGACCGCGCCCGGCGGCGCGAGCGCGAGGACCTGACGCGCCGGCTCGCGGTAGCCCTTCGCGCCGTGATGTCCCTGATCGATCGTCATCACCGGCGTCGCGAGCGCGAGCCGTCCGATCGCGACGAGCGCGAGCAAGCACCACCCCGCCCACGCGCGGCGCCGCACGTGGAGCGCGACGACGAGCGCGGTGACGGCGTGGATCGGCGCGAGGTAGCGGCGAAAGAACCACGTCGCGGGGAGGTAGAGCGAATAGAACGCGAAGAGCGCGAGCGCGTACGCGAGGGCCGCGCGGACGACGTCGTCGCGCGTGCGCCGGAAGAGCCAGACCGCTGCGCCGGCGCAGAGGACGCCGATGACGAGCCCGATCCCGGACGCCGTCTTGCCGAGGAATTCGCGGAGCGGCGTCCAGTCGACGAACGGCGGACCGACGATCGCGCCGGCCGCCCACGCGACCTGATCGCGGATCACCATCCCGGCCGCGCGGTACATCATCGCCTGCTCGCGGACCGCCGCGCCGCTCTCGGGGACGAAGGTGCCGAAGCGGCTCAGCGAGTAGATCCACCACGGCGCGACGACGGCGGCCGCGCCGGCGGCGAGCGGCCACGTCGCGCGGAGCCCGTCGCGCCGGAGCGTGAGCACGCCGACGGCGACGACGACGAACACGGTGTCGACGCGCGCGAGGAGGCAGAGGCCGAGGGCGGCGCCGGTGAGCCAGCGCGACGTGTCCTTCTGCCAGAGCACGAGCGCGCCGGTGACGCACGCGATCGTCAGCGACGTCTCGAGGCCGTTCGAGGAGACGGCGACGGCCGAGGGCGAGAGCGCCCAGATCGTCGTCGCGGCTACGGCGGCGACGTCGGAGCCCGCGCTCCGCCGCGCGAGGAGACCGAGGCACCACGCCGTGACGCCGTCGGCGATCGCGCCGATCGCGAGCGCGCCGCGAAGGCTCGCGATCGGGACGAGCAAGAACGCGAGGAGCGGCTGGAACCCGTTCGTGAGGTGAGCTCCGTCGGCGCTGGGGCCGAGCCCGCGCGCGATCGACCGCGCGATCGCGAGCGTGTAGTACGTGTCGTCGGGGACGAAGAGACGATCGAGGTACGTCTCGTCGCGGAAGGCGAGGGCGAGGCGAACGAGCGCGCCCGCGAGCGCGACGACGACACAGACCTGCGCGGGCTTCGGCTTCACGGCTCACTCGTCGCGGACGTCGCAGCGGACGTCGACCTCGAGCACCGCGTCGCGGGCGACGTCGCACGCGGTGCCGGCGAAGAGGATCTCGCCGTTGGCGCGGTTGCTCCACGACCAGTCCGCTCCGTCGATCGGGAGCCCGTCGAGTAGCAACGAGATGCTCCCGTTCTCGGTCGGCACCGAGGTCGTGAGGTACGTGCAGGCGCTGACCTGATCGCGGATCGTGGAGAGCGCGAGCGTGAGCTGCGCCTGCGACGTGGCCTCGTAGTACCGGCGCGCGCCGTTGCGCGCGCGGCCGCCGGCGTCGGCGAGGCGATTGAGGACGCTGACGAGCCGCGAGTTGTTCGCGTCCTGGATCCCGATCACGTAGGTGGGCAGCCCGCGGTCGCGATGGAACGCGAGGCGATCGGCGGTGCGGGCGTCGTCGAGGCAGCCGCGCGGGTTCCCGCGGCAGCGGCCGTCGACGCAGTCGCACGTGTCGCCGTCGAGGCTCGGGTTGCAGGTCGGCTCGCCGTCGGTCGCGAGCACCATCGCGCGCGCGCGCGACGCGGCGCGGAACCCGTAGAGCGCGGTCGCGGCACTGTCGATCGCGTCGGCGGTCGGGGTCGATCCGCGCGGGCCGTTCGCGTCGAGGAGGTCGATCAGCGCGTCGACGTTCCGGAACGTGGGGAAGAGGTCCGGCGCGCCGGGGACGACGCAGCTCTGCGCGCCGCCGTTCGAGATCGGGTAGACGAGCGCGCCGAGCTCCATCGTGTCGTCGACTGGCGGCAGCGCGGCGGCGAGCGAGCTCCGCAGCGTCTGCCAGCGCGACGCGCCGGCGAGGCTCTGCCGCATCGACAGCGAGCGATCGAGGACGAACATGACCGCGGGCGAGGCGCGGCGAAGCGGGAAGCGCCCATCGACGCAGGTGACGATGCCCGCGTCGATCTCCGCGCGCGCGTCCAGCCGCGCCGTCGCGTCCATCGTGTCGGTGTCGTCGTCCGGCGCGAGCTCGAACCCGAGCCCCGTGCGCGCGCCGCACGCGACGACGACGGCGGGCCCCGCGAGCAACGCCCAGAGACGGACGCGGGGACGGATCACCTTCCGCGGAGGAGCCGAGGGGGAGGGGCCGGCATGCCCGCCATCATCATCGGCGGCGGCGCGTCGAGGTCGCCGCGCTTACGGAGCGGCACGACGTCGACGACGAGGCAGCGGCGGTTCATCGCGTGCAGCCGCGCCTCCTCCACGGTGCGTGCATAATACACGATTTGGTCGCACGTCCCGCAGTGGCGCTGGTTCGGGTTCGCCGTCGGCGTCATCTTGTCCCACGCCTTGGGGCAGGTGACCTCGAAGCGCGTATGGCATTTCTCGACCGGGGGCCGCGCGACGGTGCGGCGCCAGCTCGGCGGGAGGTCGCGCCCGATCTCGCGCACGCGCCCCGAGAGCATCGCGAAGCGAACGCTGTCGGCCGCGAGCCCGCGGATCTCGATCTGCGCGCGGAGGAACTCGGCTTCGAGCGGGCGGCCCTGCTCCTCGAGCCAGTCGGCGTAGACGCTGCGGGTCTCGTCGTCGGTCGGGCCGCGCTCGAGCGCGTCGAGGAACGTCTGCTCCTCGGCGGCGGGCGGATCGCGATCGAGCAGCCGGAGCTCGTAGCATCCGATCGTGAAGGGCTCGCCCTCGTCGCGCCTCGTCCGCGCGTTCGTGCGAACGTCGACGACGATGAACGCGGCGCCTACGTCCGTGCGCTCGACGCGGGCGTGACGCAGCCCGACCGACTCGTCGGGGAGGACGAGATCGTTCGATTGCGTCCGCCCGATCGAGAAGCTGTCGCTCTCGAAGCGGAAGATGGGTCCCGTGCGCGAGTCGCCGACACGGACGCGGAAGGGGGGGCCCACGTGTCCACGATAGCCCTCATCGGCGCGCGGCGTCGAGGCGCGCGGCGGTGCGTACGACCTCGTGCACCTTGACGCAGAGGACGGAGGGGACGGCGACGGTGAGGTCCTTCTGCGCGGCAGCCTCGCACGCGGCGACGTCGCGGCGGCGGACGACGGCCTCGTGCATGGCGTCGAACTGGGCCTCGTTCGCGGCGATCTCGTCGGCGAGGTCGCCGTCGCTGCGACGGCCCTGCTCTCCCGGCATGTCGTTCCAGTGCACGAGCGTCCACTCGCGCTGGAGCCGCTCCGCCTCGAACGGTTTGTGGACGTCGAGGCGCACGTCGCGGAGGAGCGCGCGGGCGTCGAGCGCGGGGTGCGCGGCGAGGAGGTCGAGGGTGTCGCGCACGACGCTGTTCGCGACGATCTGCGCGATGAACGTCCCGAGCTGGTCGAGCTCGCCGAGGACGTCGAGCGCGCGGCGGACGGCGGCCTCGGCGCCGCGCGTGTCGGCGCGCGCGAGCAACACGCGCGCGCCGTCGAGCGCTGCGACCGCGCTCTTGCGCAGCGGTATCGCCTTGGGCTCGTAGGCGTCGCTCCCGCGGCACACCGCGGCGTGGCGATGGCGCGGGTCGCTCCGGTAGGCGCGGCACTCGGCGTCGACCCGGTTCTTCTCCGCGGCGAAGCGCGCCGCGTCGTCGTTGCGTCCGAAGATCTTCGCGGCCCCGACGACGCCGATCCCGACGGCGACGACGACCACGACACGTTTGGCGAGAGAGCTCATGGCATCGCGTCGAGCAAGCCCAGTGCCGCGCGTCCTTCCGCGAGCTTCCGTATGCCCGCTCGGCCAGCACGGGTCATAACGTCATCCGGTCGCGTTCTCTCTTGCCACTTTGACGTACGCCCTCGTGGGCGGTCCGCTGCGTCGCGGCGGTCACGTGCGAGCGATTCGAACGCGAGTCTTCGCGCACGCTCTCGACGAGCCGAGGCGCAGAGGTCACCTCACCGCGCTCCCGGGAGGCAAGGCGGGCGCACCCGTCGGTACCCTCGCGGCGCTCGCGAACATCGCGAGCCTCGTCGCGTCGCTCCCACCCCCCGATGGTCCCACGACCACCACCGCAGCGAGACGCGTGCGACCGACGTCGTGAGGTGCTGCGTCTGCGTCCGGGCCGCGCCGAAAGGGAGCACGTTCCGGAGACCCGCGATACGCTCCGAACGACATGGCGATCCGCGACCGCGCGCCCGCACGAGCGCTCTGGAGCCGCGCGGCGATAGGACGGCTCGAGCTCATGCCGCTGATGCTCGTCGCTCTCGCGGGCTGTCATCGTCCCGCGCTCACGCCGGCGGGCGCGGCGGTCGTCGCGTCGACGTCGCCGCCTGCTCCGTCGTGCGAGCGCCTGGCCGACGTGCACGGTCGCGCCGGCGGCGTCATCGAGGGCTCGATCGTCGGCCTCGACAAGCCCGGCCTCGCCGCCTACGCGCTGAACGACCTCCGAAACGCGGCCGCGGCGCAAGGCGCCGACTACGTGTATCGCTCCGAGCCGACGTTCTCGGCCCCCTACGGCCACGTCACCCTCGCCGACTACAACGGCTACGCCTACCGCTGCGCGAAGTGAAGCTCACGCCTGACTTACTAAGCGTCGACTTAGTAAGTCATCGCAAAGCAACATGTCACCCATGCCGGTGAGAGACTTCATCGGGCGCCGCGCGGAGCTGGATGCTCGGCAAGACCGAGCTCCTCCTTCGCTTCATCGACAAGAAGCCGGGCGTGTACTTCACGGCGAGCAGCAAGCTGCGAGGGCCGCAGATCGCGAACTTCATGCGAGCTGCCGCGGAGTGGCTGAGGGTTCCTGCTCTCGCCGAGACGGCGCCCGCCACCTGGGAGTCGTCGTCGCAGCTGCGCCGAAGGGGAAGAAGCTGGTCATCGTCCTCGACGAGTTCCAGTGGCTGTGCGAGGCGAGCCCCGAGCTTCCTTCCGTGCTCCAGCGCCTCTGGGATCTCGATCTCGGGGAGTGCCGCTGGCAACGCCGTCCAGCGATCGCGCCCCGTGCGGTCCGCACGCTACCCCACCGGCGGTCGCACCATCCGCGAGCACGTCTTCGTCATCTCACGCCCAAAGTCCAAGCTCACGGGCGTCGCCATCCACGACCTCGCCGATCTGTACAACCCCGCAACGACCTCGCGCTGAACGCTCGGAGCCCTATCGGAGCGGGACACGGGGTTCGAACCCGCGACATCCAGCTTGGGAAGCTGGCACTCTACCAACTGAGTTAGTCCCGCAGAGTGAGGGGAGGCTACGCATTCGCGTCTGGCGCGTCAATCCGGGGGCGCTGGTAAGCTGGCAAGGCTCGGGTAGGGAGGGAAGAGGCATGAGTCACGTCCGTGCGCGAACGCTTGCGCGTCTGAAGCTCCTCGCCGGCGCGGGCGTTGCCGCGGCCGGTTGCCACGACTCCGGATACGGCGTCGTCGACCCGATGCCGCCGCCGAGCTACTACGCCCGGCCTCAGCCCACCGTGACGGCGTCGTTCGTGAAGCGCGCCGAGTCGGAGGCGTCCGGCATTCGCTTCCTCGAGGTCGCCCTGTCGTACGCGGAGGGAGACGTCACCGTCAGCGAGTGCGCGGCGAGCGACTCGACCGGCCAGCGACTGGAGGTGGTCGAGCGCGCGGCGACCACGAACGGACTTCGCTGCGTCCTGAAGGCGACGAAGGACCTCACCGAGGTCGTCACCCACTGGTCGACGAATCAACACGTCGTCGTCCTCGTCTTGACGGTCGCAGGCGAGGACGTCACGGTCCAGGTCCGGTGAAAGAAACGGCCCGGATCGCGCGAGGCGATCCGGGCCATTCCGCTTGCGCGGCGCTGCGGGCGCTTGCTCTTTGGTTCACCCCCGCAGCGTCGGCCCTCTAGGTCCGGGGCCGCGACGCGTCACCGAGCATGGCCCGTTCAGGTCATGCGGGGCGACGACGACCGTGCGCTGACGTGATCAGCGCATTCGTTACGTACGCTCTCCCGGATGAGAGCCACTACGATTCTGCATGATTTGCTTTTCCTCCTCCGGTCGTGCCGGCGTTCGCGGGCCCGACGGACGATGCCGTCGCCTCGCGCGAACGTTTCCTTGGTGGAGCGCTAGCTCCGGGGCCTTTGTCGCGCATGCGAAGGTGCTCCTCCGCCGGACCATCCGGGGCCTCGCGGTCCCGAACGCAACGGATGATTGGAGTCTAACACTCGAACATGCGCCAGCCAGGGCTCGGCGCGAGATTTCCTCGTGAGGTCATCAGTTCGACTCGGCCGGCTTCGTCATCTTCGCGGTGAGCTGGTACGAGACGACGCACGGCAGCGCGTCGTAACCGCCGCCCGTCGCGGTGAGCTGATCGTCGCAGCTCGAGCCCTCCGTCGGCGCGAACGTGTAACTGATGATGCCGCTGAAGCTCCGCACGTCCGCGGGGTCGGCCGCGGGACGCTCGTCCGCGCGCGCGAGCGCCATCGCGAGGACGTCGGTGCGCGCGATGGAGCACGCGGCGAGCTTCTTGCGCTCGTCGGCGGGGCGCACCTCGTGCACGAAGCTCGCCTTCATCGTGGTGCGGCCGCTGGCGTCGACCTCGCCTGCGATCGGCTGCGCGCCCTGGATCCAGTAGAGCGTGGAGCCGTCACGGTTCACCTTTACGTCGAACTCCCATGGGTTCGGCGGCTGGCCGCACGTGGTCTGCGTGAGCTGGCCCGTGACGCGGAAGGTCCCGACCGCCTCGCCGGGCTCGTACGGGTCCTTGCCGGAGCACGCCGCGATGACGGCGACGACGGCGGCGAGCGGGAGAAGTCCTCGAAGCCGGAGCATCTTCGACCGGTACCCAAGCCGGACCGGGTCGGCCAAGTTTGATACGGTCGAGCCATGGTTCACGTCGCGCTGGTGGGGCCCGAGATCGAAGAGAACCTGAGCCTTCGCTACATCGCCGCCGCGCTCTCGGAGCGAGGGCACACGAGCGACATCGTCGGGTTCAACGTCGACGGCGACTTCGCGCCCGCGCTCGAGCACGTCCTCGCGCGCAAGCCGGCGGTCGTCGGCGTGTCGCTCGCGTTCCAGTGGCGCGCCAACGACTTCCTCGCCTTCGTCGTCGCGCTGCGCGAGGGCGGCTTCACCGGGCACGTCACCGCCGGCGGTCACTTCGGCACCTTCGCCGCGCGCGAGATCATGACCGACTTCCCGGAGCTCGACTCGATCTGCGTGCAGGAGGCGGAGGAGACGTTCGTCGCGCTCGTCGAGCGCGTCGGCCGCGGCGAAGCGCTCGACGGGATCGCCGGGCTCTGGCTCCGCGACGCGAACGGGATCGCCTACGCGACGGGGCACCCCGCGCTGCCGGACCTCGCGAAGCTGCCGTGGCCCGATCGGCGCGGCGAGCCGGCGGCGTGCTTCGGGCACGCGATCTCGCCGCTCGTGTCGAGCCGCGGCTGCTACGCGAACTGCTCGTTCTGCTGCATCGCCGCGTGGCACGAGCAGAGCTTGCCGGGGAAGCGCTACCGCCTGCGCGACGTCGAGGACGTCGCGGCGGAGATGGTCGCGATGCAGAAGGAGCGCGGGATCGACGTCTTCGTCTTCCACGACGACAACTTCTTCGTCCCCGGTCACAAGAAGAACATCGAGCGCTTCAACGCGCTCGCCGACGCGCTCGAGCGCCGCGGCATCGGCGAGTTCGCGACGGTGGTGAAGGCGCGGCCGACCGACGTGACGCTGCCCGTCTTCGAGGTGCTGAAGACGCGGCTCAAGTGCATCCGCTGTTACATCGGGATCGAGACCGACGCGGACCAGGGGCTCTCCACGCTCCAGCGCTGGTCGCAGTCGAAGCAGAACCACCGCTCGATCGAGGTCGCGCGCGCGCTCGACATGTACTCGTGCTTCAACATGCTGCTCTTCGATCCCGACACCACGCTCGAGAGCATCGAGATCAACATCGCGTTCATGCGCTACGCGGCGGAGTTCCCCTCGAACTTCGGCCGCGTCGAGCTCTACGCCGGCACGCCGCTCCTCGCGCGCATGCAGCAGGAAGGTCGCGCGCGCGGCGACTACCTCTCGTGGGACTACACCCTCGGCGATCCGCTCGCGGAGCGCGTGTTCCAGCTCTCGATGCGCTGCTTCGAGACGCGCAACTTCGGCGCCGACGCGCTCGCGAACCGCATCATGGGGACGCGCTTCGACGTCGAGGTCTTCCGCCACTTCCATCGCGACCTCTTCCGCCCCGAATGGCTCGAGGAGGGCAAGGAGCTCTCGCGCGTGATGTCGCGATCGAGCGCCGACTCACTCGAGCGGATCGTAGAATTCGTGAAAAAGGGTAATCCTCTCTCGGCCGAGAACGAGCTCGTCGCGCGGGAGGCCACGTTCCTGCGCGCGGCGGAGGACTCGGTGCGCCAGCGAGCGGCCGATCTCGCGCAGGCGCTCCTCGACAAGGTCCAGCGTGGAAAGCCGCTCACGTTCCTCGGCGATCGCGTCGCGACGCCGCTCCAGCGCGCCCGGGAGGTCGCCGTCGCATGAGCACGAGCCAGCATCCGCCGAAGCGCCGCCTCGCGCTCATGCCCGAGGTCCTGCCCGCGCCGTCGCAGGCGCATCCGTCGAGCGTGCGCGCGCGTGCGCTCGCGCGGCTCAAGGTCCTCACCGCGGTCGGCGCCGGAATCGTCGTGAGCTGCGGCAAGTCGAAGGGCCTCGCCGACAGCCACAAGCCCGGCGATCCCGAGCCGTACGGCGTCGTCGATCCGATGCCGCTGCCGACGTGCTTCGACGGACCCCAGCCCACGATCACCGCGGTCTTCGTCGCCGGCGACGCGGGCGCATCGAAGAGCGCGAAGGGCGACGGAGGCCCGGTCCTCGCGGCAGGCGGGCGCCTCGTCGAGATCGACGTCGCGTTCACGCAGGACGACGTCGCGCTCGGCGAGATCACGCCGAACAACCTCAGCGTCGTCGAGTCGACGAAGCAGGGGAAGGGGATCCGACTCCTCGTGATGGTCCCGCCGCAGGCGGATCCGAAGGTCGCCTCGTCCCATGGGATCTCGATCGGCGCCTCGTGCGCGCGCGGTCTGACCACGATCCAGGTCTCGCTCTCGATCACGGGGAGCGCGATCGCCCCCTCGGTCTACGCGAACTAGGCCGCCGTGAACCCCTGGGACCTTCGCGCGCTGAGCCGTGCGTTCGGGGCGGCGGTGCTCGGGCTCGTCGTCGTGTGGATCGTCACCGCGGCGAGCGACGAGGGGCAGCTCACGGCCGGGGCGCGGGCGAGCCGTTCGCTCCCGCTCGCGCCGCTGTGCAGCGCGGTCGGCGCGGCGCTCGCGCTCGGCACCGCGCGCCTCCGCGAAGAGTCGCGCGCCTTCGAGGCGCTCGGGCGATCGCCCGCCGAGACGTCGCGCGCGGCGGCGATGGGCGCGGCGCTCCCGTCCCTCGTCGTCGCGATCACGATCGCGGCGGTGCCGGCGGTGGACATCAGCGGGTTCTATCCTCGCGCCGCGCACGCGGACGCGTTCGTGCTCACGCCGCAGGGCTTCGAGAGCACGAGCCTCGGCGTGCGCGTGGAGGACGACGGCGCCACGACGCCGCTCGAGCTGCCGCCGCCGGCTCCGGACGAGGGCCTCCCGCGCGGCGCGCGCTTCGCGGCGGCGGGGTCGACCGCGCTCGCGGGCCTCGCGCTCGCGCTCGTGTCGGCGCGGGCGGCGCTGCGGCGGAGCCTCCTCGACGCGCGGCTCCGCCGGCGGATGCGCGCGACCGCGTTCGCGGAGGCGATCGCGTGTGCGCTCTTCACGCTGATCCTCTTCCAGGCGGCCGCGGTGCGGCTCGTGCCGGCGGCGGCGGCGGTGATCCCGCCGCTCCTGCTCCTCGCGCTCGCGCTCGCGCGGCTGCGCTGGGACTTCGGCGGGATCGAGGACCGGCGGCTCACGTGACGTGGACGCGCGGCCCGGCGGCGTGGTCGATCCTCGTGCACGGCGGCGCGGGGGAGGTGGCGCCCGCGCGGCTCCCGCTCCACGTCGAGGGCTGCGCGCGCGCGGCCGCCGCGGGCGCGAACGTGCTCGCGGCGGGAGGCTCCGCGCTCGACGCCGTGCAGCGCGCGGTCGAGGCGCTCGAGGACGATCCGCTCTTCAACGCCGGGACCGGCGCGTGCCTCAACGAAGACGGCGTCATCGAGCTCGACGCCGCGATCATGGACGGCGCCGATCTGCGCGCGGGGGCGGTCTGCGCGCTGCCGCCGTTCCGGAACCCGATCGCGATCGCGCGGCGGGTGATGGATGCCTCGCGCCACGTGCTCCTCGCCGGCGAAGGCGCGGTCCGGTTCGCGCTCGCGCACGGCTTCATGCGAGCGGAGCTCGACGCGATGATCACGGAGCACGCGCGCACGCGCTGGGCCGCGGCGAAGCGGCTGCGGACGACGCAGGTCGAGACCGGCGGGACGGTGGGGGCGGTCGCGCGCGACGCGAACGGACACGTCGCGGCGGCGACGAGCACGGGCGGGATGGTGAACAAGCTCGCCGGTCGCGTCGGCGACTCGCCGCTCGTCGGCGCCGGCACCTACGCGGACGACGTCGCGGGCGCGTGCTCGACGACGGGCCACGGCGAGATGATGATGCGCGTGTGCCTCGCGAAGACCGCGGTCGACGCCGCGGGTCCACCCGCCGACGCGGTCCGCCGCGCCCTCGCGACGATGGAGGCGCGGACGCGAGGCACCGGCGGCGCCATCCTCGTCCGCCCCGACGGCTCCCTCGGCCTCGCGCGCACGACCCGCACGATGAGCTGGGCCGCCACGACGAGCGACGGCGACCGCCACTCGGGCGCGTGACCCGCGGCTCGTGCGCACCGGCTCGTGCGCACCGACTCGGGCGCGCCGACGTTGCGAAGGCGGCGAGCGCACAAAACGGTGCAAGCGCCGGAACGCGTGGGGCGTTCGGCGCTTGGCGGTCGGAGGTGGGGGCTCAGGCCTGGGGCTCGCTCTTGTCGGACTTGCGGTCGAGCGCGTCCTGCAGACCGCAACGAACGCGGGTCGCCCGCTTCACACGCTTCTTCTTGAGCGGCGTAGCCAGCCACTCGTGACGCTTCCTCATGCCCCAAATCGCGCGATTCGCCATATCGGCGCGGAACATGCCGAAATTCCGCCGGGGATGCAAGCGCGGCGTCGCACGACCACGCCGATTCAGCCCCATCACGCGCGACGTCGGCCGCCCGCGGCCTCGCGACTGATTCGGCGGCGGCCGCGTGTGGCCGTGAGGTCGACGATGGGTCAGTCGGGGATTGGGATGAGGTGGACGTCGAGGCGGATCGGGGAGGCGGCTTCGGTCGCTTCGATGACCTGGTCGTTGGGGAAGAAGCCGGCGGCTTCGACCGTCACGTGGTGTGGGCCGAGCGGGAGGGCGACGCCGCGGGCGGCGACGGTCTCGAGGCGGCCGACGAAGATGTCGTCGATCGTGACCGAGGCCTGCGACGGCGAGCCCGTCATGCGGAGCGAGACGCGCCGGACCTCCTTCGCCGGCCCGCACGACGCGACGGAGAGCACGAGCGCGAGCAAGAGCACGAGAGAGACGAGCCGCGCAGCGAAGGCGCCGGCGGCGAGGAGAGGACGCCGTAGGTGAGAAGGCCCACCAGCGCCCCACGCGATCACGCCGAAACACGAGACGACGTCGTGCGGGCCATAAAATGAACCTCGCGTCGCCATGTGCGTTTCGACCCCGCCCGGCGGTGGACGAAGGGGATCGGTGGAAGCTGCGGCCGCGGCCCCGCCCGGGTGGGGGAGGCGCGTCACTCCCATTCGATCGTGGCGGGGGGCTTCGAGGAGATGTCGTAGACGACGCGGTTGATGCCGCGGACCTCGTTGATGATGCGGTTCGACATGCGGCCGAGGACTTCGTACGGGATCGCCGCCCAGTCGGCGGTCATGCCGTCGACGCTCGTGACCGCGCGGATGGCGCACGTCTCCTCGTAGGTGCGGTGGTCGCCCATCACGCCGACGCTCCGCACGGGGAGGAGCGCGCAGAAGCTCTGCCAGATCTTGTCGTAGAGGCCCGCCGCGCGGATCTCCTCCGTCACGATGTGGTCCGCCGCGCGGA
Source organism: Labilithrix sp. (assembly GCA_019637155.1). Classification (NCBI taxonomy): domain Bacteria; kingdom Pseudomonadati; phylum Myxococcota; order Polyangiales; family Labilitrichaceae; genus Labilithrix; species Labilithrix sp. The sequence continues at coordinate 64,092 of JAHBWE010000015.1, read as the reverse complement.
GGACCGCGAGGCGCTCCGGCGTCACCTCACCGAGACAGCGGATCGCGAGGCCCGGCCCCGGGAAAGGCTGGCGCCAGAGGATGTCGCGCGGCATCCCGAGCGCCTCGCCGCAGGCGCGGACCTCGTCCTTGAAGAGCTCGCGCAGAGGCTCGATGAGCTTCAGCTTCATGTGCTCGGGCAGGCCGCCGACGTTGTGGTGGCTCTTGATGACCGCGCTCGGGCCCTTGAACGAGACCGACTCGATGACGTCGGGGTAGAGCGTGCCCTGGACGAGGTGGGCGGCGTTTTTCACTTTGGCCGCTTCTTCATCGAAGACATCGATGAAGACTTTACCGATGATTTTTCGCTTTTGCTCCGGGTCGGTGACGCCCTTCAGCGCGGAGAGGAACTTCTCGCTCGCGTCGACCGGGACCAGGTTGAGCTGGAAGGTCTCGCGGAAGGTGGAGACGACCTGCTCGTACTCGCCCTGGCGGAGGAGGCCGTTGTCCACGAAGATGCAGGTGAGCCGCGCGCCGAGCGCCTTGTGGCAGAGCACCGCCGCGACGGAGGAGTCGACGCCGCCGGAGAGGCCGCAGATCGCGTGCTCGTCGGGCGCGACCTTCGCCTTCACCGCCGCGACGGCCTCGTCGGTGAAGGAGCCCGGCGTCCAGGTCGGATGGAGCCCGGCGACCTCGAAGAGGAACGAGGCGATCATGTCCGTGCCGCGCGGCGTGTGCACCACCTCGGGATGGAACTGCACGCCGTAGAACTTCTTGGATGGATCGGCGACGGCGCAGAACGGGGTGTTGCCCGACTCGCCGATGGTGGTGAACCCCGCCGGCATCGCGTCGACGCGGTCGCCGTGGCTCATCCAGACCTCGATCGACTCGCCCTTCTTGAAGCGGTGGAAGAGGCCGCTCGTGTCCGCGATCGCGAGCTGCGCGAGGCCGAACTCGCGCTTGGCGGCCTTCTCCACCTTCCCGCCGAGGAGGTGCGCCATGAGCTGCATGCCGTAGCAGATCGCGAGGACCGGGACGCCGAGCTCGAAGACCCGCTTGTCGACCGTGGGCGCGCCGTCTTCGTAGACGCTCGCGGGGCCGCCCGAGAGGATCAGCGCGCGCGGCTCCATCGCGCGGACCTGCTCGAACGTCAGCGTGCAGGGATGGATCTCGCAGTAGACCTTCTGCTCGCGGACGCGGCGCGCGATGAGCTGCGTCGTCTGCGAGCCGAAGTCGAGGATGAGGACCAGATCCTTCGCCATGATGACGCGGACCTACCACGCGCTCCGAGGCGCGACTACGGGGCTTGCGGCGGAGGTTGCTGCGGCGCCGGCGGGGGCGTATGCGCGAGCATCGCCTTGATCGCGTGGAGCGGACGCGGCGGGGCGCGCACCGCGCCGACCGGGCTGAACGCGAGCGTGAGGAAGAGGAAGAGCGACGCGAGGAGCGCGCCGCGCGTCGCCTCGGCCTTCGAGTAGGGATCGTGCCACGCGTCGCGAGCCTTCGTGAGCCAGTCGAAGGCGAGGACGAGCGGGGCGAGCGGGCAGACGAACGTCGCGAGGTTCGCGGTCGAGGCGGGCGCGTCGAGGACGGAGACCTCGCTCGCCGAGAACGTCGTGATGATCATCGCGATGCCGAACAACACGCCCGCCGCCGCGGCGGTCCAGGCGAGGCGCGTGCGCTCGATCATCGCGGCGCGCGCGCAGAGGCCCGCCGCGACGATGAGCGAGACGACGGTGAAGATGCCGCTCGCGAGCGGGGAGTCGCCGCGCAGCGCGTGGCCGACCGGCTGGCTCAGCGGCGGGACCAGGCCCGCGGCGAGGAACACGAAGACGGCCGGGACCGCGACGCGAGCGCCGAGCTTGAGGGTGTCGGTGAGCCGCCACTCGACCGGCGGGGCGACTCGTTCCTTCACGAAGTCCTGCGCGCGCACCGCGGGCGGACCGACGGGGCGCATCTCGCCGCCCGACGAGAGCGCCGGCGTCTTCGGGCGCGAGCGCGACGAGGTGAGGTCTTCGCGCGGGACCCCGGCGGGCCCGGGGATCGACACCGCCGGCGCGGCGCCGAAGAGGATCGGCGGGAGTGACGACGGTCCCGCTCCTCGCGCCTCCTCGCGATCGAGCGGGGCGAGCGGGGCGAGCGGGGCGAGCGGGCTGGGCGGTTCGAGGTCGAGGGCGTGGAGATCCAGCGCGGCGGGGTCTTCGACGCCGATCGAGCGGACGCCGGAGGGGTCGGGCATGCTCCGGAGGCCCGAGGGATCGCGGCTCGCGGCGATGGGGCGCTCGGCGGAGGCCGGCATCGGCACCTCGCCCGGGAGCGGGATGTCGAGCGAGTCGAGCTTCGCGCGCGCCGGCGGCTCGCTGCCGGGGGAGCTCAGCGTCATGAGCGGCCGCTTCGCCGGTCCGGCGTCGGCGGGGAAGGGGATGTCGAGCGAGTCGAGCTTCGACTTCGGAGCGGCGCGCGGGATGCCCGGCGCGTCGAGGGACGGGATGCGCGGGGCCGCGCGCAGCGGCGGCGGCGGCGCGGCGGCGGCGGCGACGGGCGCGTCGAGCGTGGCCATGCGCGTGGAGGAGGGGTCGCCGCGGAGCTTCTTCCGCGCGGCCTCGAGCGCGGCGCGCACCGCGGCGCCGTCGGCGTAGCGCCGCTCGCGATCGCGCTCCGTGCATTTTGCAATCACTTGCTCGACCTCGGCGGGGGCGTTTCGCGCGCGCTGGCGGAGCGGCGGCACCGGCGTGGTCTTCACCTTCTCGAGGACGGCGCCGGCGGTCGCGGCCTCGAACGGCGTCTCGCCGACCATCATCTCGTAGAGGATGACGCCGAGCGCCCAGACGTCCGATCGCGCGTCGACCTCCGCCTTGCTGATGATCTGCTCCGGCGCCATGTAGTGCGGCGTGCCGATGAGCATGCGCGCCTCTTTCGCGGAGCGCTCCGCGATGGTGGGGAAGAGGCAGGCACCGAAGTCGAGGACCTTGGGCGTGATCTTCGTCCCCGACTTCGCGAGGAAGATGTTCGCGGGCTTCAGGTCACGATGCACCACCTTCCGCGCGTGCGCGGCGGCGACCGCGTCCGCGACCGGGATCATGATCTCGAGCGTCTCCTCCGCCGAGAGCGTGCCGCCGCGCGCCTTCAGGTACTTCTCGAGGTCCTCGCCGTCGAGGAGCTCTTGCACGATGAAGGGGGTCCCGTCGTCGTCGCGCGAGACGTCGAACACGTCGACCACGTTCGCGTGGGTGACCGCCGCCGCCGCCCGCGCCTCGCGGAGGAAGCGGTTCACGTCGTCGTCGATGTTCGCGTACTCGGCGGCGAGGACCTTGATCGCGACCTTGCGGCCGAGCGACACGTTCGTCGCGCGGTAGACCTCGCCCATGCCGCCGACGCCGAGGCAGTCCTCGAGGAGGTACTTCCCGGCGAGGAAGTCCCCCTTGCGCTTTCCTTGCTTTGCGGCGGCGCCTCGACCCAAGACGTTCGAGGCGATTATAGAGCTGGCGGACGCGAACGAGCGCTCAGAACTTCGCGGAAAGTCCGGCCATCGCACCGCCCGCGACAATCCCTCCATCGAGCCGCATCCGGCCGAGGAAGGACTCGTTCTTGGCGGCGGTCTTCACCTCGGGCGCCTTCGGGCGCGTGAGGAAGAGGTAGGTGGCCACGCCACCGGCGATGAGGCCGCCGACGAGACCGATGTCCGCGATGATGAGCTTCGTCCGCGCGCTGTCGACCTTGTCGCTGTCGCAGTTCGGCTTGCAGTTCGACTTCTCGAGGTCGTCGACCTCGCCCTTGCCGGTGAGGCCCATGAACGCGAACGTGCCGAGGCCCACGACCGCGACGCCGGCGAGGATGATCGGCAACACGAGCGAGCCGCCGCCGGTGGGGTCGGGCGGAGGCTCCGGCGGAGGCTGCGGGCCGCCGCTCGAGAAGGTGACGATGATCGGACGCGCCTTCTCCGCGGCACGGAGGAGCACCTTCTCTTCCTTCACCGAGCCGTCCTTCGACTCGAACGTGAAGGTGTGCTCGCCGGCGTCGACGAGGATCGGCTTGCCGTCGAGCTTCTCCTGGACGGTGACGCCGTCCATCGAGACCTTCACGTCGGTGAGGTCGCCCTTCGCGTCGCGCGCGCCGAGCACCACCGTCGGCGCATCGCGATCGACCTCGGTGAGCCAGCGACCGCAGTCGCTCTTGATTGGTCCCGGACACACGTCGCGCGCGCAGATGAGGAGCTGCTCGCGCGCGCGGCGGTACTTGGCTTCGTCCTTCAGCTCCTGTGCTTGACCGGCGGCGGCCGCGCATTGCTCGGCATCGGATGCCGCGAACGCGATCGCTTCGGTGGCGAAGGTGGTGATCACCGTCGTCACGGCAGCCAGCGTCCAGCACGTACGTTGCCTCATCGAGTCCAGCCTCCAGCGTCGGAGGCTACAGCGTATAGGTCTCGATCGGACCGGAAAACTTACGTGATGCTCGGGCGACTGAGGCGAGCGAGCATCAGCGACGCGTCAGTAGCACCACGGTTTGTTGTACACCCGATGGCCGTTCCCATCGACGCTGTAGGGGGGATCGCAGCTCTTCGCCGGCGGCTTCGGCGGCGGCTTCGTGATGACGGGCGGCGGCTTGAACGTGACGACGGGCGCGGCCGGCGGCGCGGGCGTCTCGCGCGCCGCCTTCTCCGGCGGAGAGAGGAACACGATCGTGCGCTTCGGCTCGCTCGCGAGCTGATTGACCTCGCCGCGATGTGGACCCGCGAGCACGTTCTTCATCGCGATCGTGCCGAGCGTTCCGCCGATCGACGCGAGCAGGGCGAAGGCCGCGACGATGAGCTTCGGCGAGGTGCGCTTCGGCGGCGCCATGCTCACCGCCGGACGCGAGACCGAGATGCTCGAGACCTGCGAGTGCGGCTCGGAGAGGGGCTGCTTCGAGAGGCTGATCTTCGGCGGCTCGTTGGCGGCGTTGAGCGCGGCGACCTCGATCGCGCTGATCGTCTGCGCGCGGCGCGCGAGCTCGTCGCCGGAGACCATCTCGACCCACTCGCCGACCTCGGAGGGCGAGGCGAGGCCGATCGTCTGCTCGATCGCGAGCGCCATCTCGCGCGCGGTCGCGTAACGCATCTCCGGATCGCGCGCGAGGCCGCGGAGGACGATGCCGTCGATCGCGGGCTCGAGGAACGCGTTGTGGGAGCTCGGCGGATCGACGGTGCCTTCGAGCGCGCGCGCGAGGACGATCGCCTCGGTCTCGCCGTCGAAGAGGCGGCGACCGGTGAGCATCTCCCAGAGCACGACGCCGGCGGCGTAGATGTCGACTTGCTTGTTCACCGGCGCGCCGGAGAGCTGCTCCGGCGGCATGTACGCGATCTTGCCTTTGACCTGCCCGTCGCGCGTGGTCTGGAGTCGGCCCGCCGCCTTGGCGACGCCGAAGTCGAGGACGCGCGCGGTGCCGTCCGCGCCGACGAGCACGTTCTGCGGGGAGACGTCACGGTGCACGATGCCGAGCTCGCGGCCGTGCTCGTCCTTCGTCTGGTGCGCGGCGTGGAGGCCGTGGAGGACGGAGGACATGATCGTGGCCGCCACCTTCGGCGGCATGAGGACGTTCTTCTGCGCGGCGGTGCGGAGGAGCTTGGAGAGCGCCTCGCCGGCGACGTACTCCATGACGATGAAGATCTCGCCATCCACCGTGACGACGTCGAGCGTCGGCACGACGTTGGGGTGACGGATGCGCCCGCAGAGGCGCGCCTCGTCGAGGAACATCGTGACGAACTCGGGGTCCTTCGCGAAGTGCGGGTGCAGCCGCTTGATCGCGACCGTGCGCGAGAACCCGACCGGCCCGCTCAGCCGTCCGAAGTGGACGGTGGCCATACCGCCGGACGCGAGCTCTCCGTAGAGCACGTAACGACCCACCGCGCGCGGGGTCATCTGAGCGTCGGCAACGCCGTGCACGAATGGAGACTAACCCGAGACGCACACGCAGGACGCAATCGTCCACGCAGAATGGCGCGGATTTGTACGCGACGGGAGCGTGGTGTGGTCATCTCCGCGCGAAGCTGCGTCGTGGTCGGTTCTCAGCGCACGCCCGTCGAGCCGAAGCCACCGCTTCCGCGCGTGCTCTCTTCGAGGGACGGGACCTCGATGAACGCGGCGTGGACAATCGGCCGCGGAACGATTTGAACGATGCGTGCGGGCAGCTCGAGGTCGCGCGCGTTTTCGTCGACCTTGATGAGGGGGACGAGGACCTCACCGACGTAGGTCCGGTCGATGACGCCGATGCTGTTGGCGAGCATGTAGCCCGTCTTCGAGATCGAGCTTCGAGGCACGAGGTCGAAGTACCACCCGTAGGACGGCTGAATCTTCACGCCCGTCCGAAAGAACTGGACCTTGCCGACGCGGTGCCCCGCTTCGAGGAGCATCAGGTCATAGCCGGAGTCGGAGGCATGCGCCTTCGTTGGAGCGCGAGCCTGGTCGAGGCACTTCACCCAGCGGAACGAGAGCTCGCGTCCATGGTCGCCGGTCCCACTCAAGCTCGGCACCCAGGCCGCCCAGTCCTCGTAGAGACTCCGCTTGCGAACGAGCGCGGTCGGTGCTCCCTCGTAGATGCGCGCCATGAAGTCCAGCGCGTTGTTGCCGGCCCACTCGATGTGCCGGCGACCGCGATGACATGGAATCGCGCAGAACGTCTCGATCGCTTCGAGGAGCTTCTCGGACGTGCTGGCGATCGTGCATCGCGGGTACGGCGTTCCGTTCTTCTTCCCCGCTCGGGGCGAGGAGACAGAGCCGTCGCCGTCGAAGAAGCCGCGGACGAAGGCCCACTTGAGAGCGTCGGTGGGGAGCGCCGGAAAGCGGACGACGGCATCCTTCTTTCCGGGGGTGATGCCGAGCCACCGACACACATCTCGAACGATCGCCTTGGACGAGAACGAGAGGCCACGCAGGAGAGTGCCCTTCTTGGGCCGAATCGGCAGCGCTGGGCACACGGCGTCGCGTAGCTGCTCCAGGACGTAGGCGTCCTTCTGATGGATGTAGATCGAGATCGACCCGTTCTTGTGGATCGAGCCGTCGCTCGCGATCCAGCCGAGCAGATATGCCTTCGCATCGCTGTCGATCGTCGCAAAGAAGTCGTCGTCGAGCGGGTTGTTTCGCCCCGAGGACTCGAGCACGACCCTGCGGGGTTGTTCTCGCGGCGAAGCGGACTCTGGCAACTCAACCCTCGCCGCGCTTGATCTGGTAGCCGCGGATCTTCTTGTGGAGGTTCGTGCGCTCGACGCCGAGGACCACCGCGGTGCGGGAGATGTTCCAGCCGGTGAGCTTCAGGGTGTCGACGATGTACTTGCGCTCGGTCTGCTCGCGGTACTCGCGGAGGGTCAGGTACTGGCCGGGGACCGGCGGGCGCGCGGTGGACTCCGTGGCGTCGTCCGGCTCGTCCTCGTGCGTGGCGGGCTCCTCCGGGGTCGAGGTGTCTTCGCCGAAGGGGGACTCGTGCGGGTCCTCGGGGAGGTCCGCGATCGTGACGCGGTCGCCGCTGAGGATGGCCATGCGCTCGACGACGTTCTTGAGCTCGCGCACGTTGCCGGGCCAGCGGCGCGCGACGAGGGCGTTGATGACGGCGTCGTCCATCGGCTTCGGCTTCGTGCCGTTCTCCTTCGCGAAGCCCTGCATGAAGGCGAGGGCGAGGAGCGGGATGTCCTCGACCCGCTCGCGCAGGCTCGGGCTCCGGAGCGGGAACACGTTGAGGCGGAAGAACAGGTCCTCGCGGAAGTTGCCGCTCTCGACGCCCTTCGCGAGGTCCTTGTTCGTCGCGGCGAGGACGCGGACGTCGACGTGGATGACGTGCTCGCTCCCGACGCGCGAGATCTCGCCGGACTGGAGCGCGCGGAGGACCTTCGCCTGCGCGACGAGGTCCATGTCGCCGATCTCGTCGAGGAAGAGCGTGCCGCCGTGGGCCTGCTCGAAGAAGCCGCGCCGCTTCGACTGCGCGCCGGTGAAGGCGCCCCTCTCGTGGCCGAAGAGCTCGCTCTCGATGAGCTCGCGCGGGATCGCGGCGCAGTTCACCTTGATGAACGGCGAGTCGGTGCGCGGCGAGAGGCGATGGATCGCGCGCGCGATGAGCTCCTTGCCGGTGCCGCTCTCGCCGGTGATGAGGACCGAGGCGCGCGTCGGCGCGACCTTCTCGATCTCGTGGAAGAGGCGCTGGACCGGCGCGCTCTTGCCGATCATCTCGTACTTCGCGAGCTGCTCGCGCGAGATCGTCTCGAGCGCGCGCTTCGTCTGCGCCGCGTCGAGGACGTTCTTCACGCTCACGAGCACGCGCTCGCGGACGAGCGGCTTCTCGAAGAAGTCGCTCGCGCCGAGCTTGATCGCGTGGACCGCGTCGTTCACGGTCGCGTGGCCGCTGATGACGACGATGGGGAGGTCACGCGTCGCCTCCTCGCGGCGGACGCGCTCGAGCGCCTCGAGCCCGCTCATCTGCGGGAGCTTCACGTCGAAGATCGCGAGGTCGACCGGCTGGGTGGGGGAGGCGAGGATCTCGAGCGCCTGCTCCGCCGTCTCCGCCCCCACGACCTTGTAGCCCTCGCCCTCGAGCACGAGCTGCAGCGTGCGGCGGATGTTCTTCTCGTCGTCGACGACGAGGATCGTCTTCGCGCTCGGCGCGCCCTCGGCCGCGGGCTCTTTCACTGGAGCTCCTTGAAGCGCGTGTCGGACGCGAGGATCGCGGTCGCGAGGGCGAGCGCCTCCTCCGCGAGCTTCGTCCCGGTCACGTCGTCCTTCTTCGTCGCGCGCCCCACCTCCGCCGCGGGCCGGCCGGCCGCGTCGGCGAGCGCGAAGCGCGGGCCGCTCGCGCGCGCGCGGTACTCGAGCGAGACCGCGTCGCGATCGGCCTCGGTCGTGTCGTCGGACCAGCGGCCGAGCACGACGTCGAAGCGCGCGGTGCGCTCGGCGTGGCCCTCCGTCCACTCGACGAAGTAACAAGCGCGCGGTCCGCCGTCTTCGTAGACGAACCCCCACGCCGTGCGCTTCGTCTTGCCGCAGCACGCGCATCGACCGGAGCTCTTCATGGAGGCCGGCTCGATCTCGATCATCCCGTGCAACCTAGCACCAACGGAGCGCGTGGTATCTTCTCGACATGGTCGCCAACCCGTCGCACTGGAGCGTCGACTTCGAGGCGTACCTTCGCTACGAGCTCGAGGCTGAAAAGAAGCATGAGCTGATCGACGGCGAGATCGTCGCGATGGCGGGTGCGTCGCTCCGGCACAACGTTCTTTGCGGGCGCGTTCACGACGCGATCCGTCCCTCGCTCGGTGACGGCCCCTGTCTCCTCGAGCGCTCCGATCAGATGCTGGCCGTCGACACGACGCAAAAGGGATGGGTCGCGTACTATCCCGACCTGGCCGTGTACTGCAGCGGAGCGGTCCATCCCCAAGCCTCCGAAACGCGCGTGAATCCATCTCTCCTCGTCGAAGTGACGAGCAAGTCGACCGAGAAGAAGGACCGCGGCGTGAAGCTCGAGGACTACCTGCAGATCCCGACGCTCGAGGAGTACGTCATCGTCTCGCACAAGCGGCAGGAGCTCGCGGTCTGGACGCGCGGTGCGAGCGGATGGGCGCAGCAGCTCGTGACCACCGGCACGCTTCGCCTCCGCTCCGGCGCGAGCATCGACGTCGATCGCCTCTTCGCCGATCTGCCGGCGCTCTCAGAACGATAGGCCCACCAGCACCTGGTGCGTCGAGAACTTCGGTCGCAGCACGTCGAGGGCGAAGCCGTAGGAGAGCTCGAGGGTGGCGAGGTGGAGCACCGCGGTCGCGAGCGGTTTGACGCCGCCGCCGCGGATGTCGATCGTCTGCGAGGCCAGCGCAGGCGCGCCCTCCGGCGTCGTCGCGAGGGTGAGGCGCGTCTGCTCGCCGCGGTCGAAGGTGCCGAAGACGCCGCCGGCGAGCGTGAAATAGGTTGGAAACGCGTAAGGAAGGAAAAGCATGCGGTAGCCGATCGTGAGCTCGCCGAAGATGCGGCGGATCGAGCGATCGGTGACGGGGCCCGGGACGTCGGAGACGTCGCCCTTCCCGGCGAAGGCGAGGCCGAGGCGGGTCGTGAGCGCGATGCGGTCGTAGCCGACGACGCTGCCGCCGAGGTAGAAGCCGATGTACGAATTCGCGTCGACGAGCACCGCGAGGCCGAGCGCGGCGTCGCGCGGGATCCAGCGGCCGCGGTACGTCGACTCGCGGGCGTGCGGGACGAGCTTCTGCAGGTGCGTCACCGGCACGCCGAAGCCGATCCGCGACTCGAGGAGCTTGTCCGCGACGCCGACGACGCGGCCGTCGCAGGTCAGCATCGGGCCGCCGGAGTTGCCGGGGGAGAGGACCGCGTCGGTCTGGATGAACGCGTCGCTCTTCGCGCTCACGATGCCCTGCGAGACGCTGAAGTTGAGGAGGCCCTCGAGCTCGTCGACGTAGCGCGCGACGTCGCCGTACGGGTTCCCGATCGCGAGGATCGGCGAGCCGATCGTGACGCTGTAGCGCGGGACGAGCGGCGGCGCGTCGGTCGCCTCCGCGAGCTCGAGGAGCGCGAGGTCGTGGCGATCGTCGACCGCGACGACCTCCGCCTTCACCTGCTTGCCGTTCGGGAACTCGACCTTCAGCTCGCGCCCGAGGTCGACGACGTGGAGCGCGGTCGCGACGTGCCGGCGCGAGTGATAGACGAAGCCGGTGCCGAGCGCGCCGTCCGGCCGCGTGATGCGCACGACGCTCGGCTTCGTCGCCTTGTAGACGTGCTCGATGAAGGCCTGCTCGCACGGCGGCGCGCGCTCGCCCTCCACCGCGCGTGGAATGGGGATGGGCGCGGGGTGGCGGGGCTTCGGCGGAGTCGGAGGCGGAGTCGGAGGCGGCGGGTTCGCGGGGAGCTCCACCTGCGGCGGCTCGTCTTGCGCGGAGGCGGCGCCGCTCGTGAAGAGGCCGCTCGCGAAGAGACCGAGCGCGAAGGCCGCGGCCCGCAGGCTCACACGCCGCGCTCGCGCATGTACGCGATGTAGTTCTGCGCTTGCACCGTGAGCGGGCTCTTCGGATAGTCGCGGAGGATCATGTCGAACTGCTCGCGCGCCTCCGGGTACTTCTTCATCTTGAGGTAGACCTCGCCGAGGAGGAGCAGCGCCTCCGCCTCGAGGCCGGAGTCGATCGCCTCGCCGGGATCGCGGAGCGACGGGCCCGACGCGAAGTTCCGCATCGCGTACTGCACGCGGTAGACGGCGGCCTGGAAGTTGTCGCGGTTGAGGTAGAAGCGCGCGACGTAGAGCTCGTGGCGCATGAGGCGCCCCGTCACCTCGGCGAGGAGCTCTCTGATCTTCGCCGTCTCGGGCGCGGAGGGGTAGTCGTGGACGTAGCCCTTCAGCTCCTTGAAGGCGTCGAGGATGATCGCCTGATCGCGCTCGTCCGCGCTCGGGAGCAGGAACGACTCGTTGATCTGCTTGTACTGCGCCTCCGCGATCTTCGAGCGCGCGTACGCGACCTCCTCCGGGTCGGAGCGGTGGTCGTGGACGAACTGGCGATAGCCGCGGATCGCCTCCGCGAACTTCTCCTGCTCGAAGTCGGCGTCGGCGATGCGGAGCTCGGCGAGCTTCGCGTACTTCGAGTAGTGGTACTTCCGCTTCACCTCGCGGAAGAGCGCCTGGCTCTCGATGTAGTTGTGGTCCTGCAGCTCCTTGAGCGCCTCGTTGTACGCGCGCTGCGCGTCCGCGGTGTAGCTCAGCGACGTGCGCGCCTCCGGCGTCTCGCAGCCGGCGACGCCGCCCACGAACGCGGGGGCGAGGGCGACGAGGACGACGCGGAGCGGCCGGAACATCGCGGAACCGTTTAGCACTACTTCTCGCCGCGCCAGCGGACGATCCGCCAGGCGGGGGCCTCGCCGTCGGCTTTGGCCTGGCGGTAGGCGGTCCGGACGATGAGCCGCACCTTCTCGCCGAGCTCGGGCGGCGCGTCCGGGCCGATCGACACCGCGACGTCTCCCGCCGCGTCGACGGTGACGGTCAGAGGATGGCTGCCGTCGGGCAGATGCGCCGCGCCCGCGTAGATCCAGGGCGGATCGTCCTTCGACGCGTCGCGTTCGATCGCGATGCGGACTCCTGACTCGGGGCGATCGCCGACGATCGGCACGGCCCGGACGTAGCACACTCCCCGCGAGCGCGAGAGTGGAGTAAAAGCTTCGGCCATGCCGGTCGAGAAGAACCCCATCACCCCCGAGGGCGCCCAGAAGCTTCGCGACGAGCTCCATCGGCGCAAGACCGTCGACCGGCCGCAGATCAGCCAGATGATCGCCGAGGCGCGCGCACATGGCGACCTGAGCGAAAACGCCGAATATCACGCTGCTCGCGAAAAAGGCGGCTTCAACGAAGGTCGGATCAAGGAGCTCGAGGACAAGCTCGCGCGCGCCGAGATCATCGATCCGACGAAGCTGTCCGGCGACAAGGTCGCCTTCGGCGCGACGGTGAAGCTCCTCAACACCGCGACGGACGAGGAGGTCACGTACCGCATCCTCGGCGCGGACGAGGCCGACATCAGTCAGGGATCCATCGCCGTCACCGCGCCGATCGCGAAGTCGCTCCTCGGCAAGGAGGTCGGCGACGAGGTGAAGATCCGCACGCCCAACGGCGAGCGCACCTACGAGATCCTCGAAGTCGAGTTCAAGTAGCTGGACCCGCTCGACCCGGTCGACGCGATCGCGGGGCTGGGGCCGACCGCGAAGAAGGGGCTCGCCGAGGTCGGCGTCCGCACCGTCGCGGACCTCGCCTGGACCGCGCCGGTGGGCTGGGACGACCTCCGCGCACCGGCGTCGCTCCGCGAGGCGATCGCGGCGCCGGGGCGGCACGTCTTCGCCGCCGTCGTCGTGAGCGCGTCGATGATGCCGCTCGGCCGCCGCCGCGGCGTCCGCGTGGTGCTCCGCGACGGAGGCGACGAAACGTGCAAATTGCACGCGTTCTGGTTCTTCACCGCGCACGGCGTCCTCGCGGTCGCGAAGCCGGGGGCGAAGCTGATCGTCGTCGGCAAGGTCGTCGTCGAGCCGCCGCCCTCGAAGAAGCCGCCGCGGACCGCGCACCCGGACCTGTTCCCCGACGCGCCGGAGACGCGCGTCGTGCGGCCGCGTTACCCGCGGCTCGGGCCGAAGGGCGCGATCTTGCGGAAGGCGATCGCGACGGCGGCGACGGTCGACGCGGATCCGCTGCCGGCCGCGATCGCCGCGCGCGAGGGGATGCCGCCGGCGGAGGAGGTGCTCCGCCGGATGCACGCGCTCGGCGGCGACGCGCCGGCGGACGCAGACCGGCGCGCGTTCGTCGAGCGGCTCGCGTGGGCGGAGGCGTTCACGAAGGCGTGGGAGCGGCTCGACGCGGAGGAGGGGCTCGCGGGGAAGCGGGCGCCCGCGCTGCCGCCGGCGGCGGCGACGGTGAAGAAGCTCGAGCGCGCGCTCGGGTTCGCGTTCACGAAGGATCAGCGGGAGGCGATCGCGACGGTGGCGGCGGACCTCGCGTCGGACCGGCCGATGCGGCGCCTCCTCCTCGGCGACGTGGGGACGGGGAAGACCGCGGTCGCGCTCGCGGCCGTCGCGCAGGCGGTGAAGGCGGGCAAGCAGGCGGCGATCCTCGCGCCGACGACGGTGCTCGCGGAGCAGTACATGGCGGCGGTGCGCCCGCTCGAGGCCGCGACCGGCGCGCGCGCGGTGCTCGTCTCGGCGGGCGCGACCGAGCGGAGGGAAGGGGAGCGCGCGCTCGCGCGGCGGGAGGCGGCGGTCGCGATCGGGACGCACGCGCTCCTCGGCGCCGGGGTCGCGCTGCCGGACCTGGCGCTCGTCGTCGTCGACGAGCAGCAGCGGCTCGGCGTCGGGCAGCGCCTCGCGCTCGTGCACAAGGGCGCGCGGGAGCGGACGCGGCCGCACCTGCTCACGCTGAGCGCGACGCCGATCCCGCGCACCTTCGCGCTCGCGCTGCGGGGGGAGCTCGCGACGACGACGCTGCGGGAGCGGCCCGCGGGGCGGCCGCCGGTCGCGACCGCGCTCGCGCCGCGGTCCGCGGAGGCCGCGGTGGTGCGGCTCGTGGAGGAGACGACGCTCCGCGGCGAGCGGGTCTTCTGGGTCGTCCCGCGGATCGAGGATACGGGGGAGGACGAGGATACCGACGAGCTCGCCTCGCTCGAGGCGCGGGCGCTCGCGCTGAAGCTGGCGGTGAAGGGGGTCGGCGTCATCCACGGCCGCATGAAGCCGGCGGAGAAGCGCGCCGCGATGCAGGCGTTCCGCGACGGAGAGACGCCGCTCCTGGTGGGGACGACCGTGATCGAGGTCGGCGTCGACGTGCCGGAGGCGACGCTGATCGTCATCGAGGACGCACAGCAGTTCGGGCTCGCGCAGCTCCATCAGCTCCGCGGCCGCGTCGGACGCGGGAGCATCGCCGGCGCGTGCGTGCTGCTCCACGAGGAGCCGCTCGAGGGCCTCGCGCGCGCGCGTCTCGAGCGGCTCGCGGCGCTCTCGTCGGGCGAGGAGGTCGCGAAGGCGGACCTCGAGCTCCGCGGCTCCGGCGACCTCGGCGGCACGCGGCAGCACGGTGAGGAAGAGGAGCTCGTCTACCTCGACCCCGCCGACCCGTGGCCGTGGCTCGAACGCGTGGAGTCCGACGCCCGCGCGATCCGCGCCGCCGACAAGAAGCTCGCCGCGCCGGAGCACCGCGTCCTCGGCTCCATCGTCGCCAAGCTCCGCCGCGCGCTCGCCGTCCGCGAAGAGGCGGGGTAAGCCGCGCGCCGCGCGCGCGGTCGCGACGAGGGTGGGGCGAGGCGCGGTGTTGCGCGAAGCCGGGTGGGAGCCGGGGGAGCGGCGAGGGGGCGGGCTTGCGATGAGACGTCGTAGGTGGGAAGGCCCGCCAGCGCCCCACGCGATCAGGTCGAAGCGCGAGAGGACGTCGTGCGGGTCATGAAAAAGATGACGGCGATGGCGAGGGGGGCGGGGAGCGCGCTGGCGAGTATAGTGCGCGGCGACGTGAAGCCGGCATCGCGTGCGCTCGGGTTTGCTGCCGACGTGGGGCTCGTGCTCGCGGCGTACGTGGTGGTGCTCGTGTTCGAGAACCTCGCGATCGGGCTCGGGTACCGCGCCGAGTTCGCGAACTCGAGCGAGATGGGGGCCGCGCGCCTCTACCTCTCGCCGATCGCGCTCGCGTGCTCGCTCCCGATCGCGGCGGGGATCGCCGTCGTCGCGCGCGATCCGCGGCCGGCGCTGGTCGCGGGGCTCGGCGCGATCTCCGGCGTCGCGGTGGGGATCGGGGTGTCGACGGGGCGGCTCATGGCGTCGCTCGCGATGCGCGCGCCCTTCGTGCTCGTCGTCGCGGCGCTCGGGGGCGGCGCCGGTTGGGTCGTCGCGCGCAAGGTCGCGCCGCTGCGGCGCGGGCAGATCGCGTTGCTCGGGATCTTCGTCGGGCTCGGCGCGTGGCTCGCGGACGTGTTCGCGTTTCCGCGCCTCTATCCCGCGTTCCACCTCGCGCTGCTCGGGGTCGTGCTCGTCGCGACGAGCGGGTTGCTCCTGCCGCTGCGGGGGAGCCGCGCGGGGCGCAACGTCGCGTACGGCGCGCTCGCGCTCGCGCTGCTCTCCGCCGCGTGGACGCCGTATGCGGCGGCGCGCCTCGCGACGCAGGACAACCTCCGCCGCATCCTCCTCGAGCGCGCGCCGATCCACGGGCCCGCCGTCGTCGTCGCGTCGCGGATCGCGCCGCCGCCGCCGATCGAGGACGACGAGGTCGCGACGAGCACGCTCACGAGCCTCAAGAGCAACGGCGGCTCGCACGCGCTCTCGTTCCGGGGGCGCGACATCGTCCTCGTCACGATCGACGCCCTCCGCGCCGACCACGTCTCGGCCTACGGGTATCCGCGCAAGACGACGCCGCACATCGACGCGATCGCGGCGCGCGGCGTCCGCTTCGAGCGCGCGTATTGCCCCACCCCGCATACGTCGTATTCGATAGCTTCGATGATGACGGGGAAATATATGAAAGCGCTCGTGGCGCTCCGCGGGGAGGACGCGGCCGACGACGAGACCTGGCCCGTCCAGCTCCAGCGCTACGGCTACCGCACGGGCGGGTTCTACCCGCCGGCGGTGTTCTTCATCGACGAGCATCGCTTCCGGCGGATGCGCGACACGCACCTCGGCTTCGAGTACCACAAGGAGGAGTTCGCCGGGCCCGCCCTCCGCGCCGAGCAAGTCCGCGCGTACCTCGCCGCGACGCCGAAGGACAGACCGGTCTTCGTCTGGGTCCACCTCTTCGAGCCGCACGAGCCGTACGTGATGCATCCGGAGCATCCGTTCTCGGGCGATCCCAAGTTCGACGCGTACGACAGCGAGATCGCGGCCGCGGACGCCCTCGTCGGCGAGCTCGAGGTCGTCTTCGCCGAGCGCGGCGGCGACCAGCCCGTGTTCATCGTGAGCGCGGACCACGGCGAGGAGCACGGCGATCACGGCGGGCGCTACCACGGCACCACCGTGTACGAGGAGCAGGTGCGCGTGCCGCTCGTCGTCGCGGTGCCGGGGCTCGCGCCGCGCGTCGTGCCGGCTCCGGTCCAGACGATCGACCTCCTACCGACCACCCTCGCCGCGCTCGACGTGCCGATCCCGCCGCGGCTCCGCGGTCGCGACCTCGGGCCCGCGATCGCGGGCACGGCGCCGGCGGGGGACGAGGGGCTCGCGTTCGCGGAGACCGACGACTACACCCTCGTCGCGCGCGGGTCCGATCGCCTCGTCTGCGCGCGGAAGATCGCGTCCTGCACGCTCTTCGACGTCGCGAAGGACCCGGCGCAGAAGCACCCCGATACGAGCCGGCCCGCGCGCGTCGCGGAGCTGAAGAAGCTCACCGCCGCGATCGAGCGCGAGACCGGGCGCGTCGAGGCGAGCACGCTGCCGGACGCGCTCCGCCGCGGCTTGCAGGGCGACCTCGACGCGGCGGAGGACGTCGCGCCGCTCCTCGACGACGTGCGCGTCGACATCCGCCGCCTCGCCGCGCGCTGCGCGTTCCGGCTCAAGGCGCCGCTCCTGGTCACGCAGCTCCGGCGCTCCGCCGCGCAGGACGCCGACCCCGAGGTCCGGCGCTGGGCCGCGCTCGCGCTCGCGCGCATCGGCGAGGAGGGCGCGAGGAGCGCGGTGGAGGAGCTCTTCGCGTCGTCGGCGCCGGGCTCGGAGGAGCGGGTCGCGGCCGCGCTCACGCTCGGCGAGCACGGCGACGCGCGCGGGGAAGGGGACCTCGTCGCGCGGTGGGCCGACGCGTTCACGCCGGACACGAAGACGCCGGGCGAGATCGACGAGGCGCGCGCGCTGCTCGCGGTGTTCGCGACGCTCCGCTCGAAGGCGGCCGTGCCCGCGCTCGTGCGCTCGCTCGAGGACCTGCGGCTCCGGCCCTACCTCGTCGAGACGCTCGGCGCGATCGGCGATCCGCGCGCGAAGGAGCCGCTCCTCCTCTTGTTCGCGAGCGAGCGCTACGTGCATCTGCGGCCGCTCGAGGCGCGGGCGCTCCTCGCGGTCGGGGCGAAGACGGAGCTCCTCGCGCCGCTCGAGCGGTTCGCCGGCGTGCCGGAGCCGATGGTCGAGGCGCTCCCGATCGCGCGCGAGGCGAAGCTGCTCGCGCCGGAGCGAGGCGGGACCGAGGGCGGGAGCGGGAAGCTCAGGCTCGCGAAGGCGGGGCCGGCGCGGCTCCTCATGATCGCGACCGCGGAGCCGCGTCCGCAGGTCGACGGCGTCATGCCCGCCGCGCCCTCCGAGGTGGCGAAGGGGCTGTGGATGCTCGAGCTCGGGACGCTCCCCGCCGGCGAGGTCCAGGTCGCCGGCGCGGGCGCGGCGGCGTGGCTCGTCCCGCGGAGCGAGGAGATCCCGCCGCCGGCGCCGAAGGCCTGGGATGCAGGCGGGCTTTGACGCCGCGGCGAGCCTGAGGCTAAGGTCCCGCGCGTGAGCGACGAGAAACGCACGGAAGACGACATCGCCGAGGTCGAGAAGAACATCGACGCCCTCGACTCCGAGGCTGCCAAGCGCAGCGAGGACCGCATCGCCGCGGAAAAAGCGGAGAAAGCGGACGAGGCCAAGGCCTCCGAGGCGGCGGAGTCGGCCGACGCGGCAGAAGAAGAGGACGACGACGTGGCCAACCCCGCCGCGATCGCGCGTCGTGTCGCGGCGCTCGGCGCCGACGACGAGGCGGAGGCGCTCGCGCGCGAAGAGGAGCGGAAGCTCGCCGAGCGGCGCGCCGCGAAGAAGAAGGGGAAGAAGACGGGCCTCGAGGCCGCCGCCTCGAAGAAGCTCGCGAAGATCGGCACGCGCGCGGAGCCGAAGCGCCCCGTCGCCCTCGCCGCCGACGCGGACCCGCTCATCGAGCGCACCGCGAAGCTCTCCGACTGGGCGAAGAAGAACCAGAAGGCCGTCCAGGTGTTCGGCGCGCTCCTGACCGTCGCCCTCCTCGGGATCGCCGGCTTCCTCTACTACCAGGACAAGCGCGAGACCGAGGCTTCGGTCGTGCTCACGAAGGCGATCGAGGTCCAGCGCGCCCGCATCGGCGAGCCGAAGAAGGACGACGACGAGGAAGAGCATCACGAGACGTACTACAAGACGTACGACGACCGCCGCGCCGCCGCGCTCACGCACTACCGCGAGGTCGGCTCGAAGTTCCCCGGCACCGGCGCCGCGATCCTCGCGCGCCTCGCGGAGGGCTCGCTCCTCCTCGACAAGAAGGAGGCGGACAACGCGCTCGCCGCCTTCAACGACGTGAAGGGCACCGCGCTCGCCGCGGCCGACGTCGAGGTGAAGGGCCGCGCGCTCGAAGGCGTCGGCTTCGCCTACGAGCTCAAGGCACTGCAGACGCCGGCGGAGAAGGACAAGCACCTCGACGCCGCGCTCGCCGCGTTCAAGGAGCTCGAGAACGCCGAGGTGAAGGGCTTCAAGGAGCCCGCGATGTACCACCAGGCGCGCGTGCTCATGGCGAAGGGCGACAAGACGAAGGCGAAGGAGCTCCTCCTCAGCCTGAAGGAACGCCTCGACAAGAGCGAGGACCCGATCGCGCCGGGGCTCCCGCAGCCGACGACGTACCCGTACCTCAAGGACATCGCGATGGACCGCCTCCGCGAGATCGACCCGAGCGCGGCGCCGAAGGCGAGGGCGCCGAGCATGGGCGGCGGTCACGGCTTCTCGCCCGAGCAGCTCAAGAAGTTGATGGAACAAGCGGGGCAAGGGCAGCATTGAGCTTCGCGCGTCCGGCGGTCATCGCGCTGACGCTCGCGGGCTCCGGCTGCGGCCTCGGCGAGCTCTTCGCCGGCGATCGGGTCAACCCCGAGGTGCCGTCCTGGTACAACCGGCCGAGCGCCTCGATGCAGGTGTTCATGCACCGGCAGCTCACGATCGAGGGCCGCTCCAACGACGAAGACTGGGAGCGGGGTCGGCCGGAGATCGACGCCGCGCACGAGCGCGTCTTCGTCGGCAGCTCCGATCACGGCATGTACGCGCTGCGAGCGGGGGACGGCAGCACGATCTGGCGCTTCGAGACGGCCGGCCTCGTGCAGAGCGAGCCGCTCTACGATCCGGAGCTCGACCTCCTCTACTTCGGGTCGAACGACGGCGCGCTCTACTGCGTGCAGGCGGCGACGGGGACGCTCGTGTTCCGCTACGACAGCGGCGCCGAGGTCTCGCGCAAGCCCGTGCGCGCGGGGGAGATCATCGCGTTCGCGAACGCCTCCGACTACCTCTTCGGCGTCGATCGCCGGAAGGGCACGCCGAAGTGGCACGCCCGGCAGACGCCCGCGCTCGGCATGGAGATCAGCGGCCACGCGGGGCCGGCGTACGATCCCGCGACCGGCCTCGTGTACATGGCGTACTCGGCCGGGCAAGTGAGCGCGTACGACGCGCGCGACGGGGCGGAGAAATGGACGCCGATCGATCTCTCCGCCGAGGCGGAGGCGGCGGGGGGCGGAGACGCGCCGCGCTACCTCGACGTCGACACGACGCCGGTCGTCGACGCGCATCCGAACGGTCACGTCGTCTACGTGTCGAGCTACGCGGGCGGCATCTACGCGCTCGACGCGAGCTCGGGCGCGCGGGTGTGGTCGAACGACAAGGCGGTCGGCGTCACGGACCTCATGCTCTACGCGGAGCCGGCGCACGCGCCGAACGAGCACGGCCCCGATCGCGGCGGGCCGACCGCGCCGGCGAAGAAGATGCTCGTCGCGTCGAGCGCGAGCTCCGGTCTGATGGGGATCGATCCGTACACCGGCCACGTGCTCTGGCGGAACAAGGTGCCGGAGGGCGGCGTCACCGCGCCGACCGCGCTCGCGGGCGCGCTCCTCGTCGGTACGTCGCGCTACGGGCTCTTCTTGATCTCGCCGCGCAACGGCAAGGTCATCGACGGCCTCGATCTCGGGAGCGGCTTCTCGCAGACGCCGTCGGCGTATCAGGGGCGCGCCTACGTCGTGTCGAACGCGGGGACGCTCCTCGGCATCGGCGTGAGCCCGCCGCTCCCGGTCGCGCGCATGAAGCGCGGCGGCCCGCACGAGGTCGAGCGCCGCGTGACGGGTGGGATGCTCCTCGGTCGCGAGGATTGAAGCTCGCGGTTTGCCAGGTCCTCTTGAGCCTCGATCGGGGCGGCGCGGAGATCCTCGCGGGACGGATCTCGCGGCGCCTCGCGGGCTCGCATCGCTTCGTCTTCGTGTGCCTCGCGGACGAGGGCGAGCTCGCGCCCGAGCTGCGCGCGGAGGGGTTCGCGGTCCACGTGCTCGGCAAGCGCGCGGGGGTCGATCTGCGCGTCGTCGCGCGCCTCAGGTCGCTCGTTCGCGCGGAGCGGATCGACGTCGTGCACGCGCATCAGTATGGACCGTTCTTCTATTCGGCGCTCGCGCGCCTGCCGTGGCGATCGCCGCCGATCGTGTTCACGGAGCATGGGCGGCTGCACCCGGATCCGCGGCGGCCCGCGCATCCGCCGGCGAACCGCGCGCTGCTGCGGCGGCACGATCGCGTGGTCGGCGTCGGCGAAGCGGCGCGGCGCGCGCTCATCGACGTCGAAGGCTTCGCGCCGGCGCGGGTCGAGGTCGTGTTCAACGGCGTCGACGCGCCGGCGTTCGACGTCGCGAGCCGTGACGAGGTGCGGCGTGAGCTCGGGCTCGGTCCCGACGATTTCGTCGTGCTCATGGCGGCGCGGCTCGATCCGATCAAGGACCACGCGACGGCGCTGCGGGCGATCGCGCGAGCGGCGCGGGCGCGGGAAGGAGTGAAGCTCCTCCTCGCCGGCGACGGGCCGGCGCGCTCCGGCGTCGAAGCGACGATCGCGCGGCTGCGGATCGGCGACGTCGTGCGCGTGCTCGGGACCCGGCGGGACGTTCCGCGCCTGGTGGCGGCGAGCGATCTGGGGTTGTTGACCAGCGTGAGCGAAGGGATCCCCCTCGCGCTCCTGGAGCCGATGGCGGCCGGGATCCCCGTCGTCGCCACGCGCGTCGGCGGCGTGCCGGAGGTCGTCCTCGACGGTGTTTCCGGGCTCCTCGCGCCCGCGGGCGACGACGCGGCGATCGCCGGGATGATCGAGGCGCTCGCGGGTGATCCGAGCCGCCGTCGATCCATGGGATCGGCGGCGCGGGAGCGGGCACGGAACGTGTTTTCGGAAGCTGCGATGGTCGACCGGTACCGCCGCCTGTATGCCGCCGCTGCGAGAGGTGAGCGCGCGTGAAGGTCAGCGTCGTCGTACCGCTCTACAACAAGGCGCCGTACGTGCAGCGCACGCTCGCGTCGATCGCGGCGCAGACTTATGGCGACTACGAGGTGATCGTCGTCGACGACGGCTCGACCGACGGCGGCGCGGAGATCGTCGCGGCGCTCGAGATGCCGCGCGTGCGGCTCGTCGTGCAGGGGAACGAGGGCCCGGGCGCCGCGCGGAACCGAGGCCTCGCGGAGGCGCGCGGCGAGTACATCGCGTTCCTCGACGCCGACGACGAGTGGCTGCCCGAGTTCCTCGCGCGCTCGGTCGCGCTCCTCGACGCGGCGGCGTCCGACGTCGCGGCGGTGTCGTCGGGGTACTTCGAGCATCCGTCGGGGCGCTCGACCGAGTCGCTCTGGCGGCGGCGCGGCCTTCGCGACGGCGTGTTCCGCGCGACGCCGTCGACGCCGGTCATGCGCGCGGTGCATCAGCTCGCGTACCTGAGCCCGTGCACGACCCTCGCCCGCACGGACGTGCTCCGTCGCGCGGGCGGGTTCTACGATCAGGAGCGCTGCCTCTACGGCGAAGACTCGTTCCTCTTCCTGAAGGTCATGTTGAGCCACGCCGTGCTCGTGAACCTCGAGCCGCTCGCGCGTTATCACCGCGACGCATCCGCGCTCGCGACGCGCGGTCCGCGCGCGGTCGAGCCGATGCTCACGGAGCCGGCGGAGCTCCGCGAGGCCTGCCCGCTCCACCTCCGCGATCTGCTCGCGCGCGTCCTCGAGGTGAGGGCGGCGAAGACGGCGTGCGTGCTCGCGTACTGGGGGAGCTGGCGCGAGGGGCGCGCGTTGCTCGATCGCTTCCGCCCGCGCCCGCTCTGGGCGATGCGCTACTGGGCGGCGCGCGTCTGCGCGAGCCCGCTCGGTCCCTCGCTCGGCGCGGCGCATCGAGCCGGCTCCTTGCTCGCGGCATGACGATCGTGCACCTCGCGGCCTCGCCGTTCGTCGGCGGACCCGAGCGACAGATGTTGGGGCTCGCGGCGGCGCTGCGCGACACGCATCGAACGGTGTTCCTCTCCTACGCGGAGCGCGGGCTCGCGCGACCGTTCCTCGATCGCGCGCGCGAGCTCGGGTTCGAGGCCCACGCGCTCGCGTACAACGCGCCGGAGTACCTCGCGTCGATCCGCGAGGTCGCCGGTTACCTGCGGAGGCTCGGAGCGAAGGTGCTCTTGTGCCACGGCTACAAGCCGGACCTCCTCGGCGGGCGCGCGGCGCGTCGCGCGGGCGTGCCGGTCGTCGCGGTCTCGCACGGGTGGACGGGGGCGACCTGGAAGGTCCGCCTGAACGACGCGCTCGACAAGGTCTCGCTCCACGCGATGGACCACGTCGTCTGCGTGTCGGAGGGGCAGGCGAGGAAGGTGCGCGCGGTCGGCGTGCGGCGGGTGACGGCGATCCGGAACGCGGTGCAGATTGAGCGGTTCGAGGCGGCCGCGGTCGATGTCCGCGCGTTGTTCTCGGTGCGACCGCGGCGGGTCGTCGGGGCGGCGGGCAGGCTGAGCCCGGAGAAGGGGTTCGGGGTCCTGCTCGAGGCGGCGGCGCGGGTGCCGGACGCGGAGGTGGGCTTCGCCGTCTTCGGCGACGGCCCGCTGCGCGCGTCGCTCGAGCGGCGAGCGGCGGAGCTCGGCCTCGGCAGCCGCGTGGTGTTCGCAGGGTTCCGCGACGACCTCGATCGACTCGTGTCGGGGCTCGACGTGCTCGCGCTCTCGTCGTTCACGGAGGGGCTGCCGAGCGTGGTCCTCGAGGCGGCGGCCGCCGGTGTGCCGGTGGTGGCGACCGCCGTCGGCGGAACGCCAGAGGCGGTGGTCGACGGGGTGACGGGCATGCTCGTTCCGCCGGGCGATCCCGGCGCGCTCGCGCGGGCGCTCACGTCGGTGCTCGCGGACGAGCCGCGGAGGGTCGCGATGGGCGCGGCGGGCCGCGAGATGATCCGCGAGCGGTTCACCTTCGAGGCCCAGGCGGCGGCGTATCGGCGCTTGTTCGCGTCGTTGTGACTCTGTTCGCATCGCCGTCGTCGCGTTTCAGTCGGTGCCCCAGCCTTTTTCCCAGCGTCCGAGGTCGGAGTGGACGGCGCAGACGATGGGGCTCGCGGCGGGCTCGAGGTCGTGCCGGCAGCTCGCGGAGTAGGGGCTGTCGCCGTGCGGGAGGAGCGCGATCCACTCCGAGCGATCGTCGGGGATCGGCGGCTCGGGCGGGAGCCCCGCGCCCATGAGGGCGGTCCGGTAAAGCATGTAATTTACATCTACCCGCTCGTAGTGGAACACGTAGTGGCGTTCGTCGGGGTCGGCGCCGGTGCGGTCTTCGATGCCGAGGAGGCGGCCGACGGGGTCGTTGTCGAGCGAGGCGCCGGGGCTCGTCTTGGCGTAGCGATGGGCGAGCATCGTGGCGCGCGAGGCGAGCTGGGGCACGGTCGGGGCGGCGTAGCCGCTCGTGAGGGGTCCGCGGTCGGTGGGCATGCCGGCGATCGTCACGGAGCGGATCATCCCGCGGAAGCTCACGTCGTAGGCGGCGACGTTGTCCGCGATGGTGAGGGGGAAGTCGGCCGGCACGGTCGCGATCTCGATCGCGCCGCGCGCGAACGTGAAGGTGCGGACGCCGCCGCCGGTCGGGTCGGCGGTGTTGTCGTCGGCGACGAGCTTGCCGAGCCCGCTGCGGCCGGCGATGTCGAGCGAGAGGCCGGCGAGCCCGATGGTGCGGTCGCTCGCGGGGACGTCGAGGTCGACGCACTCGACGGGGTTCTTCGCGTCGCCGGCGACGTTCGTGAAGAAGAAGGCGGCGCCGGTCGTGTAGCGGCGCATGTTCCACGGCCGGCCGGTCTGCTCCATGCGGGCGTAGCAGGGTCCGGCTTTGACGCGGGCTTCGGGGCGGGTGCGTTGGGCGTCCCAGGTGAGACCGAGGCTCGTCTGGAGGGGCTCGAGATCGGCGATGCCGACGAGGTCGTTCTCGGCGGTGGGGGCGGGCGTGTCTTCCTCCTCTCCGCTCGGCGTCGCGGCGCACGCGACGAGCATGGACGGAACGAGGACAACGAGCAGCGAGCGAAGCGAACGAAGCATGGCAATGAGTCTCCCCTCAGTGGCGACACATGTCGCGAGATGTAAGACAGCACCCGCCGTGCCGATTTCAGAGGGCGCGATTGCGGCGCGATACCCGCGTGTTGCGCCCAGCGAAGCCAGGTCCGCATGGAGTCCTGTGGATCGCGCGCCGCTCGCACGCGGCTCGGCACCACCGCATCCGTCCGTCCGCCCGCATGACGCGGCTCTCGAGAGGGCAGGAAAACACCGGGGATTGCTCGCCAGTGCGCTCTTCCCACGGTCATTTCGAATTTCGCATAAGATGCATTATGTAAACTAAAGCCACGGCGGAGGGCTCGATCGGCGACGTGACGAAGGCGGTTGGGGTCTGTCGATTGCATGCAGTTTTGTATGGGTCAGCCAATCGCGTATCGCGTGCTTGCGACGGACTACGATGGGACGCTTGCTGAGGATGGGCGGGTGGCGGGGGCGACGCTGGAGGCGCTGCGGCGTGCGAAGGCCGCGGGGATCACGCTCGTGCTCGTCACCGGGCGCGAGCTCGATGAGCTTCAAGGGGTGTTTCCCGAGCTCGACGTTTTCGACACGGTCGTGGCCGAGAACGGTGCCCTCCTCTACACGCCGCAGCCCGATGCGCAGGCCGCGGCGGTGCGTCTGCTCGCCACCGCGCCGCCGCCGGCCTTCGCGCAGACGCTCGTGGCTCGCGGCGTCGGGCCGATCTCGTGTGGGCGGGTCATCGTTGCGACGTGGGAGCCGCATCAGCACGTCGTCCTCGAGACGATCCGCGAGATGGGGCTCGAGCTGGAGGTCATCTTCAACAAGGGCGCCGTCATGGTCCTCCCGACCGGCGTCAACAAAGCGAGCGGGCTCCGCGCGGCGCTGCTCGACTTCGCGCTCGAGGCCTCGCAGGTCGTCGGCATCGGCGACGCCGAGAACGACCACTCGCTCCTGAACGCCGCCGGGCTCGGTGTCGCCGTCGCCAACGCCGTGCCCGCATTGAAGGAGCGCGCCGACCTCACCATGTCGCTGCCGCGCGGCGCCGGCGTCGTCGAGCTCCTCGAGAGCATGATGAGGAACGGCCTCGCGGGCATCCGGCGCGCGCCTCGAGAGATCGCCGCGCCGGCGGTGCCCATCGTGGTCGCCGCGACCGCGCGCTGAGCGGCCGGAATGTGGAGCGCGGTCGGCGGCACGTGAGAACCGGTGTTCTCGACCGGGCCGGAAACGGCGGAATTTTCGGTGTTTGCGGGCGGCATCATCGTTGCTTTGACGGGGCCCGCTATGTCCTTTCGCCGCTTCACCGCCGCGCTCGCCACCGTGTCCCTCGCCGCCCTCTCCGTCGCTTGCGACGACGAGGACAACAGGGTCTCCGTCGACGGCACGCTGAAGGCCGACGGCTACGCGCTCTTCGCCGTCGACAACGATCGCCAGCAGCGCGCCGACGTCGTCGTCACCGTGCGCGAGGCCGACCCCGACGCGACGTACGTGCTCCTCTACTCCGCCAGCGCTCCGAGGAACGTCGGCTGGTTCCTCTTCGACCCCTCGACCAAGTCGCGTTGCGGCGGTGACGTCGGCTCGCACTGCGAGGTCGACGGCTACGGGTACATGGTCGACTACGTGAAGGTCCCCGCCGGCGCGACCGATATCACGCTCCGCGATCAACGCTGCGGCTGCGACGGCAACGACAAGCACCGCGAGTGGACCGGGCACTGGGCCGTCATGCGGATCGAGCGCACCGAGCGCGAGAACAAGGTCAGCTTCGAGGTCACGCCGAAGAAGATCGACACGTTCACCGACGAGCCGACGATCTCGCAGCTTCAATAAGTATGATGGCGCGCGATGACCGCGCCCGCCGCGCCCGCGCCCTCGCCCACGGACGTCGAACGACGGGG
Source organism: Labilithrix sp. (assembly GCA_019637155.1). Classification (NCBI taxonomy): domain Bacteria; kingdom Pseudomonadati; phylum Myxococcota; order Polyangiales; family Labilitrichaceae; genus Labilithrix; species Labilithrix sp. Next base: position 37,504 of record JAHBWE010000015.1, on the reverse strand, counting down.
CGCCCGGACCGGATCCGGTCGCCTCGTCGCCCGCCTCGAGGGCGGACGCACCGTGCTCGCCGAGGCCCACGCGACGAGCCCGCTCCGCTTCGTCCGGCCCGACTTCCCCACCCGCTCCGCCGGCGTCTGCCTCGTCACGTTCGGCGGCGGCCTCGTCGACGGCGACGCGATCGACACCGCGATCGACGTCGGGCCCGGCGCCACGCTCCTCGTGTTCACGCAGGCCTCGACCAAGGTGTTCCGCGGCGCATCACGCCAGTCGATCCGCGCGCGCGTCGCCGGCACGCTGGTGCTCCTCCCCGATCCCGTCGCCGCGTTCAAAGATGCATCGTACACGCAACGCGTCGACGTCGAGCTGACGGCGCCGGAGGCCTCGTGCGTGCTCCTCGACGGCTTCACCTCGGGGCGCGCGGCCTACGGCGAGCGCTGGCAGATGCGCGCGCTCGACCTCCGCACCACCGTCCGCGCCGAGGGCCGCGACGTGCTCGTCGACGCGCTCCGGCTCGACGGCGCGATCGCGGAGCAAGCCGCGTCCTTCGAGGCGTTCCTCACGCTCGTCGCCGTCGGAGCCGGAGCACGAACCGTCGCCGAAGCGATCGCCGCAGCGCCCCCTCCCCCGACCCGCGACCTCGCCCTCGCGACGAGCCCGCTCCTCCGTGCGCCCGGCGCCGCCCTCCGCGTCGCGGCATCGAGCCCCGCCGCCGCGATCGCCGCCGCGCGCGCGCGCCTCCGAAACCTTCCGGACATCGACGTCGTGGACCCTTTCTCGTCCCGGTACTGATGCACCTCTCGCCTCGTGACCTCGACAAGCTCCTCCTCCACGGCGCCGGCTTCCTCGCGCAGAAGCGCCTCGCGCGCGGGCTTCGCCTCAACTACCCCGAGTCCGTCGCCCTCCTATCGACGCAGCTCCTCGAATTCGTGCGCGACGGCGAGCACAGCGTCGCCGACCTGATGGACCTCGGGCGCCGCCTCCTCGGCCGGCGCCAGGTCCTCCCCGGCGTCCCGCGCCTGATCCACGAGGTGCAAGTCGAGGGCACGTTCGAGGACGGCACGAAGCTCATCACCGTCCACGATCCCATCAGCCTCGACGACGGCGACCTCGCGCTCGCGCTCTACGGATCGTTCCTCCCCGTCCCCGATCCGAAGGTCTTCGCCGACGTCGCGGAGGACGTCCACGCGGGAGAGGTGATCCTCGGCGGCGGCGACGTCGAGCTCTACCCGGGCCGCGAGCGCGTGATCCTCGAGGTGACGAGCAAGGGCGATCGCCCGATCCAGGTCGGGAGCCACTACCCCTTCGAGCAGACGAACGCCGCGCTCGACTTCGATCGCGCGCTCGCGACCGACAAGCACCTCGACATCCCCGCCGGCACCGCGGTGCGCTTCGAGCCGGGCGAGACGCGCAAGGTCGCCCTCGTCGCCAACGCGCCGAGCGAGACCGCCGTGCGCTCCCTCACCCCCGAGCAGATCGCGCAGCAATACGATCGCGCGTCGGGGAAGCTGCCCGACATGCCCGCCATGAAGGAGCCCGCCCGATGACGCGCCTCGATCGCCGCGCCTACGTCGCGATGTACGGGCCCACGACCGGAGACCGCGTTCGCCTCGGCGACACCGGGCTCGAAGTCGAGGTCGAGCGGGACCTCGGATCGTACGGCGACGAATGCAAGTTCGGCGGCGGCAAGGTCCTCCGCGACCAGATGGGGCAGATGCCCGGCGCCGACGACGCGCACGCGCTCGACGTCGTCATCACGAACGCGCTCATCGTCGACTGGAGCGGCATCTACAAGGCCGACGTCGGGATCAAGCACGGGCGCATCGTCGCGATCGGCAAGTCCGGCAACCCGCTCGTGATGAGCGGCGTGCACCCCGCGATGGTGATCGGCGTCACGACGGAGGCGATCGCGGGCGAAGGCCTCATCCTCACCGCCGGGGGCATCGACGCGCACGTCCATTTCATCTGCCCGCAGCAGGTCCCCGAGGCGCTCGCGAGCGGCGTCACCACGTTCATCGGCGGCGGCACGGGCCCCGCGACCGGCACCTGCGCGACGACGTGCACGCCCGGCGCGCGCCACATCGAGCTGATGCTGCACTCCACCGACGTCCTGCCGATCAACATCGGCCTCACCGGCAAGGGCAACTCGTCGCTCACCGACGGCCTCGTCGATCAGATCCGCGCCGGCGCGGTCGGCCTCAAGCTGCACGAGGACTGGGGGACGACCCCGCGCGCGATCGACACGTGCCTCGGGATCGCGGAGGAGGAGGACGTCCAGGTCACGATCCACACCGACACGCTGAACGAGTCGGGCTACGTAGACGACTCGATCGCGGCGTTCAAGGGACGGACGATCCACACGTACCACACCGAGGGCGCGGGCGGCGGGCACGCGCCGGACATCCTCCGCGTCTGCGGCGAAGAGAACGTGCTCCCGAGCTCCACGAACCCGACCCGCCCGTTCACGAAGAACACCCTCGACGAGCACCTCGACATGCTCATGGTCTGCCACCACCTCGATCGGCGGATCCCCGAGGACGTCGCGTTCGCGGAGAGCCGCATCCGCGCGGAGACGATCGCGGCCGAGGACGTCCTCCACGATCTCGGGGCGCTCAGCATCATCTCGAGCGACAGCCAGGCGATGGGGCGCGTCGGCGAGGTGATCTGTAGGACGTGGCAGACCGCGGCGAAGATGAAGGACGAGCGCGGTCGCCTCGCGGGCGAGAGCGGCAACAACGACAACCTCCGCGCGCGCCGCTACGTCGCGAAGTACACGATCAACCCCGCCATCGCGCACGGGATGAGCCACGAGATCGGCTCGGTCGAGGTCGGCAAGTGGGCCGACCTCGTCTTGTGGCGGCCGGCGTTCTTCGGGATCCGTCCCGAGCTCGTGCTGAAGGGCGGCTTCATCGCCTGGGCGCAGATGGGCGATCCGAACGCGAGCATCCCTACCCCGCAGCCCAGCTACATGCGCCCGATGTTCGGCGCGCAAGGCGGCTCGGTCGGCGTGACGAGCATCGCCTTCGTCTCGCAGCGCGCGATCGCCGAGGGTCACATCGGCGCGATCGGCCTGAAGAAGCGGCTCAACGCGGTGCGCCGCTGCCGCTCCGTCACCAAGCGCGACATGAAGCTCAACGACGCGCTCCCGAAGATGCGGATCGACGCGGAGACCTACGAGGTCTTCGCCGACGGCGCGCTCCTCCGCGCCACCCCTGCCGCCCGCGTCGCCCTCGGACGCCTCTACTCGCTGTTCTGACGATGACGGCGAGCGCGCGCTGGCTCTTGCTTCAGCTCGCGGACGGGAGCTTCCCCGCCGGCGGCTTCGCGCACTCGAACGGGCTCGAGGCGGCCTCCGTCCTCGGAGGGTTCGAGCTCGGCGGTTTCCTCGACGCGACGCTGCGGCAGGCGGCGCGCGCGGCGCTGCCGTTCGTGCGGCGCGCGCGGCGCGACCTCGTCGGCGCGGACGACGCGTGCGATGCGCTCCTCCTCTTTCGCGGTCCGAACCACGCGAGCCGCGCCCAGGGCCGCGCGCTCGCGAGCGCCGCGCTGCGCGTGTGGACGGAGCGCGCCGAGCTCGCCCTGCTCCGCGCGCACGACGGTCCCATGCATCATGCACCCGTCTTCGGCGCGCTCTTCGCGGCGCACGGTGTGTCCGAAGACGAGACCGTCGCGGCGTACTTGCACGGCCTCGCGCGCATCGTCCTCTCCGCCGCCGTGCGCCTCGGGCTCGTCGGGCCGCTCGAGGCGCAGCAGCTCCACGCCGCGTGCGCGCCCCTCCTCGAAGAGGTCGCCGCCACCCGCGTCGACGAGCCGGCGCAGACCGCGCCGCTCCTCGAGATCTACGCCGCGCTCCACGAACGCCTCGACGGAAGGATGTTCCAGTCATGAGCCATCATCACCACCACGATCACGACCACCATCACCATGACCACGAGCGCTGGGACGGCCCCGGCCTCTTCCGCGGCCGCGCCCCGCGCAAGCCGCGATCGTTCGCGACGCGCGCGTTCACGGTCGGCATCGGCGGCCCGGTCGGGAGCGGCAAGACCGCGCTCGTGCTCTCGCTGTGCCGGAAGCTTCGCGACCGGATGTCGCTCGGGGTCGTGACGAACGACATCTTCACGCGCGAAGACGCGGAGTTCCTCCAGCGGAACGAGGCGCTCCCCTCCTCCCGCATCCGCGCGGTCGAGACCGGCGGCTGCCCGCACGCGGCGATCCGCGAGGACATCACGCCCAACCTCGACGCGCTCGACGACCTCATGCGCGCGCTGTCGCCGAAGCCGGAGCTCCTCCTCGTCGAGAGCGGCGGCGACAACCTCGCCGCGCAGTACTCGCGCGAGCTCGTCGACTTCACGATCTACGTCGTCGACGTCGCCGGCGGCGAGAAGGTCCCGCGCAAGGGCGGCCCCGGCGTGACGCAGAGCGATCTCCTCGTCGTGAACAAGACCGACCTCGCCGCGCACGTCGGCGCGAGCCTCGAGGTGATGGCGAAGGACGCCGAGCGCATGCGCCAGGGCGGCCCCGTCGTCTTCGCCCGCTGCAACATCGGCGACGGCGTCGACGAGATCATCACCCACCTCCTCCACGCCCGCGACGAAGCACTCACCCCCTAAGCTCCCCTACCCCTAGAAGCCCGCGTCGGTGCGGATGACGCGGCCGGAGATGGCGGGCGCGGGGGTCGGGGGTGGAGCCGGGCTCGGCTTCGGCGGAGGCGCGACGTTCGGGTGGGGCGCTGCGGGCGGCGGGGGCGCGGGCGGCGCAGAGACGGAAGGCGCCGCGGACTCCGACGGGACCACCGGGACGATCGCGGCCGGCGTCGACGCGGGCGGGGGCGGCGCAGACGGGGGCGCGCTCACCGAGACGCTCGGCGCGGGCTCCGGCTCCGGCGGCTTGCTCGCGATGCCGAGCTTCATGCCGAGGATCGCGGACGCGACGACGATCACGCCGCCGACGATGTACATCGTCATCGACGAGCCCACCGGCGCCGGCGTCGCCGCGGCCTCGGGGGTCGCCTTCGCGGGCTCCGGCGGCGAGGGCCTCGTCGGAGGAGGGGGCGGCGCCGCGGCCGGCTCCTTCGGCGTCCCTCCCGCGACGAGCGTATCGCCGGCGGCGGGCTTCGGCGCGAGCGATGGCGATTCTCCCATCGTCGACGCTGCCGGCGATTGCATCGTCTGTGGCGGCTCTGGCGCTCTCGACGGTTGCGTGTCGGCGACGCCGATCGCCGCCGCGTCCGGCGTGATCGCCGGGGCGCTCTTCCGCCCGTCGACGGAGACCGGCGTGTTGCCGGAGCGGATCGCCGGCGCGGCCAGCTCGATCTGCGCCGCGGGGAAGCCGCCCGTCACCTTGCGCAGCAGCGGCGGCTCGCTCGGGAGCGTGATCCTGAAGTCGAAGCCGTGGTCCTTGCCCCACGCGACGATGTCTTCCTGGTACGTCCGCGCCGACGGGTAGCGCTTCTCCGGATCGCGCGAGAGGCCCTTCATGACGATCCGCGCGAGCTCGTCGTCGACCTCGGGGGCGAGGTCGCGAATCGCCTTCGGCTCGTCGAGCACGATCTTGAAGAGGAGCTCGTGGAGGCTCGTCCCGTGGTGCGGCACCTCGCCGGTGAGGGCGCGGTAGAAGATGACGCTCGCGGCGTAGAGATCGGTGCGGCCGTCGACGTCGCGCGCGCCTCGCGCCTGCTCGGGCGACATGTAGAGCGGCGTGCCCATCATCGTGCCCGTCGTCGTCATGTCGTGGACGCCGCTCGGGTCTTCGTCGCTCGCCTCGATCTTCGCGACGCCGAAGTCGAGGATCTTCACGCTGACGTCGCCCCCCTTCCCTTTGCAGAGGAAGACGTTCGCCGGCTTGAGATCGCGGTGGACGACGCCGACATGGTGCATCGCGCCGAGGCCGTCGAGCATCTGGAACGCGACCGGGGCCAGGTCCGCGGCCGTCATCTTGAGGTCGCGTTCGAGCTTGTCCTCGAGGCTCTCGCCGTCGAGGAGCTCCATGACGATGTACTTCTCGCCGTTCTCGAGGTCGCCGAGATCGAGGACGTCGCACACGTGCTCCGACCCGATGCGGGCGGAGGCGCGCGCCTCGCGGACGAAGCGCTGCGCGAACTCGGGGGAGGTCGCGACGTGCTCGTGCAGCACCTTGATCGCGACCTTCCGCCGGATGCGGACGTTCTCGCCTTCGAACACCGTGCCCATTCCGCCCTCGCCGATTCGGCGGAGAAGCCGGTACTTCCCATCGAGGACGGCGCCGGTATCGAGGATGGTGCTCACAGTCGCGAGGCCGCTTTCGGCGTCAGGATACCTTTACGTGAGGCCCCAAAGCTCCTCTTTCTGCGCGCGGGTGAGGAGCCGCTTCATGGCGTCGAGGAGCGGCCGCCCTTCATGAAGTACGTAAAAGACCTGTTCCGTGATGGGGACGTCGACCCCGTGACGCTGCGCCAGCTGAAACCCGGCCTTCGCGGTCAGGTAGCCCTCCGCCACCGTCCGCTGCGAGGCGAGAAACCCGGCCGGATCGGCCCCTTCGGCGACCTTCATCCCGAGGGCGCGGTTGCGGGAGAGCGCGCCCGTGGTCGTCAGGATGAGGTCGCCGACGCCGGAGAGGCCCATGAAGGTCAGCGGATCGCCGCCGAGCGCGACTCCAAGCCGCGCCATCTCGGACAGGCCGCGCGTGACGAGCGCGGCCCGCGCGTTGGTCCCGAGGCCGAGCCCGTCGCAGGCGCCGGCCGCGATCGCGAGGACGTTCTTCATCGCGCCGCCGACCTCGACCCCGATCGGGTCCTTGCTCGTGTAGACGCGGAACATCGGCGAGTGGAGGGCGCTCTGCAGCTCGGTCGCCGCGGCTTCGTCCTTCGAGGCGACGACCACGTCGGTCGGCAGCCCGGAGGCGACCTCCTTCGCGAAGCTCGGGCCCGAGAGCGCGGCCAGCTCCGCCGGCGGAACGACGCCGCCGAGCGTCTCGGCCGCGACGTCGAGCATGAGCCGGAGCGAGTCGTTCTCGATCCCCTTCGTCGCGATCGCGACGCGGGCGCCCTTCGGGACGTGCGGCGCGATGAGGGTCGTGACGGAGCGAAGGAACGCGGACGGCGGCACGAGCAGGACGATCGCCGCGCCGTCGAGGACCGTCCGCGCGTCGCTCGACGCGACGATCGCGGACGGGAGCTTCACGTCGGGGAGGAAGAGGCGGTTCTCGTGCGCCTCGTTGACGTCGCGGACGACCTCCTCCTCACGCGCCCAGAGCTTCACGTCGTGCCCGAGCCGCGACGCATGCGCGGCGAGCGCCGTCCCCCACGCACCGCCACCAATCACCGCGACCGTCGTCACGCCGTCACTCCGTAGGCGCGGCCGCGGAGGCGGCGAGGCCCTCTTGCACGAGCTTCGACGGGGACTCGCTCGAGAGGCACCACAGCTGATGCGCCGCGCGCGTCGCGCCGACGTAGAGCGCGTGGCGCGCCTGCGCGGTGTCGGGGTAGCTCGACGCCGTCGTCTCCAGCAGGATGACCTCGTCGAACTCGAGGCCCTTCGTCTGCCGGACGTCGGTGACGTCGAAGCCGCGCTCCCACGTGAAGTCCTGCCGCCGCACGCGGCGCACGTTCGGGACCTCGGCGCGCTGGAGGCCCTCGAAGTACATCTCGGCCTGCTGCGGGAAGCGCGAGAGCAGCGCGACGTTCGCGTCCGGCTCGTTCGCGGCGAGCTCGCGCAGCGCGTCGGCGAGGAACGCGACCGCCTCGCCCGCCGACGCGAACGTGAAGGCCTCGACCGGCGGTCCGCCGCGCGGCGCGATCGGCTCCGCCTCGTGCGCGAAGGGACCGAGCACGCCGCGCGCGAACGCGGTGATCGGCGCGGTCGAGCGGTAGCTGACCTTGAGCGGATCGATCGCCTTCGCGCCGCCGGGGACGCCGAGCTCCTTCAGCGTCGCGTCCCAGTCGAACGGGACGTGCTCGTCGTCCTCCTCGCGCATGCGCTGCGCGGTGTCGCCCGCGAGCGTGACGGAGAGCTGCGAGAGATCGGTCGCGACGTCGGCGGTGCCGCGCGCGACCTCGAGGAGCACCTTGAGCTCCACCGGCGACGCGTCCTGCACCTCGTCGATGAAGAGGTGCGCGCACGTGAGCGGCTGCCCGTCGCCGTCGAGGAGCGGGCCGCGGAGGACCTGGAAGAGGCGGAGCAGGAGCGCGCGGTCCTCGAGGTCGAGCGAAGGCGTCTCGCCGTCGCGCTCGTGCTCGGTGCGGACGCGCGCTTGCCGCGTGCACCACTCGTGCACCTGATCGAGCTGGCCCGTACCGAAGTACTTCCCGAAGAATCGATCGAGCCGCGGCCGCGAGGTGGTGACCTCGTCCCACGCGCCGAGGACGTTGCGCGTCTCGCTCCGGAGCTCTTGCCCCATCGACTCGACCGCGCTCCGCGTCACGTTCGGGAGATCGCCGGAGCCCTTCGTGTTCGCGAGGTCGCGCTTGCCGGCGAGCCACTGCGCGAGCTGCGTCACGCGGCGATCGGGCGCGCCCTTCGTCGCGTCCCACGCCGCGATGACGCGCTCGCCCTCCGGCCACTTCGCCATCGTGGCGCGGACCTTCGCGTCGACGCGTGTCATCGCTTCTTCGCCGATCGACGCGCACGCCTCGAGCATCGCGGGGTGGTTCTTCAACCGCGAGACGAGCGGCGGCGTCTCGTCGCTGATCGCGGAGGGCAACCTCGGGAACAGGTCCATCACGACGCGCACCGCCCAGCGATGGAAGGTCAACACCGGCACGCCGTCGACGCCGAGGGCCGGGAGCACGCGGCTCGTGTAGTGGACGAGCGCCTCGTTCGGCACGATGACGAGCATGCGGCTGCCGCGGTAGCGGTTCGGCTGGCTCGCGTGCAAGTACGCGACGCGATGGAGGCCTACCGTGGTCTTGCCGCTCCCGGCGCTGCCCTGGATCGCGACGAGGCCGATCCCCGGCTTCGTGATGAGGTCGTACTGCTCCTTGTCGAGCATCGCCGCGATCGCGGGGAGCAGGCGATCGGCCGACGTCGTCGTCTCCTTGCCCGGCTTCGGCGGCGTCGCGGCGGTGCTCGTGCCCGCCGCGGGGAGGCGGAGGCGCGCGGTGTGCGCGGCGGCGCGGCGCCACGTGCCGTCCGCTTCCTTCACGAAGGTGCCTTGCGGCGCGGTGACCTTGCGCAGCTCGCCGTCGACGATCGCGACCGTGCGGCGCGCGGCGACCTCGCCCTCGACCGGCTGATCGCCGAGCGTCTCCTCGTAGCTGTCGCCTTCGCGGTAGCGATAGAAGATCCGGCTCACCGGCGCGTTGCGCCAGTCGACGATGCGGATGCCCGCCGCCGCGTCGAGGTACTGGCGCGATCCGATGAGGACGTCGCGCCGCCGCTCCTTCCCCTGCCCTTTGCCGCCGCGCTGGAGGACCTGCTCTTCGAGCCGGAGGTGCCCGAAGTACGGGCTCTTGCGATCGACCGATCCGGTGATCCCCTTCCCGCGGTGCGCGCGGAGCGCCCCGAGCGTGTGCATCTGCTCGAAGAGCATCGGGAGGTCCTCCGGCTTCGCGGAGGCGGCGAGGTCGCGGAGCTCGAGGAGACGCCGGTCGTCGTCCGCGAGCTGCGCCGCCATCTCGCTCTGGACGACGGGATCGTTCGGGTCCCTCTCCGGCGGGGCGGGGCCGAGGTTCTTCAGCACCGTCTCGAGGAGCCGCATCTCCTCGCGCACGATCCGCGACCCGTCCTCGTCGTCTTCGAGGCCCGGGATCGGGGCAGTTTCGTTGGTTTCGGCGGCGCTCAAAGGGGCCGACCGACATAGCACGCGGCCTCGGCCGGTTACAGGGTTACAGCAGGAGCTGTTCGCCGAGCTGGAGGACGGTGAGCTCGACGCCTTTGAGCTTCGCGCACTGCTTCTCGACCTCGGCCTGGAACGCGGGCTTGATGTGATAGAGCAGCGTCGGCAGGGTCTTCGGCGACTTGTACTTCTTGAGGTCGGTGATGAGCGTCTGCGGCGTGTGGTGACCGCTCACGGTCGCGAGGCGCTGGCGCTCGTTCGGGAAGCTGACCTCCATCAGGAGGGCGCGGAGGTCGGGCGTCTCGTCGAGCGCCTTCCACAGGCGATCGGTCGGACCGGTGTCGCCGGAGTACGCGACGGAGATGCCGCCCTTGTCGATGATGAACGCGGAGGCGTCGATCGTGTGGCTCACCGTGATCGCGCGGACGCCGTAGCCCGCGACCTCCACCCGCACCTCGGGCTTGAGGATCCGGTACGCGATCGTCGGCTCCTTCTTCGTCGGGATCGCGGTGAAGTCCGGCCAGAGGAGGTCGTTGAAGAAGTGCTTCTTCAAGACGTCGATGGTGGGCTTCGTCCCGAAGACTTGCAGCGGCTTGCACCCGTACTGCGCGCGGTTGTCGGCGATCGTCGCGAGATCGCGGATGTGATCGAGGTGGGCGTGGCTGACGAGGACGGCCTCGAGCTTGAACTGGAGCGGCAAATCGAGGCCGCTCGTGAGCGATCCGGCGTCGATGGCGATCCGCTCGTCGAGGAGGAACGCGCAGGTGCGGTGCTTCGGGGTCTCCCCGCCGTGGCAGCCGACTACGCGTAATTGCACGGGTGGGAGCTTATCGCCACGGATCCGGAAGAGTCAAAAACGCGCCGTCCTCGGGTACGCTCGCGAGCCATGAAGATGCGTGCAGCTCTCGCGCTCGTGCTCGTGCTCCTCGGGGCGTGCAACGAAGAGGCGAAGGACCCGACGTCGACGTCGAGCGCGGACACGAAGGCCGAGATCAGCTGCACCGGCAAGCCCGAGGTCGGCAAGCTCGCCTCCTCCTTCTCGCTCGCGTCCGTCAACGGCGGGCGCAAGATGACGATCGAGAAGGGCAAGGTCACCGTGATCGACTTCTGGGCGACGTGGTGCGAGCCCTGCAAGAAGTCGTTCCCGAAGTACCAGGACCTCTACACGAAGTACCAGGCGAACGGGCTCGAGGTCCTCGCGGTGTCGACCGACGACGAGGACAACAAGATCGCCGGGTTCATCAGCGCGCACGGCGCGAAGTTCCCGGTCGGCTGGGACGCCGAGAAGAAGATCGCGGACTGCTACCACCCGCCGAACATGCCGTCGGCGTACGTCATCGACAAGACCGGCACGATCCGACACATCCACACCGGCTTCCGCGACGGCGAGGAGAAGGAGATCGAGAAGGAGATCAAGGAGCTCCTCTGACGCGCCGTCGGCGGCAGCGCGGTGCAGCATTTCACGCAAGCGACGTGGGCGCAGCGTCCATGGATCGCTCGTGAATCACGCTGAAAGCGGGCCAATATCGACGCCGGGGCGCGGTCCGGGGATTGCTCCCTCGTTGCGTGGAGGAACGGGATGGGACGACGGCTCGCGGCGGTGCTCGCCGCGTCGGTTCTGGCGGTGGCGTGCACTTCGGCCGACTCGGGGTCGCCGCCGGGCGGCGACGGGAACCCGCCCGATCGGACCCCGCCGCCGGCGGACAAGGAGTCGCCTCCGCCGACGAAGCCAGGGGACGTCGACCCGCCGGCGCCCGCGGAGCCCGCCGTCGCCTTCGTCGGGCGCTTCGCGATCGACGGCGACACCCGCACGTTCGGCTGGCCGAACACGCGCATCCTCGCGCGCTTCGAGGGCACGGGCGTGTCGGCGACGCTCGCGGAGACGAACCTCTACGCGGGGCCGAGCGAGCTCGATCTCCGCGTCGACGACAAGGTCCAGGTCCTCAAGCTGAAGGAGGGCGAGCACGTCTACGAGCTCGCGAAGGACCTCCCCGCCGGCGAGCACGTCGTCGAGCTGATCCGCCGCGTCGAAGGCCAGGTCGGCGTCACGAAGTTCAAGGGCTTCGACTTCGGCGGCGGCAAGCTGCTCGCGCCGCCGAAGCCGCGCACGCGCAAGATCGAGTTCCTCGGCGACTCGAACACGACCGGGTACGGCGTCGAGGGCAAGGGCCCGAATTGCCCGTTCAGCGCCTCGACGCAGAACGTCACGAAGACGTACGCGGCGAAGGTCGCGGACGCGTTCGACGCCGACGCGCTCGTCATCGCGTACAGCGGCAAGGGCGTCGTCCAGAACAACGACCGCAACGATCCGATCGTCTTCGAGGACCTCTTCACGCGCGCGACGCCGGAGTCGGCGACGCCGGCCTGGGACTTCACGAAGGCGCCCGCGCCGGACGCGGTGCTCATCAACCTCGGCTCGAACGACTACGCGCAGCCGCGGGCGGGCGTCGTCGATCCGCCGGCGTTCGGCGCGTTCAAGGAGAAGTTCGCGAAGCTCGTCAGCGCCGTCCGCGCCCAGTACGCGGCGGCGCCGATCTTCGTCATCGTCTCGCCGACGCAGAACGACTGGTACCCCGTCGGCTTCGACGCTCACACGAACCAGAAGCGCGCGTTCACGGAGGTCGTCGCGGCGCGGAAGACGGGCGGCGACGACAAGGTGCACTTCATCGATCTCCCCGTGCTCACCGACGACGCCGAGCGCGACGGCTGCGACTACCACCCGGGCGTGAAGATCCACGACCGCATGGCGACGACCCTCATCGCGGAGATCAAGAAGGTCACCGGCTGGTAGCGCCACCCACCGACATGGAATGACAGAGCCTCGGCCCGTACGGACGCCGAGGCTCTGTCGTTGAAAAGCCTCAGTCCATGTCGAAGTCGCCGCCCATGCCGCCCATTCCACCCATGCCGCCCATTCCACCCATGCCGCCCATGCCACCGCCGCCGCCGCCCGCGGCGGGCTTCTTCGGCTTGTCGGCGATGAGCGCCTCGGTGGTGAGCATCATGCCGGAGACGCTCGCGGCGAACTCGAGGGCGGAGCGGACGACCTTGGTCGGGTCGATGACGCCGGCCTTCACGAGGTCCTCGTACTTGTCCGTCGCGGCGTTGAAGCCGAACGCGCCCTGGCTCTCGCGCACCTTCTCGACGACGACCGAGCCGTCCTGGCCCGCGTTCTTCGCGATCTGACGGAGGGGCTCCTCGATCGCGCGACGGACGAGGCGGACGCCGAAGGCCTGCTCGCCTTCGAGCTTGAGCGCGTCGAGCGCCTTCGCGCCGCGGAGGAGCGCGACGCCGCCGCCGGGGACGACACCTTCCTCGACCGCCGCGCGGGTGGCGTGGAGGGCGTCTTCGACGCGGGCCTTCTTCTCCTTCATCTCGGTCTCGGTCGCGGCGCCGACCTTGATGATCGCGACGCCGCCGGCGAGCTTCGCGAGGCGCTCCTGGAGCTTCTCGCGATCGTAGTCCGACGTCGTGTTCTCGATCTGCTTGCGGATCGTCTCGATGCGGCCCTTGATGTCCTTGTTGTCGCCGGCGCCGTCGACGAGGGTGGTGTTGTCCTTGTCGATCGTGACGCGCTTGGCCTGGCCGAGCTCCTTCGTGGTGAAGGACTCGAGCTTCACGCCGAGGTCGTCGGAGACGACCTGACCGCCGGTGAGCGTCGCGATGTCCTTGAGCATCTCCTTGCGGCGATCGCCGAAGCCCGGCGCCTTGACGGCGGCGACCTTGAGCGCGCCGCGGAGCTTGTTGACGACGAGCGTGGCGAGCGCCTCGCCCTCGACGTCCTCCGCGATGATGAGGAGCGGGCGACCCGAGCGCGCGACCTCCTCGAGGAGCGGGATGAGGTCGGCCATCGCCGAGACCTTCTTCTCGCTGATGAGGATGTACGGGTTCTCGAGCTCCGTCGTCATCTTCTCCGTGTTCGTCACGAAGTAGGGCGAGAGGTAGCCGCGGTCGAACTGCATGCCCTCGACGACCTCGAGCGCGGAGTCCATGCCTTTGGCTTCTTCGACGGTGATGACGCCTTCCTTGCCGACCTTCTCCATCGCGCTCGCGAGCATGTCGCCGATCGACTTGTCGCCGTTCGCGCTGATGGTGCCGACCTGGGAGATGTGCTCCTTGTCGTTCGTCGGGGTGGAGACCTTCTTCACCTCCGCGACGATCGCGGCGACGGCGGCGTCGATGCCGCGCTTCAGCTCCATCGGGTTGTGGCCCGCTTCGACGAGCATGAGGCCCTGCTGGTAGATCGCCTGCGCGAGGACGGTCGCGGTCGTGGTGCCGTCGCCGGCCTTGTCGTTCGTCTTCGACGCGACCTCGCGCACCATCTGGGCGCCCATGTTCTCGAACTTGTCGCCGAGCTCGATCTCCTTCGCGACCGTGACGCCGTCCTTCGTGACGACGGGCGAGCCGTAGGACTTCTCGATGACGACGTTGCGACCCTTGGGGCCGAGGGTGACCTTCACCGCGTCGGCGAGGAGGTTCACTCCGTGGAGGATGCGGCCGCGCGCGTTGCGGGAGTAGACGATCTGCTTTGCGCTCATGGTTCTTCTCCCTCAGCTCACTTGTTGAAGACCGCGAGGACGTCTTCTTCGCGGAGGAGCACGAGCTCCTCGCCGTCGATCTTGACCTCGGTGCCCGAGTACTTGCCGAAGAGGACCTTGTCGCCCTCCTTCACGTCGAGCGGGATGACCTTGCCGCCCTTGACGGCCTTGCCCGAGCCGACGGCGACGACGACGCCCTCGAGCGGCTTCTCCTTGGCGGTGTCGGGGATGATGATCCCGCCCTTGGTCTTCTCTTCTTCCTGGGTGCGCTTGACGACGAGACGATCCTGCAGCGGACGAATTTTCATGGTGATTACCCTGACTTGAGAGCCGCTGAACGCGGGCTGTTAGCACTCGGTCTAGGTGAGTGCCAGAAATCGGGCGCAACCTGCTACCCCGGTCCCCAGGCGTCAAGGCCTACGCTGCGCTTTCCCGCCCACGCCCGCGAAGATGAGGCTTTCTGCCAGGCTCGCGCTTGGACGTTAACCGTATGGAAACACGAGCGCTTTCCGCCGAAACGGCCGAGGCATCCAGGCTGCAGGGGCATCGGATGCCATGTTGGGTTCCGGAGCGCGAGTGGTCCCTGGGTACACGATGCGAGGCGACACGATCGCCGGGCGCTACCGCGTCGAGCGGCTGCTCGGGGTGGGGAGCTCGGGCTTCGTGGTCGCGGCGCGGCACGTCCGGCTCGATCGTCGCGTCGCGCTGAAGGTCCTCACCACGCTGACGACGGCGCAGGGCAAGGCGGTGCTCGCGGTCGCGCATCGCGTCGCCGCGCTGAGGAGCGCGAACGTCGCGCGCGTCGTCGACACGGGGCTCACGGAGGAGGGGTATCCCTTCATCGCGTCGTCGCTCGCGGAGGGCCGCACGCTCGCGGAGCTCCTCGCCGAGCACGGCTCCCTGCCGGCGCGTGAAGCGGTGAGCCTCGTGCTGCAAGCGTGCATCGGCCTCGCGGACGCGCACGCCGCCGACGTCGTGCATGGAGACTTGAAGCCGCAGAACCTCCTCCTCACGAAGGGTGGCGTCCTCGAGGTGCTCGACTTCGGGATGATGCAGCCGCTCGAGAGCGAGGAGGGCTCGGCGGCGTGGTTCGCGTCGCCGGCGTACCTCGCGCCGGAGCAGCTCCGCGATCCGGAGGTCGACGCGCGCGCGGACGTCTGGGCGCTCGGCGTCATCTTGCACCAGCTCATCGCAGGCAAGCTCCCGTTCGACGCAGAGACGATCGCAGGGATGTTCGTCGCGGTCGCGTACCACGAGCCCGCGCTCCTCGCCGCGCCGGACGTTCCGTACGAGCTCGCGAAGATCGTCCGCGCCTGCCTCGCGAAGGATCCGGCAGGCCGCCCGCCGACCGTGCGCGCGCTCGCGCGTGACCTCGCGCCGTTCGGCGACGTACGCCCGACGCTTCCGAGCGCGCAGGCGCCCGCACCCGCGCCCGCTCCGGCTCCGCGCGGGAACGCCGCGCCCTCGGTCGCGCCGCAGCTCGCGATGGCGGTGTCGCTCGATGACGCTTCAGCTGACGTTCGGGTTGGGGATGACGCGCGGGACGGCGCCGAGGAGTCGCTCGCGTCGAGCGACGTGCTTCCGTTCGACACGGTGACGCGGATGGTGGCGGCGGTGAAGCGGGCGGCGAGCGGCCCCCCTCCCCTCCCCGGCCACCACCTCGGTGCAACGTCGCTCCCCAACCTCGGAGCCGACCTCAGCAAGATGCACACGCACGCCAAGGGCTGGCTCGCAAAGCGGCTGCGGGCGGCGACGAAGCCGCTGGCTGCGCGCGCGGACGCAGAGGGCGGCTGGCGCGCGGAGCGGGCGGCGTCGAAGCCGGCGGACGCGAAGGGCGGTTGGCTGCGGGCGGCGCGGCCGAAGGGCAGCGGGCTCGTGGAGCGGCTGCGGGCGGCGACGACGCCGGCGGACATGCGCTCGGAGGCGGAGCGGAGCTTTCAGCGACGGCGCTGGGGTGCGATCGGCGTCGTGGCGGGGGCGGGCGTGCTCTTCGTCGTGAGCCTCTTCGCGCCGTCTCCTGCTGCGCCGCCCGCTGCGGCGGCTGCCGCTGCGGCGACGCTCGAGCCGGTGGAGAGCCTGATCGTCGAGCGGCCGCTGAGGTTCGGGACGTCGACGTTCGTACCGCCGAGCTTCGCGTTGCCAGAGCGGGAGGAGAGGGTGGCGGCGCCGCCGGCGGGCCCCTTCAAGGCCGCGGTGATCCCGCCGCCACCACCGCCTCCCGGCCCGCGCAGCGCTCCGCCGCGCCCGCGCTTGTCGGTCCGCGACGATCCGTACGCCCCACCCCGACCGGCAGCGACGACGCGAACGAACGCGAATGGTTTCACGCATCCGGCGCGGCTCCCGGAGCGGGGGCGTTCGCGAACGTTTTGAGGTGCGCCGCGTGTAGGCGTTCTTGACAAGCAATTGCGCCTGACTATGGTGCGCGGACCAGCCAGGTGCGGTCACGCACAGGTGACATTGGCGGATCGTCTAATGGCAGGACGTCGGATTCTGGCTCCGACTATCTAGGTTCGAATCCTAGTCCGCCAGCCACCCTCCCTCTCCCCTACTTCGTTCCAAGGATTCACGACTGGCCCCATCGTCTAGCGGTTAGGACATCGGCCTCTCACGCCGGTAACGCGGGTTCGATTCCCGCTGGGGTCGCCAAAACGCGACTGTGAGAACTAGCCCAAGGTAGCGATACCTTGGGCTTTTGCGTTGAAGACGACCGCAGATTTATGACGCAAGTCTGACGACCTGCGAAAAGCGCTTCTCGGGTCGGTTCTGGGCCAGCCCCGTCACTCGATGACAGGCGGCGTGGGTGTCACCATGATGAAGTCCACGCGCTCATCGTCGACGCGGTACCACAGCCAGAGGTTGAACCTTGGCACACGCCGAACGAGCGCGGCCTGAGTCGGCGGGATCGTCGCGACGGCGTCGAACGGCGTCGGCAAGATCGCCGACGCGCAGATCGCGTTGATCGTCCGTCCGACTGCGGCCATTGCTGGGCTCTCCGGAACGGCCCCCAGCGCGTGAAGACGGCGAATGAACCGTGGCCTCAACGAAGGCGTGCGGGACACTCGCCGGTCTCGGCCCAGAGCCGGAGCTCCTCGGGCGTCAGCTCGATCGCGTCCGTCTCCGCGAGCGCCGCTTCGAGCTCGCGACGGTCCTCGTCGGACGCCGGGACGAGCACAGGCATGTTGTCCTCACTCTTCTCCCTGGGCCCCATGCCTCAAGTATGGCGCGCGCTACACGTGCCGCGCAAGTGCCTCACCGGTCGCTCCCGAAGCGGCCGATCTCGATCGTCCGCGCGCGGTGCAGCTTGCGGGCCGACCAGATCGCGAGGGCGACGACTGGCGCGATGCTCGTCGCAAGCTCCTCTTCGTCACGGCAGCATCCCCGATCACGGCGGCGCCGACGAGCCGCGAGGACGTCGGCCTCGACCGCCTCGCGGCCTGCACACGTCGACCTCGCGGGCGTCGAGGCGAGGCCTCGGCATCGGCGGCATGATCGCGTCGACGCGGCCGATGACTCCGGTGGGGCGCTTGGCACGCGGCGGCTGCTCTCGCGCCACACCTCCCTCGCGACGATGTACGCGCACGCGTCCTCGATCTCTTCGTCTGCGGTAACCGGGCTCGACTTCAGCATGTGGTGTTCCTCCGTTCTCGAATCCAAGCGAAGCGCACGAACGCGCTCCGCAGCGTCCTCATGCGTAACCTCGCGCCGAGAGAGCGCACGCGCGATGCTCGCCTCGCGTGCGGCCTCGTCCGGCGTGCAGTCGAGGGTCACGGCCTTCGGATCGCCGTCCTCGTCTTCAACCGCGCCGACCCTCATGCACGTGCACGTCTCGCCCGACGACGGCCCGCAGATGCCGCCGCCGACCGTGCGAGCAAGCTCGGCGCACTGCGCCCGACGGAACGAGACCGCGGCGCGGCGATAGGGCGCGAACGCGGCATCGCCCGCGAGCGTCGCGAGGCCCATCCGATCGGCGAGGCGCGTCTGTCCCGCGCGTGCATGACCTCCGCGACGAGCGATGCCGTCGCCACGAGCAAAGCGGCCGTGCTCGCCGCGGTCGTGCGGGCTCTCGTCGTCGGCGCGCGCGGGCACGTTCACCGGCAGCTCGTCGGGAGGCATGACCTCGACGCGCGGCACTCCCGCCCCCGCACCGTGTCCTCTACGCCATGTCATCGTTGGTCCTCATCATGTGCATAATGCAAGTAGTGGGGCGGCAGGGAGTCGGACCCCACCATGCCCGCGCGCGTGGCCATGCCCGGCGGAGATGCGCGAGCGCCAGCGCGGCGCCCCGTGTGATGATGCGTGCAGTGGGCGGAGACACGCGGCGGCGCGGCGGCTCCGAAAACAACTTCGCGGCGAGGTGTGTGGCGAAGGAGGGTATGAAGCTGTCATGGTGCTGACGCGGACGGTGGCGTTCGCTCTCGTGCTCGCGTCATGCCGGGGGAGCACCAAGGCGTCGGCGCCGGCGCCGTCCGCCGAGGTGGCGATGGATGCCGAACCGCCCAGCGTTCTTCGGACGGCGGCGTGCATTGGTCCGAAGGACGCGACGTCGTTTGCTGTCTACTTGCACGGGATGGACGGGGCGACGGCCTCGCCGCAAGAGATGGCGAATCGCGAGGTGCTCGCCGCGCTCGCGCGGAAGCTGTCCGTTCGCTTCGCCCTGCCTCGTTCCAGCATGGCCTGTCCTACGCAGCCTGGGTCGATCTGCTGGGGCTGGTCGTTCGATGACGCCGAGCTCGCCGCGGCCGCCTCGGTCGTTCGTGCGGGAGCTCGGGCGTGCTTCGGTGACGGTCCCGTCACGCTCGTCGGGTTCTCGAACGGGGGCTACCTGCTGAACAAGCTGATTCGGAGCTGCTCGTTGAAGAGCCATGTCCCCGAAGCGGTTCGCGCGATCACCGTGGGCGCCGGCGTGTTCCATGGGCCGCTCGAGCCGAGCCCCGAATCTCTCACCGGATGCGGAGAGCTCACCATGCTCGTCGGCGACGAGGACGAACACAACTTCGATCCCTCCGGGAACCTGCTTCGACAGCTTCGCGCCAAGCACGCGAACGTGAGGGAGGTCCGCTACCACGGCGGACACCTCCTGAACGAAGCCGCGCTCGGTGACGCGCTCTCGGCTCGGCGGCCGTAGGATCAGGGGGCGGCGCGCCAGACCTCGCGGCTTCGTCGATCCAGAAGACGGAGCCCGGCTGGCCGAAGCGCGTCGAGAGGGTGCGGGCTATCGGCGGGTGATGCGTTCGCCGAGGCGTTGGAGATTGGCGGCGCCCGAAGGGCCGAGGCCGGCGAGGATGATCTCGCCGCGGGTCGTGAAGAGGCGCATCGAGAGGCCGAGTGGGGCGGCGCCCAGGACCTCGGACCAGCCGAGGCGGAGCGTCGTTGGACGTCGCAGGCGTGCGCCGGCGAGCTTCACGGCCAGGCCCGCGGCGCTGAGCGCGATGCATACGACGACCAACCACGCGGGCGGGTGCTCGAGCTCGCCGCCGCGCGCCACGAACGCTCCACACACCGCGAGCGCGATGAGCCACGCCGCGATCGGCGCCAACGCGAGCGCCTTCCCGGCGGGCGCTCCGCCCTGCAGCACCACCGCGTCGTGCTCCGCCCACACCGCACCTTCGCCCTCGAGACCGAGCGCGGGGCCGTGCGGGCGCGGCGGTTCGGAGAAGCCGACCGCCACGCGGACCTGCGAAGGAATGCTCGTGCTCGTGTTCATGCGTCGCCGCGCGACGTAGCACCCCCTTCCCTGCCTGGCTCGGGATCGCGATCGATTTCAGAGCTCGCGCATCATTGTGGAACGGGCTTGGGCTTGCATCGCACGTTCGCTTCGAGGGACCACGGCGTCGAATCCGAGCGCGTCCAGAGGAGCTTCCCGTCGCTCTCCTCACCCGTGAAGTGACCGCTGACGACGAGCGATGCCTTGAGCGGGTTCGCGTCGTCCACCGGACGGAGCTCGAGCTCGTGCGTGCCGTCCGGGAGAATGCGGCGCGTCGGACCCAGCTGGTACGTGAGGCGTTGCTCGCGCTGGGAGCTCGAGAACAGCGTGACGCTGCAGCTCCCGTCGTCGACCGCGGTCGCCGTGAGGACCGCGCTCGTGGGCTTTCCGTCCGCCGCGAGCTCGAGGTCGAAGACGATGTCCTTGAACGAGACTTCGCGCCAGCAAAGGAGGAGCGACTCCTTGAAGTGCTCCGACCTCGTTTCGTTCAACGCTCCGTGCCAGCGCGCCGCCGGTCTCGACGCCGGGACCGTGTCCTCGGGCGCGTCCGCACCGTCCGCGCCGGATGAGCCGGGCGAGCCGCTCGCCGAGACCGGCATCGTCTCGGTCATCGGCGGCTCCGCCGTGTCCGGCTCGGGCTCGCGGGGGTCGTCCGCGTCGAAGGGGCGGCAACCAATGAGGAGGACCGCCGCCGCCAACCAGGCTCGGGTGGGCATGGTGGGCAAGGAAGCAAACGCAGTGCCTCTGGAAAAATCGAATGTATTCAGACTTGTGGCGCCTGGTGCCGGATCGATCGGGCCGTGGCGCTGGTCACGGTCGTGGACGTCTCGTACGAGCGCGACGCGCTATCCTCGACGGGTGCACCGCGTTGCGCTCGCTGCCGCTCTCCTCGTCGTGAGCGGCGTTGCGTATGCGGACGACGGCCGAGCGTGCCGGCGCGACATCTGCACCGGACGCCGCTGCAAGCGCAACGTCGACCCCAGCATCCACGTGACGCTCGACGGGAGCGCGCGGGAACAAAACGGTCCTTGAGACCACTATCGGGAGCACATGGCCAACCTCGTCCTTGCGATCTTCGGGATTTCTTTGCTGATGATCGTGCACGAGGCCGGGCACTACGTCTTCGCGCGCCTCGCCGGGATGCGCGTCACGACCTTCAGCATCGGGTTCGGGCCCGCGCTCTGGAAGCACAAGCCGAAGGGGAGCCCCACCACGTTCCAGCTCTGCCTCGTCCCCTTCCTCGCCTACGTGCGGATCGCGGGGATGGGCGCGGTGGAAGAGGAGAGCGACCCGAAGGATCCGGGGCTCTACGAGAACAAGAGCCTCCGCGCCCGCGCGCTGACGATCCTCGGCGGCCCGCTCGCGAACTACGCGTTCGCGTCGGTCGCGATCTTCGCGCTCGGCCTCGCCGGGTGGCCCGAGACGCAGGTGACGTCGCCGATGATCGTCGACGCCGTCGTCGAGCCGGCCGCGAGCGCCGGCGTCCGCGCCGGCGACGTCGTCGTCGAGGCGGCGGGGACGCCGGTGCACGACGTCCGCGACCTCGCGAAGGTGACGAGCACGCGCGCGGGGATCGAGACGCCGTACGTCGTCGAGCGGAACGGCGAGCGCCTCGCGCCGATCGTCATCGTCCCCCGCGAAGCGAACGGCCGGGGCGTCATCGGGATCAGCGCGAAGACGACGACCACCACGCGTCGGCTCGGCGTGGGGGAAGCGGCCAAGCTCGCGGTCGTGATGCCCGCCGCGGTGACGGCGCAGAACGTCGCCGGCTTCGCGCACCTCGCGAAGACGCGATCGACCGAGGGCGTGACCGGACCGGTGGGGATGACGAAGGAGGTCGCGGCGCAGGTGGCGCGCGGGCCGTACGCGTTCGTGCTCGTGCTCGTCGCGATCTCGATCGCGCTCGGCTTCTTCAACCTCCTCCCCTTCCCGTTCCTCGACGGCGGGCGGCTCATGTTCCTCGCGTTCGAGCTCATCGCGGGACGCAGGCCCAACCGCACCGGCGAGGCGCTGGTTCACGCGGCGGGGATGCTCATCCTGCTCGGCATCGCCGCGTTGGTGACCTGGCGCGACATCACGGGATGACGCGGACCGTCGCGCGCGCGGTGCACGGCGACGCGCACCCGCGCTCGCCGGGGACCGGGCTCTCGACGTAGTCGAACTGCAGCGTCGTGTTCGTCACGGTCGCGAGCTGGCCGCGGAGGCGCTGCGCGCTGGTCCAGTCGCAGCCGTCGGCCCAGCGGTACGTCGAGCCGGCGCAGAGATCGAGGTCCCGCCCGTCGAAGGTGCCGGAGAAGACCGTCTTTCCGAAGCGCGCCGTCGCGAGGCCGCCGAAGCACTCGAACTCGAGGCGGCCCTCGTTGCCTTCGTCGACGTCGGTGTCGACGAAGCACGAGCCGGCGGAGAGCGTGACCTCCTCGACGCGCAACCTCATGCCGCACGAGAAGAGCGGGCCGCTGCACGTCGCGGGCGGCGGCGGGAGCACGACGTCGCTCCGAGATGCGTCGCTCCGAGATGCGTCGAGGCGCGCCGCGTCGCGCGTCACGCCCGCGTCCACGAAGACGAAAGAGCCGTCGTCGTCCACGTCCGCGCCCTCGCCGAGCGCCGTGCGGGCGCCGCACGCCGCGAGGAGCAAGGGAAAGAGGAGTCGCCGCGTACGCACGCGTCGCGTAGCATATCGGGATGCGGAAGACGGCGTGTGGCCTGCTCGTCCTCGGCTTCCTCCTCGCGTGCGGCTCCTCCGCGGAGGACGACGGCGCCGGCGCGGGCGGGAAGAGCACGCCGAACATCGGCGGCGTCACGCCCGGCGCCGGATGCAAGGCCGACACGAAGGAGGCGTGCGGAAACGGCAAAGACGACGATTGCGACGGACTCGTCGATTGCGCCGATCCCGATTGCTCCGGCGTCGGGAGCTGCCCGGTGTGCGGCGCGGTCGAGCGCCCCGAGGCGACGCCGCTCCCCCTCCCCGACGGCAACGACGGCGAAGGTGTGCCCTACGAGGGGACGCTGAACTTCACCGGCTTCGGCGTCGGCCAGGTGACGAAGGGCGCCGACCTCGTGAAGATCTGCGTGACGATGGAGCACTCGTGGCTCCGCGATCTCGAGATCAAGGTCATCAGCCCCTCCGGTAAGGAGGTCATCCTCTCGGACTTCCGCGGCCGTGACGGCACGCAGATCCGGATGGGCACGCCGAACATGGACGACCTCGTCGACCAGCCGATCGCGGGGACCGGCGCGGAGTACTGCTGGGCGCCCGACGCGCCGAACCCGCCGATGCTCGACTCCGAGGACGCGAAGCCCTCGCTCGAGACCTACTACAAGACGATGACGCCCGGCACGTACCGCCCGGTGACCTCGATGGACGCCCTCGTCGGCAGCGATTTGAACGGCAAATGGACCATCCGCGTGACCGATCGGTGGTCGCTCGACAACGGCTTCATCTTCGGCTGGTCGATCGCCTTCAAGCCCGAGCTCGTGAAGGACTGCTCCGTCCCGATCGCCGACCTCGGCGTGAAGTAGCGAAGTAGTGAAGTAACGCGCGGGATACACCCTGGGGGCCTGGCCGCCCCAGGCGCGCCCCGCGATTTCAGGCTTTTTCTGCGGAACGGCGCGACGGCATCGCGCTTGCTGTCGTTCTGCTCGTGATGCAAAAGGCCGCCGGCTTCGCGATCCTCGTCCTCTCCGGGCTCGTCGCCTGCACCGCCGCACCGGCCGGCGAAGACGCCGACACCGACGTGGACGAAGCGGCGGCCGCGACGGGCCCCGGCTCCATCGCCGGCAAAGGCAAAGGCGGCAAGGACGACGGCGCGACCTGCGACGAGCCGAAGCCCGAGCAGTGCTCCGGCGGCGGCGACGAGGACTGCGACGGCCTCGTCGACTGCGCCGATCCCGACTGCTCCGGCGTCGGCAGCTGTCCGGTCTGCGGCGAGGTCGACAAACCCGAGGCGACGCCGCTCGCGCTCCCGGACGGCAACGACGGCGAGGGCGTGCCCTACGAGTCGAAGCTGAAGTTCAAGGGCTTCGACCCGGACAAGACGATCGCGTCGGAGAAGGACCTCGTGAAGATCTGCGTGACGATGGAGCACTCCTGGCTCCGCGACCTCGAGATCAAGCTGATCAGCCCCGACGGCAAGGAGGCGATCCTCACCGACTTCCGCGGCCGGCAGGGCAACGGCCTCTCGATGGGCGAGCCGAACAGGCTCGACGACAAGGCGCGCCCGGTCGCGGGCAAGGGCGCGGAGTACTGCTGGTCCGCCGACGCGCCGAACCCCGCGATGCTCGACTCGGAGGCGGCGAAGCACAAGATCCTCCCGAAGTCGCTCGCGCCGGGGAGCTACCGCCCTGCGAAGTCGCTCGACTCGCTCGTCGGCAGCGAGCTGAACGGCGAATGGACGCTCCGCGTCACCGACCGCTGGTCGGAGGACAACGGGTTCATCTTCGGATGGTCGATCTCGTTCGACCCGTCGCTCGTCGCCAACTGCACCGCGCCGCTCGTCGAGAGCGACGTGAAGTGATCGGACGTATCTAGCGCTCGGCCCAGACCGCGAGCTCGTTGCCGCTCGGATCGGTGAACTGGAAGCGCCGGCCGCCGGGGAACGCGAACGGCTCCTTCACGATCGCGCCGCCCGCGCTCTTCACCGCCGTGAGCGTCGCGTCGAGGTCGCGCGAGAAGAGGACGACGAGCGGGCCCCCGCGCGCCGGCTTTTCGCCTTGCGCGAGGCCGCCTTGCTCGCGCGTCTCGCCGCGGATGCCGGCGTAGCCGGGGCCGTAGTCGTTGAACGTCCAGCCGAAGGCTTCGCCGTAGAACTGCTTCGCGGCGGCGACGTCGGTGACGGTGATCTCGATGTAGTCGATCGCGTGGTGCGTGTGGGCGGCGGGCTCGGACATGGGGCCGAGGTTACGCGAGTCTTCGGCGCGCGTGCGGGCGGCGCGTCGCCTTCGAGCTGCGCGGCGAGCTTCTTCGGCGCGACCGCGCAGTAGCTCTCGCGGAGCCAGTCGCGCAGCATGGCGACGGGCGCCTTGCCGGGCGGCCAGCTCGCGGAGACCCAGCCCGACTTGCCGAGGCCGTAGCCGGTGGGCTTCACGCCCGGGAGCGTGAGCGCCATCGCGCCCGTGTGCGGGAGCTTCACGGTGAAGAAGAAGTCGTCGCTGTCGGAGCCCGCCTCGGCGCCGGTGCCCATGAAGCAGAAGGCCTTGCCCTTCACCTTCAGCGCGCGGTGGCCCCACGGAAAGTCCTCGGTCGTCTCGGGGAACGAGAGGCCCAGCGCGCGGAGCTTCGCTTCGTCGGGGTTCTTCGGAGATTTCCTCGCCGCCATCAGAGCGGGTGGCGGGCGGTGCAGCGCGCGTCGCCGGCCTCGGAGCGCGCCCACTCGCCGTCCACGCAGCGGTACCACTTCTCGTCCGTGCGCGACTGCACGCAGACGTTCTCCTTCACGTTGCGGCCGAGCGTGGCGCTCGCGCACTCGTTGGCCGCCGCGGGCGGGCCGCCGGCGGCGCCCATCGCGCGCTTGATCGACGGCACGTCCTGGAGCCGCGCGAACTTGAAGCCCGCGGCCTTGAGGCCGGGGACGACGACCTGCTTCATCATGTCGACCGTCTTGCCGTGGATGTCGTGGAAGAGGACGATGCCCTTCCCGTTGCGCTTGATCTCCTGGAGGTAGAGGTCGCCGCAGCGCTGGACGCTGACGCCCTTGCCCCAGCAGTCCCAGTCGGCCGCCGCGTTCGAGGTGAGCGCGCCGCCCTCGTTCCAGAAGATCGAGCCGACGTACTTGCTCATCGCGCTGTTGTTGATCGAGCGCGCGACGCTGCCGTTCCACGCACCGAACGGAGCGCGGATGAACCACGGACCGCGCGGCTGGTACTGCTTGATGACGTCGTCGGTGAGCTGGACCTCGGCGACGACCTTGGCGCTCGACTGCGAGGTGAGCTGGAGATGGTTGTGCGTGTGGTTCGCGAGCTCGTGGCCGTTGTCGACGATCGCCTGGAGCGCCTTCTGGCGGCCCGGCGCGTTCTTGCCGTTGATGAAGAAGGCGGCGGGGATCCCCTCCGACGCGAGGTACTCGGCGAGCTCCTGCGTGCGCGGCCCGGGGCCGTCGTCGAACGTGAGCGACACGGTCTTCGCCGGGAGCTCCGAGCCGTTCAGCTGGCGCTCGCCGACGACCTCGTCTTCCGAGGACCCGTCGCCCGGGATGCCGTCGTCGGCGCCGTCGTCCGTCGCCGTGTCGTCGTCGGTCTCCGCGGAGCAGCCAGCGACCGCGATGCAGCCAGAAGAAGCGACGAGGAGCAGGGCGAGGAGACGACGAGAGACCATGTTCAAGAACCTCCGTGGACGTGTGCCCGAGCTATCAGCACACATCGGACCACCCACCCCGACACGTCTAACCAATGGAAATTGCTCGAGCCGGCCCATGTGGGATCATGAGGGTGGAGGTAGAACTGCGGATCTTTACAGATCCTCGGATCCTCCCTCGTGATCGGATCGATCCGGCACGCGCGCTGCTTCGAGGGAGCGGTATGAAGCGCGTCGTCATGGGCATCGTCGACACTCCTCTTCAGGCCGACCAGGCCGTGCGGCGGCTCGCCGAGTCGGGCATCTCGCCGCGGGACGTCTCCGTCCTCTATCCCGACCGTCACGGCGATCACGACTTCGGCTTCGAGGCGAACACCAAGGCGCCGGAAGGCGCGCTCATGGGCATCGGCTTCGGCGCGATGCTCGGCGCGACGCTCGGCCTCGCCCTCTCGCTCGCCGGCCTCTTCCCTTCGCTGCGCGCGGTCGGCGAGCTCGGGCCCCTCCTCGCCGCGCTCGCCGGCGCCGCGGTCGGCGGCTTCGTCGTCGGCGTCGCCGGCGCGATGCTCGGCGCGACCGTCCCCGAGATCGAGGCCAAGTACTACGAGGGCAAGAGCACCATCGGCAGCATCCTCGTCGCCGTCCACATCCGCAGCGCCAACGACGCCGACGTCGTCCGCGCCGTCCTCGACAGCGTCATCGCCACCGACATCGTCACGACCTCGGAGGCCGCCCTCCCGCAAGCCCGCGCCTGACCCTCAAGACCCGCCTCTCGGGGGGTCCGGGGGCGGCGGAGCGCGCGCCCGCGCGCGGAGCATCCCCCGGCGGGGACTCAAAACACCCGTGGGTCGATCGGGTTCGAGTCGATCGTCGGGTGATCGGGGACGAGCGGCGCGCCCGGGCCTGGGATCGGCTCGAGCTCCTTGTTCGACTTCTTCGGCGCGTCGTCGCCCTCGTCGCGAGCGTCGTCGTCGCCGACACGTTCGCCTTCGGGGCCGGTCGGGCTCGGGTCCTCGCTGCCGCGCTCGGACGTGGGCGTGATGTTCATGCTCGAGCACGGAGCAAGCCTCGTTCCGCTCCCGAGAGGCGGCGGCGCCGGCGCACGCTCACGTCGCCGCGCTGGGCGAAATCGTCCCACGCGCGCGCTTGCCACGCACGACGTGGATGACCGCGGCCGCCGCGATGAGGCCGAGACCGATGAGCTGCGACGTCGAGAGACCGAGGAAGCCGCCGCGATCGTCGCGCCGCAGCACCTCGCACGCGAAGCGAGCGCAAGCGTAGAGCACGAGCGACGCCGCGAAGACCTGCCCGTCGTAGCGCTTCCGCGGGAGCACGACGTAGAGACACACCACCGCGACGAGGAGCGAGAGCGCCGACTCGTAGATCTGCGTCGGATGGACCGGCGCGCTCCACATGCGTGCACTCTGCAATATGTTCGCCTTCGCCTGCGCGTCGCTCGCCGGGCTCCGCGGCGGGAACGAGAGCCCCCACGGCAGCGAGGTCGTCGCGCCGAAGCAGCAGCCCGCGAGGAGGCACCCCATCCGGCCGAAGCCGAGCCCGATCGGGATCGCGAACCCCGCCATGTCCGCCGCCTTCCAGAACGGGAAGCGATCGCGCCGGAGGAGGAACACCGCCGCCACCGTCGCGCCGATGAAGCCGCCGTAATACGTGAGGCCGCCGGCCCAGAACTTCGCCCACGCGAAGCAGTCGCTCTCCTTCGGATGGCAGACGCCGCGCGTCGCGTCCCAGACGCCGTCGTACACGGGCGAGACGCACTCCGCCTTGTCGAACGGCCAGTCGACCTGGCTCGGGTCCGTGCAGAGGTGCACGTACTCCATGAAGTGACCGTCCGCGAGCACGTGCAGGATGCGCGAGCCGACGACGCCGGCGAGGAGCATCGCGAGCCCGAGGTCGACGATCACGTCGGGGTTCAGCCCGATGCGCCGCGCCCAGAGCACGCCGAGGCCCGTCGCGAACACGAAGCCCGACAAGAGGAGGACGAAGTACGACGGGAACCCGACGTCGAAGAGGCGGAATAGCTCCGGCCGCATGCAGCGTTCGCCGAGCATACCACCGCGCTCGACGCCCCTCGGCCCGACCGATACTCTCCCGTGATCGGATGCAGGACACGACGCAGCCCACCTTCTCCGGCGGCGAGCTCCTCGCCGGGAAATACCGCGTCGAGCGCATGATCGGCTCCGGCGGCATGGGCGTCGTCCTCGCCGCGCGCCACGAGGGGCTCAACACCAACGTCGCGATCAAGCTGCTCCGCTCCGTCGCGCTCGACCACACCGACGTGGTCGGCCGCTTCATGCGCGAGGCGCGCGCCGCGGTCAGCCTGCGGAGCGAGCACGTCGCCCGCGTCTTCGACGTCGGCACGCTCGAGGACGGTCGCCCCTACATCGTGATGGAGCGCCTCGAGGGTCAAGACCTCGGCGACGTCTGCGAGGGCCCGACGCTCCCCACCGTCACGGAGGCGGTCGACTACGTGCTCCAGGCCTGCGAGGCGATCGCGGAGGCGCACGCCGCCGGCATCGTCCATCGCGACCTCAAGCCGAAGAACCTCTTCCTCACGCGCTCGGTCGCGGGCAAGCCGCTCGTGAAGGTCCTCGACTTCGGCATCTCGAAGGTCGACCCCTCGACGCCCGGAGAGATGCAGCTCACGAAGACGACCGAGATCATCGGATCGCCGAGCTACATGTCGCCGGAGCAGCTGCGCTCCGCGCGCAACGTCGACGCGCGCACCGACATCTGGGCGCTCGGCGTCATCCTCTACGAGCTCCTCACCGGCCGCATCCCCTTCTACGCCGAGACCGTCACCGAGCTCGTGCTCGTCGTCGTGACCGAGCGCCATCCGTCGATCCGCTCGCACCGGCCGGAGGTGCCGGAGGGGCTCGAGGCCGTCATCGATCGCTGCCTCGCGAAGCAGCCCGAGCACCGCTACCAGAGCGTCCTCGAGCTCGTGCAGGCGCTCGAGCCGTTCCACGGCCTCACGCAGACGTCCGCGACCGACCGCATCCGCGCGGTGAGCTCGAACCGCACCAACGTGCTCGCCGCGACCGCGCCGCTGCCGCCCGGCTCCGTCCCCGGGAGCGGCCCGGTGGTGCTCCCGCTCGTCAGCCCGAGCTCCGGCGCGCTCCCCGCGGCCGAGAACCGCCCGTCCGGACCGGTCAAGGCGCAAGGGACCTCGGTCGCGTGGGGCGAGACCGCGGTGCAGCCGCTCTCGACCATCCCCGTCTCCCCGAAGCCCGCCCTCGTCGCGCGCTCGCCCTACTTCGTCATCGGCGCGGCGGCGATCGCGGCGGGCCTCGTCGTCTCCGCCGGGATCGTGATGTTCACCGGCCGGCCGGATCGAAAGACGCCGCCGCCGCCGATCTCCGCCGGGAACGACAATCCGCTGCCGCCGGGACGGAAGGACCTCCCGCCCGCCGTCACGCCCGCCGCGCCGCCGGTGACGGAGCCGCCCGCCGCGAGCGCGCTGCCCGAGGAGCGAAAGCCCACGCCGCCGCCGGCGGTGAAGTCGGCCGTCCCCGCCGCGCCGAGGCCGCCTCCTCCCGCGCCGAAGCCCGACGACCTCGACGGAATCGGCCGGCGCTGATCGCGCGGGCGCGCTACCGCGCTTCGGCTAGGATGACGCGCCATGCGGCCTCAGCAGCTCGGCGCGGTATGTCTCGTGCTCGGTCTCGTCTTCGCTCCCCGCGTCGCGCACGCGGGCAACGAGGTCGCGGCCGAGACGTTGTTCGACGAGGCGAAGAAGCTCGCCGCGCAGGGGCGGTACGCCGAGGCGTGCCCGATCTTCGCGGAGTCGAACCGCCTCGATCGCGGCGCCGGGACGATGATCCACCTCGCGAACTGCTACGAGAAGAACAAACAGTCCGCGAGCGCGTGGGCCACCTACAAGGAGGCCGCGAGCGCGGCGCAGGCGCTCAACAAGAAGGACTGGGAGAAGCTCGCGAAGGAGCGCGCGGCGGCGCTCGAGCCGAAGCTCGCGCGGCTGACGATCAAGGTCGATCCCTCGAACCACGCGAAGATCGAGGTCACGCGCGACGGCGTCGCGGTCGCGAAGGCGATCTGGGGCGTGTCGATCCCGGTCGACGTCGGCGCCCACCCGATCGAGGCGAAGGCGCCCGGCCACAAGCCGTTCCACACGTCCGCGACGATCGTGAAAGACGGCGAAACCGTGGAGCTCACGATCCCGCGCCTCGAGGCGGAGCCGGAGCCCGAGCCGGCCCCGCCGTCCGAGCCGGTCCCGCCGCCCGCGGTGACGCCTCCGCTTCCTCCGCCCGCCCCGCCGCCCGAGCCGCGCGGCAGCTCGCGCCGCACCCTCGGCTTCATCGTCGGCGGCGTCGGCGTGGCCGGGCTCGCGGTCGGCACCGTCACCGGGCTCATGGCGATCGGCAAGGCCAGCGACGCCAAGGACGTCTGCCCGACCGACGGCGGATGCTCGTCCCGGAGCGCGGTCGACGCGGCCGACTCCGCGCGCACGCTCGGGGCGGTCTCGACCGCAGGGTTCATCGTCGGCGGCGTCGGCCTCGCGGCCGGGGCCGTGCTCGTCTTCACCGCGCCGTCGAAGCGGACCGGCCTCCACGTCGCCCCCAACGCCGGCCCGAACAGCGCCGGCCTCACCGTCCTCGGAGCGTTCTGATGAAACGCACCCGGCTCTTCTTCCTCCTCAGCGTCCTCACCGGCTGCGCCGGCCTCATCGGCGTGCCCGACCTCTCGTTCGAGGAGCCCGAGCCCGACGCCGACGCCGGCGCTGACGGCAACACGGCCGACGGAAACGTCGTCGTCGACGCGACGCCGGTGACGGACAGCACCGTCCCCGACGTGTCGGAGCCGCCGGACGACGCGGGCACCGACGCGGACGCGGCGCTCGAGATCGACTCCGCGACGTGCGACCTCTCGAAGGTCGCGACCGACAAGAACAACTGCGGCGTGTGCGGCAACGTCTGCCTCGGCCCCTCGCAGTGCACGATGGGCACCTGCGACGCAATCCCGATCGCGAGCGTCCCGGCGGCGAGCTTCCGCTACGTCGTCGAGCACGGCGACTGGCTCTTCGCCGCGTCGAGCTACCCGTCGACGGAGTACGGGATCTGGCGGATCTCGAAGACGAGCGGCAACCCCGTCCAGATCGTGAGCTTCCAGTACACGCAGGCGCCGGTCATCGTCGGCGATCGCCTCTATTTCCTCGTCTACGACTACGTGTACGACGACGCCGGTCGGAACGGCGGCCTCTGGTACTGCGATCTCGCGGACGCGGAGACCGCCGACACGTGCACGCCGCACCTCGTCGAGATCGCCGACAACCCGCTCGCGATCGCCGCCCACGACGGCGTCCTCTATTACGCCGACTACAACAGCCGCCTCCACAAGTGGGTCCCCGACGGCGGACCCGACGCGGGCGGCGCGCCGATCGACCTCAACGTCGTCAACGGGCCGGACTTCATCCACGTCGACGCGAACGACACGTTCTACAGCGCGACCGCGGTCGGCCGCACCATCCTCGGGAAGATCAACGCGCTCGGGACGCAAGGGACGGCGATCGCCGAGTACAGCACGTTCGCCCGCCTCGGCGGCCCCGGCAACGTGACGACGACGGGGAGCTCCGTCATCGCCGCGTTCTTCGACGACGGCATCGCCGGCGAACAAGGCGGCGAGCTCCGGCGGATGACGCGCACCGGCACGACCGAGTGCTCCTACGGCGCCGGCACCGACGGCGGCGTCTATCGTCCGCACGGCATCTACCTCGAAGGGAGCCGCCTCTACTGGACGAACCTCGGCGATCCGTACTTCCCCTACTTCGGCGGCTCGATCGCGATGTGCCCCGTCGACGGCTGCTGCACGGACCCGAAGATCCTCTGGCGCGGCGTCGGCGCGCCGAGCGGCATCACCGCCGACGCGACGTACGTCTACTGGGTCAACTGGAACAACGGCGAAGTCTGGAAAGTGCAGAAGCCATGACGAACTACACCCTCGGTGTCCTCGGCGGGAGCGGCCTCTACGAGATGGAGGGCCTCCGCGACGTGCAGGAGCTCGACGTCGACACGCCCTACGGCAAGCCGAGCGACGTGCTCGTGATGGGCACCTTCGAGAACGGGACGCAGATCCTCTTCCTCCCGCGGCACGGCCGCGGCCACCGCATCCCGCCGCATCAGATCAACTTCCGCGCGAACGTGTGCGCGCTGAAGAAGGCGGGCGCGACGCACCTCGTGAGCGTGAGCGCGGTCGGATCGATGAAGGAGGAGATCGCGCCCGGCCACCTCGTCGTGCCGGACCAGTTCATCGACCTCACGAAGCGGCGCATCACGACGTTCTTCGAGGACGGCGTCGCGGGGCACGTCCCGTTCGCGGACCCGGTCTGCAAGCTCATGGGCCCGGCCGTCGCCGACGCCGCCGACAAGGCCGGCGCGAAGGTCCACCGCGGCGGCACGTACATCTGCATGGAGGGCCCGCAGTTCTCGACCCGCGCGGAGAGCCGCGTCTACCGGACGTGGGGCGTCAGCGTGATCGGGATGACCTCGATGCCGGAGGCGAAGCTCGCGCGCGAGGCGGAGCTGCCGTTCGCGACCCTCGCGCTCGCGACCGACTACGACTGCTGGCACGAGCACCACGACGCGGTGACGGTCGAGCAGGTCGTCGCCACGATGAAGGGCAACGTCGTGCTCGCGAAGAAGACCCTCGTCGCCCTCGCCGGCATGCTCCCGGACCCGACGAAGAGCATCGCGCACCAAGCTTCGCGCGGCGCGGTGATGACGGCCGGTACGGCGGTGTCGCCCGAGGCCCGCGCGCGCCTTTCCTGGCTCATGGACCTCTAGTAAGAGACTCGGCACAACATGAAGAAAGAGTCTGCGCTCATCGTCGGGTCCCTCGCGTTCGACGACCTCGAGATGCCTACGGGCGTGTTCAACGACGTCCTCGGCGGCGCGGCGACGTACTCGTCGATCACGGCGTCGCTCCTCACGCCGGTCCGCCTCGTCGGCGTCGTCGGCAACGACTTCCCCGGCGCCGTGCTCGAGGACCTGAAGCGGCGCGGCGTCGACACCGCGGGGGTGGAGCACGCCGACGGCAAGACGTTCCGCTGGCGCGGCCGCTACTCGCCCGACCTCGCGAGCCGCACGACGCTCGACACGCAGCTCAACGTCTTCGCCGACTTCCGCCCGAAGATCCCGCCGCAGTTCCGCGCGACGCCGTTCGTGCTGCTCGGCAACATCCACCCCGCGCTCCAGCTCGAGGTGCTCGCCCAGATCGAGAAGCCGAAGCTCGTGATGGCGGACACGATGAACTTCTGGATCACGGGCGAGCCCAAGCTCCTCGGTGAGGTCCTGAAGAAGGTCGACATGCTCGTCATCAACGACGAGGAGGCGCGCGACCTCACCGGCATCCACAACATCGTGAAGGCGGCGGCGGACATCCGGAAGCGCGGCCCCTCCCGCCTCATCATCAAGCGCGGCGAGCACGGCGCGCTCTACTTCGACGCGGCGGGGATGTTCTTCGCCCCCGCCTACCCGCTCGAGGAGGTGCTCGACCCGACCGGCGCGGGCGACTCCTTCGCCGGCGGCCTCCTCGGCTACATCGCGCGCGCGGGCGAGGTCGACCACCAGACGATCCGCCGTGCGATCTACTTCGGCTCCGCGCTCGGCTCCTTCTGCGTCGAGGGCATCGGCCCGAAGCGCCTCCTCGACGTGACGCCGAGGGACCTCGCCGAGCGGATGAAGCTCTTCACCTCCCTGGTCGACACGGGCGGCCCCGTCGCGCTCGGGGAGTGACGTTCAGTTCGTCGCGTCGGGCTCCGGCGGCTGCTGCGGGCGGGCGGCCTTGGTGCGCGCGATGAGGTCCGTGTCCGTGCGGAGGACGCCGGCGCCGGAGAGATCGGCCCAGGTGAGCTCGTACGAGGCGTCCATCCCGCCGAAGACGTGCGGGAGCATGTTCGCGAGGTCGATGCGGATGCCGCTGCCGCTGACGAGGAAGCCGCGGAGCTCGGACACGTCGGCGGGGCGCGGGTCGCCGTCGTCGGTGTAGCTCTGGAAGTAGTAGCCCGCGAACTCCTTCATCATCTCCTTGTGGGCCGCGTCGGCGGGCTCGACGCCGATCTCCTTCCCCTCGTCGTCGTAGACCGGGACCGTCGACGTCTCGATCTTCGCGTTCACGAGCTCGCGGAAGCAGAAGTCCGAAGGGAATCCAATCTACGCCTTTCTCGCGGCTGCGGTGGGCGTTGCCGCGGGTGAACTCGCCGCGGCAGAGACGCGCCACGAGGATGCCCTCGCCCACGCCGCTGCGTGCGATGCCGAGCTGGCTGAGGAACGCAAGGTGCCGCAG
The DNA here is from genome assembly GCA_019637155.1 of Labilithrix sp. NCBI lineage: Bacteria > Pseudomonadati > Myxococcota > Polyangiales > Labilitrichaceae > Labilithrix > Labilithrix sp. The sequence continues at coordinate 2,921 of JAHBWE010000015.1, read as the reverse complement.
CGTGACGCGGAACGATTCTCCTCGTTGAGTCGTGCCTGCGAGAACGCGCGCGAGACGGTCCTCCGAGCGAAAGCGGAAGTGGACCGCGCGGACTCGCAACTCCGAGCCGCGGAGCAGAACCGAGATGTTCTTGGCTCCGTCGCCGCGGGTGGGAAGGGTGAGGTTGACGCGGCGAGAGAATCCCTGTCGACAGCGATGGCTGCGAGGGACGCCATCGCGTCGGAGCTGACTGCGGCGGAGTCGGACTTCGCGAAGGTGCAGGCGCAGACGAGCAAGGCGGAGTCGGCATTCGATGCCGATCCGACGAAGCGGGCCGAAGTGCTCAAGGCGCAGGATGCGGAGCGCGGCGCGAACGCCGACCTGCAGCGCGCGCGCCGACTCCTGACGCCCAAGCTCGACGCCGCGACCAATCGGGTCCGTGATGCGGAGCGATGCCTTAGCGCCGCTGAATCGGCGCTCGCGCGCTACTCGGCAGCGCTCGAGGTCGCTCAGCTCACGAGCGACTTCCGGGCGCGCGAGGAAGCGATCGGCGCGAAGATGGTGCAGGCACGCCGTCAGCTCGTTCGCGCGTTCGTCGAGCATCGCTCGATGCTCGACGAGCACGCGCAGCACGCCGAGCGTGTTCGTGATGCGTGCGCGCGCGCAGGCATCGCAGCCCCTCTGGCGCGATGTCCGTCCGTGGAGTCGCTCGATGCACGCGCGCATCAAGCTGCGAAGGATGAATTCGCGGCCGCGACCCGTGGCGCAGCGCAGAGCGAGCCGAGCCACTATGCAATCGTGACCGCGATCACCTTTGCGTTCGGGCGCTGGGTGTGACGGCGCGCGTCGAAATATTTCGCGCCGGACCGCAGACCGCGTCGAATGGGGAGGTCGTCGATCTGTCGACTGCTGATCTCGATGCCGCGGCGCTCGCCTACGAGCCTCGTCTTCGCGAGGCGCCGATTGTCATCGGGCATCCGCACGATGACACACCGACCTACGGGCGGGTCGAGTCGCTCGAACGGAGCGGCAACGTCCTCGTGGCCGAGGTCGGGCGCTTGAATCATGACTTCGTCGAAGCGGTTCGCGAGGGGCGATACACCAAGGTCTCGGCCTCCTTCTTTACACCCGACGCGTTCGCCAATCCGCATCCGGGTCGGTGGTACTTGAAGCACGTGGGCTTCCTCGGCGCGGCGGCTCCGGCCGTGAAGGGCCTGCGTGCGGTGGCCTTCGTCGAAGATGGCGCGCCATCCTTCGTCGAAGCGGTGCATGCCGTCGGAGCGGACCTTCGAGCGTTCGGCATCTTCCTCCGCCGCTTCGCCCCGACGGCCTACTTCGTCGAGGAGAGGCTGCTCCCGAGGGAAGGGGCTTCCGCGCAGGGATGGCGCGCGCCGATCGTCGTTCCGCCTTCGAAGATGGCGAACCAGCCGTTCGCTATCGTCGTGCCCGAGCTTGGAGACGACGGGACGGTCTATGACCGATTCATAGAGGCCGACGCCGTGGACGCGGTTCCTGTCCGGGCAGGCAAGGCGTACGGCAATGAGAACCCGGAACTGGACCATGACAGGATCGAGCGCCAAGCGCAGCTCTATCAAGTCGCGCAGCGACTGAAGGGCATCGACATCCGCATCGAGGACGCCGTCGAGCACGTGACCGACGTAGCGCTCGCGTCGGAGCGATACCGCAAGAAGGCGCGTGCGGCCGGGCGTGACGTCTCTCCCGCTGAGGCCTACGGATACGTCGTCAGACTGCTAGGCAAGGACTGGGCGACCGTCCGTGACTTCACCGCCGACGACGAGCTCGGGGCGGAGACCGTCGCTGCGGCGTCATCGCTCTTCATCGCTGACCTTCGACGGCACGACGTCTTCGTATCTACCAGCCAAGCAGTCCGAACCACCGAGCAGTTCCTTCGCCGCGCTGGCTCGCTAGGCGGGGCGATGATCCGCGAAGCGGTTGCCGGGACGCGCTTGGGCGCGTTGAGGTTTCGATGAAGAGTCGGCCCCCGCCACGTGCGGTTGAACACGTCGCGATTCCGGATCGCGACACATGGCCCGACTCGATGCTTGCCCTGTCGGACCTGATCGGGCCGGAGCTGACGTTGAAGCTTACAGATGCGTGCGGCGGTGTCGACGCTCATATCCCGCGCAAACCAACCGCCAGCGCCTCGCATCCGTGGGCCGAGGTTCTTGGTGAAACAGCCTGGTCGAAGGTGTGCGCGGCGTTTGGGGGCGAGCGGTTTTCTCTGCCGCGCGGGACAAGGACGAAACTCCAGAAGCGGCGCGTGTACGAGCTACACAGCGAGGGCGTCTCGAATCGGCAGATCGCTGTGCAACTGCGCATCACAGCGCGGTACGTGCGCCTCCTGCTCAATCGAGCCGGTCTCCGTCAGCCGCGAGGGCAGCATCGCGCGCGGCACGTCAACGAGTCCGGGTAAGCGGGTCGCGACGCACCACGACCGACAGGCGCCCCGACAGGCGCCCGACCCCGGCCCTTCGCATCGTGACCCCGACACTACTGACATGAATTCTGACTCACGCGGCGGCGGCGGCACTGACAGCAATTCTGACTCACCCTGACAGGAACTCTGTCCCGCGACATCAAGAAGCGCCTCGAGCGCGCGCGCGCGACGCTGAAGGAGTCGGTGCTCGAGCGGTTCGCGAGCGCGGTCGGCCGGAGCGCGCCGACGGCGGCGTTCACCGCCGGGGTCGTCGCGCTCGTCGCCTCCCCCAAGGCGGCCGCCGCCGCGACCGCGACCGCGACCGCGACCGCGACGAGCGCGACCAAGGCCGCGGGCGCGGCGGCGGCGGCGAAGGGCGGCTTCGTCGTGACCGCGTCCGCGATCGTCACCGTCTGCGCGCTCTTGATCGCGCTGGTCGGATGGCTCGTGACCCCGGCGGGCTGGCCCGGATCGACCACGACCGCCGGCGCGACCGGCGGAGCCG